>NZ_JBBMFE010000011.1:0-127800 GCF_040096155.1 Laedolimicola intestinihominis | reverse complement strand
TGAAGCGGGGGAAAAGCTGGAGATAACTTCAAAGGCTTACCTATCGCTATTTCCGTCCGACCTTGCCACGTTCGGCAGCGAAGCGAAAAATCTCTTGCAGGATTTACAGAGCAGAAATGAAAGAATGTTTCTGCTGACGTTCCTTGTGGTAAACATGGCAGACACGAAGCGGAAACTGGATAATGACATCTTTGCTACGGCGGGCTTTGCACAGAAAAACAACTGCGCTCTGACCCGCCTTGACTATTTGCAGGAAGCGGGCTTTATGTCCTCTATTCCTCTTGGGGAGAACCTTATCCCCATTCAAAGAGGGCTTACGACCAGTAGCACCGCTATTTTTATCCCGTTCATCACGCAGGAGCTTTTCCAAAGGGGTGCAGCCCTTTACTACGGCTTAAATGCCCTTAGTAACAACATGATACTCTGCGACCGCAAGCAACTGAAAAATCCCAACGGGCTTATTCTTGGAACACCGGGAAGCGGTAAATCCTTTGCGGCAAAACGGGAAATGACAAACGCCTTTCTCATTACCGACGACGATATTATTATCTGCGACCCGGAAGCAGAATATTTTTCCCTTGTGCAGCGTTTGGGCGGGCAAGTGATACGTCTGTCGCCTGCCGGAAAAGGCATGGACGGCAAGCCCCAGTATGTGAACCCTATGGATATTAACCTCAACTACTCCGAGGACGACAACCCGCTTGCCTTGAAATCCGACTTTATCCTTTCCCTCTGCGAGCTTGTTATCGGCGGCAAAGAGGGCTTGCAGCCCGTGGAAAAGACCGTCATTGACCGCGCCGTTAGGAATGTGTACCGACCTTTCCTTGCAGACCCCGACCCGGCAAAAATGCCGATTTTGGGCGACCTCTACAACGAACTGCTGAAACAGCCGGAGCCGGAAGCTGCCCGCATTGCGGCGGCATTGGAGCTTTATGTTTCCGGCTCTCTGAACGTCTTTAACCACCGTACCAACGTGGAGCTTTCAAACCGTCTTGTCTGCTTTGATATTAAGCAGCTTGGAAAGCAGCTCAAAAAATTAGGTATGCTCATTGTGCAAGACCAGGTGTGGAACCGCGTGACCGTCAACCGCGCCGAGAAAAAGGCAACCCGTTACTATATGGACGAATTTCATTTGCTTTTGAAAGAGGAACAGACCGCAGCCTATTCTGTGGAGATTTGGAAGCGTTTTCGTAAATGGGGCGGCATACCGACGGCTATCACACAGAACGTCAAAGACCTTTTAAGCAGCCGCGAAGTCGAGAATATCTTTGAAAACTCCGATTTTGTCCTCATGCTCAATCAGGCACAGGGCGACCGGGCTATCCTTGCAAAGCAGCTTAACATCTCCCCGCAGCAGATGAAGTATGTAACCCACACCGAAGCGGGCGAGGGGCTTATCTTTTACGGGAATGTGGTGCTGCCGTTCATTGACCGCTTCCCGACGGACACCGAGCTTTACTGTCTGCTTACGACAAAGCCGGAGGAAGTGAGCAAGCCATGAAAACAGACGTAATCATCAACCGCGACGCCCTCTATGCCCTGCGGGAGCTTCCGAGCGAAAGCGTGAACTGCTGCGTCACAAGCCCGCCTTACTATGGACTAAGGGACTACGGGCTTGACGCGCAGATTGGACGTGAGGACACGCCGGAGCAGTATATCGGGCGGCTTGTGGAAGTGTTCCGGGAGCTGCGCCGGGTACTCAAAGACGACGGGACATTTTGGCTGAATATCGCAGACACATACTGCGGCAGCGGCATGAAAGCGGGCTGCAAGCAAAAGGATTTAATCGGTATTCCGTGGCTTCTTGCCTTTGCCCTGCGCTCTGACGGGTGGTATTTACGCAGCGATATTATCTGGCTGAAAGAAAACCCTATGCCGGAAAGCTGCCGCGACCGACCGAGCCGCTGCTATGAGCATATCTTTTTACTGACGAAATCAAAGAAATATTACTATGACGCTGCCGCCATTGCAGAGCCGATCGCGCCGGGAACGGCTGCGCGCTACAGGCAAGGGCGCAGCGCAGGACACAAATACGCCGAGGAAGTACCAGGACAGGGCAAGGTACAGGGTATCAATCAGCCCCGCAGCGGCAGCTATTATGACGACGCCCTTATGCCGACCACAAGAAACAAGCGGGACGTTTGGCTTATCAATACCGTACCGTACAAGGGCGGGCATTTTGCCGCCTATCCCCCGAAGCTCGCGGAAACGTGCATACTTGCGGGCTGTCCGAAAGGCGGCGTTGTGATAGACCCGTTCTTTGGAAGCGGCACCACCGGGCTTGCAGCGCAAAGCCTTGACCGCCGCTATATCGGCATTGAACTGAACGCCGAGTATTGCGCCCTTGCAGGGGCGCGGATTGGAGGTGGTAACACTTGAAAGACCCATTAAAGCCCCGCGATAAAATCACGCAGAAAATGACCCGCGACGGGGCTATCGCAGAAAATCAGACCACGGGAGACACGGAACGTATCAGCAACCGCATACGGGACGCGGATTTACAAAAGACCCCGGAACAACAGGCGGCACAGGACGCTATGCAGCTTCCCCCGGTATCTGATACAAGCCCGCTTCCCCATGTGCCGGGAGCTGCCCCCAAAGCGGACACAGGCAAAACGGAGCGCGTCATGAAGCATATCGACGCCGCCCATACACGAAAAGCCAGTAAAAAGGCAGTACGAAAAGCACAGGCAGAAGCTACCGCCGGGACGAAATCTTCCCGGCTGCAATTTACCGACGAGGAACGCGCTGCCCCGGAGCTTGAAAAGTATATCAAGAAATCCGATAAAGCCGCCGACCGCTTGGATAAGGCAAAGGCAGCTATCCCCAAAGAAAAGAAACTGGTAAAAGAGCGCACCTTTGACGAAACCACCGGGAAAGGCAAGACCCGCCTGCACTTTGAGGAAAAGGACAAGCCGCCCGGATTTAAGGAGAAGCACAACCCGCTATCCCGCCCCACACAGGAAGCCGGGATTTTGGTACATAACAAAATCCATTCTGTCGAAAAGGATAATTCCGGCGTGGAGGGCGCACACAAGAGCGAGGAAGCCGCAGAACGGGGATTGAAGTACGGGGCGCGGAAAATCAAGCAGGGCTACCGCAACCATAAGCTGAAACCCTACCGGGAAGCGGCAAAGGCAGAAAAAGCGGCTTTTCGGGCAAATATGGACTTTCAGTATCACAAGACCCTGCATGAGAACCCGCAGCTAACCAGTAACCCCATTTCCCGGTTTTGGCAGAAGCAGAAAATCAAGCGGCAGTATGCAAAGGAAGCCCGCAATACCGCAAAGGGTATCAAGGGCGCGGCAGAACGCACCCGCAAGGCGGCAGCCAAAGCCGCCGAGAAAACGAAGCAGACCGCAGCATTTGTGGCAAGGCACCCGGCGGGTGTGGCAATCGCTGTCGGGGTGCTACTGCTCTTTATCATGGTTATGTCCGGGCTGTCCTCTTGTGGGGCAATGTTTTCCGGCACGTTAAACGGCGTGCTTGGAACGTCCTATACGTCCGAGGACAGCGACCTTGTGGAAGTGGAAAACAGCTACGCAGGATTGGAAAACGAGCTGCAAAGCAGGATTGACAATATCGAGCGCGACAATCCGGGCTATGACGAGTACCGCTATGACCTTGCAAATATCGGACACAATCCCCATGAATTAGCGTCTTATTTGACCGCAAAATACCAAAGCTACACCTGCGCCGAGGTACAGAGCGAATTACAGCGGATTTTCAATCAACAATACAAGCTGACGCTGACCGAGGAAGTGGAAATACGCTACCGGGAGGAAGAACGCACCGACACATGGACAGACGAGGACGGCAACGAGCATACGGACACCTACACGGTACAAGTGCCTTATGAGTATTACATCTTAAACGTCAAGCTGACGAACACCCCGCTATCCACCATTGCGGAAAATAATCTGACCCCGGAACAACTGGAAATGTACCGGGTGTACTTGCAGACAAGCGGGAACAAGCCCCTTATCTTTGGCGGCGGCTCTCCCGACACTTCCGCGTCCGAGGATTTAAGCGGCGTGGACTTTGTAAACGGAACGCGCCCCGGTAATACCGCTATCGTTGACCTTGCAAAGCAGCAAGTCGGAAATGTGGGCGGCTATCCGTATTGGAGCTGGTACGGCTTCAACTCCCGCGTGGAATGGTGCGCCTGTTTTGTGTCCTGGTGCTACGGGCAAATGGGGCTTTCCGAACCGCGCTTTGCCGCCTGCCAGTCGCAGGGTATTCCGTGGTTTACCTCTCACGGACAATGGGGAGCGCGGGGCTATGAAAACATTGCCCCCGGCGACGCTATCTTTTTTGACTGGGACTTAGACGGCAGCGCAGACCATGTTGGGCTTGTTATCGGCAGGGACGAAAGCCGCGTCTATACCGTTGAGGGCAATTCCGGCGACGCCTGCAAGATTAAGAGCTATCCCCTTGACTATGCCTGTATCAAAGGGTACGGGCTGATGAACTGGAACTGACATACAACAAACACATTTGAAAATCGAAAGGAGAAAAATCATTATGGCTATGAGTAAAATCGAAAGAATTGAAAAGGAAATCCAAAAGACCCGTGAGAAAATCACGGAGTATCAGAACAAGCTGCGCGGACTGGAAGCACAGAAAACCGAAGCGGAAAATCTGCAAATCGTTCAGCTCGTGCGCTCCATGCGCCTGACCCCGCAGGAGCTTACCGCTATGCTTTCCGGCAACGGTATTCCGGGCATTGCCCCTATCCCCGCAGACTATGAGGAACAGGAGGACAATGCAGATGAAGAATAAAATCCTTGCAAGCCTTACCGCACTTTGCGCCGCCCTTGTCCTTGTGGGCGGCTTTTCTGTTACTGCCTACGCGCAGACCCCGACGGAGGAAACCGACGACAGCGGCGTAATCGTGGAAACCGAACCGCAGCCCCTTACCCCGGAGGGCAACATGACCCTTGTGGACGACATCGACGGGGACGCTGCCGAGGATAAGCAGTTTATCGTCGTGAAAAGCAAAGGCGGCAACTATTTTTACATTATCGTTGACCGGGCAGCCGAGGGGGAAAATTCCGTCCACTTCTTAAATCAAGTAGACGAAAGCGACCTTATGGCGATTATCGGGGAGGAACAGACCGAGCAGCCCCCGGCTGTCTGCAACTGTACCGAGAAATGCAAGGCGGGCGAAGTAAACACCGCCTGCCCCGTCTGCTCTGTCAACATGGATAGCTGCACAGGCAAGGAAGCCGCGCCGGAGGAACCCACCGGGCAGGAGCAGCCCCAAAACGGCATGGGCGGGCTTTTGATTTTCCTTGTTGTGGGACTTCTTGGCGGCGGTGCAGCCCTCTACTACGTTAAGTTTATGAAACCGAAGCAGAACGTAAAAGGCAGCACCGACCTTGACGAGTTCGATTTTGACGAATACGACGAGGACGAGCCGGAGGAAGAAACTGACATCGCAGACACCGAACAGGAGGACGAGGAAGAATGAAACTTGTGATTTGTGAGAAACCCAGCGTCGGGGCGGCGGTTGCCGCCGCCCTTGGCGTTACGGGTAAGAAAGACGGATATATCGAAAATGACAAGTACATCATTTCTTGGTGTATCGGGCATTTGGTACAGCTTTCCGAAGCTGCCGCCTATGGGGAGCAGTACAGAAAATGGAGCTATGACAGCTTACCCATTCTGCCGCAGGAATGGCAGTACACCGTAGCCGCCGACAAGGGAAAACAATTCAAAATCTTGAAAGACCTCATGCACCGCGCCGACGTTTCGGAAGTCGTGAACGCCTGCGACGCGGGGCGCGAGGGAGAATTGATTTTCCGCTTTGTCTATCATCAAGCGGGCTGCAAGAAACCCTTTACCCGTCTTTGGATTTCCTCTATGGAAACGGACGCAATTCGAAGCGGCTTTGAACATCTGAAGGACGGGCGCGGGTATGACACCCTCTATCATTCCGCACTATGCAGGGCAAAGGCTGACTGGCTTATCGGTATCAATGCGACCCGCCTTTTCTCCTGCCTGTATGGAAAGACCTTGAACGTGGGACGTGTGCAGACCCCGACCTTAAAAATGCTTGTAGACCGGGACGCTGCCATTACAAACTTCAAGAAAGAAACCTACTATCATGTGCGCCTTATGCTCCCCGGCGCAGAAGCGGCAAGCGCGAAGATCTGCGCCGCTGATGAAGCGGGCAAACTGAAAGCAGCCTGCGAAGCGTCGGCGGCTGTCTGTACTTCCCTTGTGAAAGAAAAGAAAACCATTGCCCCGCCGAAGCTCTTTGACCTTACCAGTTTACAGCGGGAAACAAACCGTATTTACGGGTACACGGCAAAGCAGACCCTTGACCTTGCACAGACCCTCTATGAAAAGAAGCTCTTGACCTATCCGAGAACGGACAGCGCATTTCTGACCGATGACATGGGAGAAACAGCGACGGGCATTATCGCGCTGCTATGCGGGAAGCTGCCCTTTATGGCGGGCATTTCCTTTACGCCGGAAGTTTCCCGCGTTCTGAACAGCAAAAAGGTATCAGACCACCACGCAATCATTCCCACTATGGAGCTTGCAAAGGCTGACCTTACCGCGCTGCCGGAAAGCGAGCGCAATATCCTTACCCTTGCCGGGGCGCGTCTGCTTATGGCGACCGCCGAGCCGTACAGTTTTGAAGCGGTAACGGCGGTTTTCTCCTGCGCCGACCATGAATTTACGGCAAAGGGAAAGGCGGTAATCGCTGCCGGGTGGAAAGACATGGAACGGCTTTACCGGGTGACCCTCAAAAAGAAGCCGGACAGCGACGACGAAAACGAACTTGTTTTAGATGTGCCGGACTTTACCGAGGGACAGACCTTTGAAAACCCTGCTGCAAAGGTTACGGAGCATGAAACGACGCCGCCGAAGCCCCACAATGAAGCGTCCTTACTTTCTGCTATGGAACGCGCTGGGAATGAGGACACCGACCCGGACGCAGAACGCCGGGGGCTTGGGACGCCCGCTACCCGCGCCGCTGTCATTGAAAAGTTAGTAAAAGGCGGCTTTATCGAGCGCAAGGGCAAGCAGCTACTTCCTACCAAAGACGGCACAAACCTTGTGTGCGTCCTGCCGGACAGCTTAACTTCTCCGCAGCTTACGGCTGCATGGGAAAACAATCTGACGCAGATTGCAAAGGGTAACGCTGACCCTGCCGCTTTCATGCAGGGTATCGAAGCAATGACGCAGGAGCTTGTAAAAACCTATGCTTCCGTGTTGGGTGAGAAACAAGAGCTTTTCAAGACAGAAAAAACAGAGCTTGGGAAGTGTCCCCGCTGCAAGTCCCCGGTCTATGAGGGAAAGAAAAACTACTACTGTTCCAACAAAGAGTGCGGCTTTACCATGTGGAAAAATGACCGCTTCTTTGAGGAACGAAAAACCGCCTTTACCCCGAAGATTGCCGCAGCACTTCTTAAATCCGGCAAGGCAACAGTTAAAAAACTGTACTCTCCGAAAACGGGCAAAACCTACGACGGAACGGTACTTTTAGCCGACACGGGCGGTAAATATGTGAATTACAAAGTAACCATTTCAAAGAACAAAGAACTTGAATAGCAAGCATAGGAAGCGGGTACCCACTTCCGTAAAATCCCTGCCACTCATGTAGAGCTTGGCGGGGATTTTGCTTGTTGGGAAGTTTCCCAAACCCTCTAAAAATCCTCAAAAATCTTTGGCAGAAATGCGGGCGCACCGTAGTGGGACTATGTAACCACAAACGCAGCGTCCGCGCTGCCATACGCGAAAGGAGGTTTTACACATGGCAAGTTTGCGCGACAGCGTAAAGGACTATCAAGAGGAACTTAGGGACGGTATTGCATGGGTAGCATTTTGGAAAGAGGGACGTTCATGGAACGCCGAGCTGTTTCATCTTGAAGTGGACGGTACTTTAGAACCGTTTGACAGGAGCCGGTTAGAAGAAATCAAAGCGGCTGACCCCACCGCCGTTATTCTAAACGGCTACTACTGCGGGCATTTAGGCGAGAATATGAGCCTTGACGAGTTGACCGCCGGAGTGCGCTATCACTATGAAAACAGCATGAACGACCTTGACGGTTTTATCGGGGCGCATGACGACAGGCTTCCCCCGGAGGTTATCGAGGAAGCAAGAGCCGCCGCCCATGCAGCGGGGCTTCCCTTTTCCGAAAAGCCCTACCGGGACGGGGAAGATTTTGACCCTTATATATTTGACGGAAGCATGAGCATTGAGGACTACGAGCTTATGCACCGCATGATTGAAAAAGAAAGGAGCGAGCAAATGGACGAATGGAAAACAGGTTATTCCTCATACGACCGCGACAGACTGGACGCCGCCGACAAGATGAAGATTGAGCGCGGTATCTATTTTGAAACGAAAGACGCGGATATTTCCCCGCTGACCGCCTTACCCCTTGCCGAGCTTATGAAGCTGCGGGAGGAAAGCGCGGCTGCGGAGCAGACCGTATTTGAAAATCTAAAAGTACAGGCTTCCGCATGGGAGGAACAGGCGGGAAAGACCCTGCTATTTGACAAGGCGATTGAGTATGCGAGAATACCCGAAGTGAAGCATACGGCGAACAAGTGGCAGGACGAGGACAACGACCGCCACACCATCAGCAACCGGGTATATAAAATGAGCTACCATGTTTACGAAAATACCCGTTACGACAAGGCAGCACAGAAGTCTATCCCGTATTCCTATACGCTGTCTTGGAACGTCTACACCAACAGCCCCCACGGATACGGACAGGCGAAAATCGCCGGACAGGACAGAAAGGTATTTGCTGACCGGGCAGCTATGGAAAAATATCTGAATGGGCGTATCAAGGCGTATGAAAAACTTTTTACGGAAATCTCCCCGGCTATCCCGCAGGAATACGCGGAGCAGTTTAAGGTAAACGGGCAGCTCTTACCGGGCTATACCGTAGAGGGCGAGGAAATCAAGCAGCCCGCTGCCGACATTCCCGCCGCTGCACCGAGAACCGAACCGGGACAGGATACGGAACAGTTTGCAATCCTTATTGACAGCCGCACCCGTTTTGAAACGGGAGAACCGGGCGGCTGCTGGTTATCCATGCCCGCCACAAAGGAAGAACTTCACGAAGCCATGCAAAGCGTCGGCATTACCGCAGACAATCCGCAGGAATTTTTCATTCACGGCTACTCTGACCGGGAGGACAGACACATTGCCCTGCCGTATGACATGGTATGCGCGGCACAGGTGGACGAGCTGAATTTCCTTGCGGCACGACTGGAAACCCTTGACGCTTCCGGGATTACCGCGCTGAACGCCGCCACGCAGCGCAGGAATGGTTTTGAGAATATCGGGCAGCTCATTGACTTTACCTATAACGAGGACTTTTTCGTGCATATCCCCGAAGTACATAATCTCCGCGAATTGGGCGATTATTACCTTAACAAATCCGGCATGGTGCAAATGCCCGCTGAATGGAAAAACAGCATTGACCTTATCGCCTTTGGACGAAACGCCGCCGCACAGGAAAAAGGCAGCTTTACGGAATACGGCTACCTTGTGGAAAGCGGCGACGCATGGGAGCAGCACTTTGAGGGGCGCGATGTGCCGGAGGACTACCGCATTATGAGCTACCCGCAGCCAACCGTCGAACTGGACGCAGCCCCGGCAGTACAGGCGACTGTTCCCGAAGCAACGCCGCAGGAGCCGCGCCCGGTTATCCCCATTGTCTTAACTTCCGAGAAGCCCGCCGAAAAGCTCAAAGAGATAACCGACCGCTTGGAGCAAGGCATTACGGAACTGTTCGACAGCGAGCGTTACAAGGAATATCTGCGCGTCATGTCAAAGTTTCATAATTACAGCTTTAACAATACGCTGCTGATCGCCATGCAAAAGCCCGACGCTTCCCTTATCGCCGGATTTTCCGCATGGAAAAATAACTTTGGACGAAACGTGATGAAAGGACAAAAGGGTATCAAAATCCTTGCCCCGTCGCCGTTCAAGATTAAAAAAGAAATGGAGAAAATCGACCCGCAGACACAGAAAGCCATTATCGGCAAAGACGGAAAGCCCGTAACCGAGGAAAAGGAAATCACAATCCCCGCCTTTAAGGTGGTATCGGTCTTTGACGTATCGCAGACCGAGGGCAGGGAAATCCCCGATATTGCCGTAAATATGCTGACCGGGGACGTGGAGCATTACAAGGAGGTTTTCGCTGCCCTTGAAAAGACTTCTCCTGTTCCTGTCGGCTTTGAAAAAATCGAGGGCGGCGCACATGGTTACTACCACTTGGAGGACAAGCGTATTGCCCTTGATGAGGGCATGAGCGAGCTGCAAACCTTAAAGACACTTATCCATGAAATCGCCCATGCGAAGCTGCACGACATTGACCTAAACGCCCCTTTAGAGGACTTGGAGAACAGACCCGACCGCCGCACCCGTGAGGTACAGGCAGAAAGTATCGCCTATACCGTGTGCCAGCATTACGGGCTTGATACCTCTGATTATTCCTTTGGATATGTTGCCGGGTGGAGTGCCGGACGGGAGCTTGCTGAACTGAAAAGCTCTCTTGAAACAATCCGCAGCACCGCAGCGGAAATCATCAACAGCATTGATGAACATATCGCAGAGCTGCAAAAGACGCAGGAACAGGCGCAGACTTCCGAGGTACAGGAAGTGACGCAGGACGCGCCGCCGCAGGAGAAGCCGGAAATCCCCGTACCCGACGCCACTATCAGCGTAAAGGAAATGCAGGACTACGGCTATTCTTGGGACGGTATGTTTCCGCTGAAACAGGAAGCCGCCGAGCGTTTGTTTACACAGGACGGTATCGAGGTTTTCCGTATCTATGAGGACGGCACCGAGGGAGCCGTTACCAGTCTGACCGATTTACAGGAACACGCAGAAAAAGGCGGCTTGTTCGGTGTAGAAAAGGAAACTTGGGAAGCCCTGCATGAATACAACGCCATGAAGCAGCAGCTACGGGAAAGTGTGCCGACAAAGGAAGCCCTTTTACTCTACGGCAAGGAGGACAGCTACGGGATTTATCAGTTAGCCCGCGGCGACGCCACAAGGGACTTGTACTTTGAGCCTTACGACCGCCTGCAGGCGACGGGACACACCGTAGACCGGGCGAATTATGAGCTTATCTATACCGCGCCCCTTACGGCAGACGTTACCCTTAACAGCATTTGGGAAAAGTTCAATATCGACCACCCGAAAGATTTTAAGGGACACAGCCTTTCCGTTTCCGATATTGTGGTGCTTCATCAGAACGGCGAAAATACCGCCCACTATGTAGACAGCGGCAGTTTTCGGAATGTGCCGGAATTTTTGCAGGAGAAGCAGTCGCAGCTTATCCCCGACGAGCATTTGACCGGGAAACAGATTAGAACGCCGCGCGGCAGTTTTTATGTATCGGATATGAGCGTTGAACAGATGAAAGAAGCCGGGTATGGACTTCATCATCAATCCGACGACGGGAAATATCTGATTATGGGAAACAGTACGCGGGCGTTTGCCGTTGCCGCCGAACAGCCGGAAAAAGCTAACCCGTTAAAACATATCGAGGACACTATCGAGCAGAACGACAATAACTTTGACGGTATCATCAACAACACGCCGCAGACGCCGACCGTGGACGCTCTGGAGCAGAAAGCAAAGGCGGGCGAGGTTATCTCCCTTGTTGACCTTGCCGACGCTATCAAAGCCGACAAGGAACAGGGAAAGACAGCAAAGCCGGAAAAGAAGCCCTCTATCCGGGCGCAACTCAAAGCAGATAAGGAAAAGGCACAGAAGAAACCACAAAAAAGCAAGTCGCAGGACTTAGAAAGGAGCTGACCGATTGGGTAAATTAAGTAAGTTTGAGAATGTGGACGTTATCGCTTCCCTTGAAGCGATTATGAAACAGAATACCGCTTTCTATCAGAGTGATTTTGAGATAGACAAACGGATTTTGCGAGAAGCAGCGTCAAGACCCGCTGCTGAAGAAAAACGGCTGCTATGGTTTTCCCGCCCGTCGGGGACGTGCTGCTTCCGGGAACGCGACGTTTTCCTAAAGGACACAAGGCAGCATAACACATGGCGGTTTTATGGGGAGCAGACCCGCGATAAAATCCTTGCCTATGCGGTGGAGCTGACCGGGAAAGAAAATGGGATAATCAAGGGCAATCTGTATGAACTTGACTATTCCCGCCATTATGAGCGCGTCAAAGAAAAAGGGCTGCCCGCCGATACGGTAAAGCTGATTTATGAGCGCGGGGAGCAGATGATACCCGCCGGACAGTATTTCAACGGAAGCCCAGACCCGCAGTTTGGGAAGTTTGAACGCTTTGAAGCCATACCCAACGACCCGGACGCTCTTAAATGGCTCTTACGGGAGGAACACCGCAACAGGGAGCAGCTTCCACCGGGAGATTTTAAGGCCCATATCGCCGCATTGCATGACGGACTGATTGAAACGGAAGCACGGCGCATTGTGCGGGAAATGAAGCGGCATGACACGCCGAACAGCCCGAACAAGACCCATTTCATGGTGGAGCTTTCCCCAGCGTTCATGCAGCTTGCGAACACAAAGGACATTGACCGCCTTTTCTCCATGCTGCCTTACAAGACCCTTTCCTTTTCCAAAATCGAGGGCAGACATGGAACGTATGCGCTGATTGACAAGGGAGAGAACCGGGACAAAGAGATTAAAAAGCCCCGCCCCTCTGTCCGGGCGCAGCTTGCCGCAGACAAGAAAACAGCCGCCCCGAAAAAGTCAGCGGCAAAAAGAAAAAATCACGATTTGGAGGTATGAGCATGAATAGATTTACTGTTGAGGAAACAAACCTTTTGAGCATTTACCATGAGGGAAGCAAGGCGCAGCTTATTGAGAACATGACCGCTGCGCTGCCTTACATGGACGCGGGATTACGGGAGCTTGCAGAGCGCACCATTTCCAAAGTGAACGCGCTGACCGACGCCGAGTACAAAGAGCTTTCCGTTTATCCTGCTGATGAAGTATGACCGGGATTAAGCGGCTGACGCCGCGACAAAGCCGCAAGGTAAACACCCTTGTGAAAAAGGAGTGCTGCAACTGCGAGAATGGCAACTGTATTTTACTGGACGACGGGGACACTTGCGTATGCCCGCAGCTCATTTCCTATTCCCTGCTCTGTAAGTGGTTTCGGATTGCCGTACTTCCTCTTGATAAGCTGCTCTATGCGGAACTCTATCAGACCGAGGACAGAAAGAAATGTACCGTGTGCGGCGCGTTCTTTGCGTCCACCTCTAACAGCGTCAAATACTGCCCGGACTGTCGGAAGCGGATTACCCGCAGACAGGCAGCCGAGCGCATGAGAAAACGGCGCGCTCTTGTTACGCGGTAAGGGCGAAAAAAGCCTTGTTTTACAGGCTTCTGACAACCGTTTCCTCATAGGGCAAGGGCTTTATACCTTTTCCCTTAAAAACGGCGTTCTACTGCGTAACATTTCAGAACTGCACCCATAAGAAAACCGGGGCGCGGATAGTCTTTACTGACTGTCTGCGTCCCGGTTTTTCCTTTGCTATTTTTCCATGTTGATTTGAGGGGTTGCGCCCTTATCTGTGGTAAGTAAACGGTATATCGTAAGGGGGATATACCATGCAGCCACGACGAGCCGCCATATCAAAATGACCCCACCGATAATGCCGCCCAAAATGAAGTTGAGGGCAATGATACCCACCGTTCCGGCTATGTCATACCCATGCGGTACAAGCCATACGAACATACGGCGAATACCAAAGGGAATACCGCAGCACAGCCACACATAAAAGTAATTGGTCTGCCCGTCCTCTGTAAAGACGTTCTTAAACATGAAGAATAAAAACAATGCGATAACGGCGGGCAAAACGGTTCTCTTAAAAAAGTCTTTCCAAATTTCCCCGCGTGTCATGGTATCACTCCTTTTCTATTGGGAATTGTGGGATAGCTTCTAACAGTTTCAGTATGAGCGTTTGCCGTAAATCGTCGTCGATTTCCTCTTTTACGCTTCCGTCCGGCTGACGCTTTTTTACCATTGCAAGGCGGTTGATTTCGTCACCGTAACAAGCAAGCACTTTTTCCAACGCCCATTTTTCGCTCACAACGGCGGCGCGTATCGTTTCATAGTCCGGCATTTCCTGTTCCATTCTCTGACACTTCCTTTGCTGAAAATGTATCACTTTGGTATGTAACTACTGTTTTTGATAGGAACTATTATATCATACAAGTATGAACAAAGCTACTCCCCACGTTCTTTTCCTTTTTCCCGTTCCGGTTCTCTTGGCTGCCGTAAAATGCTGTCTATGTTCTGTTTGATAACGTCGTACTCTTTGACCTGTTTTTTCAGTCTGCCATAGTCGGCGTAAAGGGCTTCTTTCTGTTCCTGGAGCTTTTCATATTCCGATTGCAGCGCGGTGAGGTTCGGGAGCTTGGAAACGCCCGCCGCCTTTAATGCCTTTGCCGCTGCTTCATGCAAGATGATTTCGCGCTCATGGGCTGCCCGGTAACTGTCCTTATTTCTTGCTTTGCGGTATGCGTCATAGGCGGGTTTTGTCTTTTGGAACGTGGAAACATTCTTGATAAGCACCGCCATATCTGCAAGCCGTTTTTCCGCGCTCTTTAATGCGTCTGCCGCCTGTTCGCTCTCTGTCTGTATCTCTGCGATTTTTGCGGTCAAGTCGGTGTATTGTTCAATCTTGTGTTCCGTAATAAAATTCATGGTCTTAGCTGCCTGTTTCAGATTGTGGATTTTCGCCCATTGTTCATAACCCCGGCTCTGCGCCGCCTTGATACTGTTTTCAATATCAATGAGCAGGGACACGCCGCGTTCTGTCTTGGGAGCTTTGGCGGTGCGGGTACGCTTGCCCTCTATCCGTTCCCGGATTGCTTCCTCTGTATAATCTGCGCCGAGGGTTTTCAAACGGGTAAACCGTTCCTGTCCCGGAACCAAACAGGACACATATTTTCCCCGTTTGATTGTGAAGCCTTCTGCCTGTAACCGCGCGAGCAATTCTTCAAAGTCGGACACTTGGGGGATAAGGGTATCGACGGCAAGTTTCAATTTTGCTTTGGCGGTTTTCTCTTTCTTATACACCGCATAATTCTTTCCCTTGCCGCCTTTCTCCGGCACAAGGACGGACAAGCCGTTTTCCCGGCACAGCCTGTCGCTGATGTTGCGTATTCCGTAATAGGTGCGCTTGTTGGAAACATACTTGTGGTAGTCTACAAAGTTTACCGCACAAAAAATGATGTGGTTATGGATATGCCCTTTATCTATGTGAGTGGTAAGGACGTATTCATATTGCCCCTTTGTTACCGCGTCGGCAAGCTGTTTTCCGATTTCATGGGCTTTCTCATAATCGACTTCCCCCGGCTCAAAAGATTGTATCAAATGGTGTGCGAGGTTGTTTCCTCTGTCAAGAGCTTGCGACAATGTAAATCCGAACTCAATATCTGCCGTTTCATAGCTGCACCCGAACGAGGACACCAGCATTTTCCCGTCCGTCTTGTCCGGGTTTTGGATATAGTCAAGGGCTTTTTTTAACGTGCTTTTAATAGGCTTAATCTTTGTAACCGCCATATCTCCGCAAGCACCTCCTTGATTTCTTCTATATCCTCTTGGTAGACGCTGCCCGTCGCATTGACGCGCTTTGCAATCTGATTGACATTGACCCCGATTTTCTGTATCTCCGCTGTCATAGCTTTTATGTCGGCATGGTCTATCTGAATGATATACCCGTCGATTGCCATTTTCCGCAAGTAGGCTTCCATGTTCCGGGTAGGGACGAGCTGCATTTTCTGTTCAATGAACGCCCGTTCTTCCTCTGTTACTCTGAATTTAATTTGTACTGTCCGTTTCCTGCCGTTCATCGGCTCACACTCCTTTCCATTCCGAGGGTTTGGGACACTTCCCAACAAGCAATTTTCAACCGACGCGCTGCAGCGCAGGAGGGCGAAAATACGGAAAGGGTACCCCTTTCCTATGCTTGCTAAGAAACTTTCTCCCTTTATCCCTACTACATGGAAAATCTGATTTTGCCAAAGCAGGACAAAAGAAAAACGCCGCAAACTGCGACGTTTCAAACTGCTTTTTCTATGAAGAAACGAGGGAACTTTATTCCCCCGTTATTTCGTTGTTGGCTTCCTCAATCCCTTTTGCGGTAGCTGACAGGATTTTCAAATCCTTTTCGCTCATGCCGTTGAGCATGGTATCAAGCTGACGGCGGCGTGTGGACTTTTCCTGTTCCCGTTCCGGGAAAAAGAACTGGTCTACCGATACGTCAAGCAGGGTTACAAGCTCATACAAAATCTGCAAACTTGGGTGCTGCCCGCTGTTTTCAATGGACGCGATATATCGCGGCGCAATGTTCAGCTTATCCGCTAACTGGTTGCGGGAAATTCCCTTTGCTTTTCTTGCCGCTTTGATAGCCTGTCCGAAAGCCTTAAAATCAAACTTTTCTTTGCTCTGCTTCATAATCATTTCACCCAACTACATTGTATATTTCATCTCTCTTTCAAGATATGATTACACACATCATAGTATGGATAGAAATAGAGCATATCATGTACTTGCTATTATTCGGTTATCCGAGTATAATTATATTGATAATGTTTGAAGAAAGGACGGTTACGATATGGAATATATGTCTTGTCCCGAAGCAGCGGAAAAATGGGGTATTTCTGAACGGCGTGTGCAGATACTTTGTAAAGAAAATCGAATACCTGGTGTTTCAAAAATCGGTTATATGTGGTTGATACCCAAGAGCGCAGTAAAACCATTTGATAAAAGGATAAAAAGGAGTGTAGACAATGAATGAAAAAATTTTAGTTGTAGATGATGAAAAAGAGATAGCAGATTTACTTGAAGTTTATCTTAAAAACGATAATTATATAGTACACAAATATTACAATGGAATTGAAGCATTGGAATGTATTCAGAAAACGGAAATTGATTTGGCGATATTGGACGTTATGCTTCCTGATATAGACGGATTCCGTATTTGCCAAAAAATTAGAGAAAATTATTATTTCCCTGTTATTATGCTTACAGCTAAAATTGATGATGGCGATAAAATAATGGGGCTAACAATAGGTGCCGATGATTATATAACAAAACCTTTTAATCCCCTTGAAGTCATTGCAAGAGTGAAAACACAGTTAAGACGCTATCAGAAGTACAACAATCCAACAAAAAAGCAGTTTTTTCCAAAAAGTGAATATGACATTAGAGGATTGATTATCAATAAGGACACGCATAAATGCTTTTTGTTCGGAAAAGAAATATCTTTAACTCCTATCGAGTTTTCAATCCTTTGGTATTTATGTGAACATCAAGGCAAAGTTGTTTCAACTGAGGAACTATTTGAAAATATCTGGAAAGAAAAATATTTAGATAATAACAACACCGTAATGGCACATATAGGGCGGCTTAGAGAAAAATTAAATGAACCCGCCAAAAATCCAAAATTTATCAAAACAGTTTGGGGGGTAGGTTATGAAATTGAATAAAAATGAACAAAATTATCTGCTTACAATCCTGTTTAAAAGTTATATCTTACAGAGTGTAATTTGTTCGGGAATTATCTTAGTGTGTACGGTTTCGTTAGATATGGGACTTACTTGGGTACTGGATAGATATGTGGAACATTACTACCTGATATATAGGGGACTTTATGTTTATATGGTAGGGCTTATATTATGGGTAGTTTGCATTTTGTATTTGACTTATAAACTTTTGAAAAAGGTTGTTAATTATGTCTACGAGTTACAAGCTGCAACAGGAAAACTATTTGATAAATCAGTAGATTATATTGAACTCTCACCGGAACTAAGCGAAATTGCTATCAACATAAATCGCTTAAAGCAAGAAGCAGAAAACAATGCGCGACTTGCACAGGAAAATGAACAGCGCAAGAATGATTTGATTATGTACCTTGCACATGATTTGAAAACGCCGCTTTCTTCCGTCATTGGCTATCTAACACTACTGCATGATGATGAACAACAAATATCACAGGAGTTAAGAGAAAAGTATCTTTCTATTTCTCTTGATAAAGCAGAACGTCTTGAAGATTTGATAAACGAGTTTTTTGAAATCACACGATTTAACTTATCTAACATAACATTACAATACAGCAACATAAATTTGACCCGTTTATTAGAACAACTTATCTATGAATTTAAGCCCATATTAAAGGAAAAAAATTTGAAATGTACTCTCAATAGTACAAGCGACATTATGCTACATTGCGACGCAAACAAAATACAACGTGTGTTCGATAATCTCTTGCGTAATGCGGTAATTTACAGTTATACAGATACAGAAGTTGCAATAACCACAGAACTTCAAGAGAACACTATTGTAATTACTTTTGAAAATTTTGGGAATCCTATCGCAGAAGAAAAACTAAAACTAATATTTGAGCAGTTTTACCGAGTTGACACATCAAGAAATACTACAAGTGGTGGTGCCGGATTGGGACTTGCGATTGCGAAACATATTGTAGAACTACATAAGGGGACTATTGTTGCTCATAGTAAAGACGAGTGTATAAAATTTATAGTTACACTTCCACTTTCGTAGGAAAATCGTAAGAAATTCCGTAGCAAAAAAGAGGATTTTCTTGCGAACAATCATCAAAATTAAGGCTTTTATTTTGATATAATTATTGTATCAAGGTGAAAGCCTTTTATCTTTAAACGAAATATAATATACAATAACAAGGAGGTATGTTGGTGAAATACCAAAATCGAATTATGGCGTTACCTATGCTATGTATGATAATAATTGTGTTATCTGCCTGTTGTTTTGACGAGCAGAAAAATGAAACCAGTAACGTAAATCCAAAAGTACAATCCGTTGAAACGGTATCCGTTACTCGCGGTAATCTTACTCCAACGGTATCTGCTCACACAACTATTATTCCGGCTTTGGATTTTGTTTTATGTTCTTCTGTTGAGGGTACTTTTGAAGCCTGTTCCTCAGCCGGCAACAAAATTACTGAGGGTGGTGTGATTGGGAAAGTATCTGAAGAAGAAATAAAATCCCCAGTTGACGCAACGATTCTTTCTATTATCTCATCTAATGAGAGTGTTCCCAAAAATTATCCCTTAGCAACAGCTAAGTACACAGGTTTTGCTCTCAATATTGAAGCTGAAAATTTTTTGAAAATATTGCCGGAAAATGCAGCATTAAAAGCAAAGTTTCAAGTAGTTGATGGTGTGGGACCTACGGAAGCGATTGCAGTTGTAGTACCAGTATCAGAAAATGCAGAAAGCACATTGCAATGTTTAATTGGAAAAGATATTGATGTAAAACCCGGACAAAGTGCTACCGTTGTCATAACAGCCGAAACTAGAAAAGATGTGCTTTTGTTACCACTTTCAGTCATTGCGGGCAGACAAGGTAAGGGAATGGTAACCGTAATAAATGACGGAAAACAAATTCAAACAGAAGTTATGCTGGGTGCAACTGATGGTGCATATATAGAAATATTGTCGGGTGTAAATGAGGGCGATACAATTTCTTCTATTCCCCCAAACCTTGACCCAAGGAGTAAGGAGTAATTTGTAACATGGAAAAAACGAATGGAGGAAATTTAATTCAAATAAAAAACTTGGTAGCGACTGTTAATTTGAATAATGGTGATACCTTAGTAACTGTAAACAAAGCAAATATGGAACTAAAGCGAGGAAACAGCTATGCTATTGTAGGCAAATCGGGTTCAGGAAAAACAAGCCTTATATCAATTATAGGTTTACTCAACCACTCATATCAAGGCGAATTTCTTTATAATGGTATGTCTGTTTCCACTTTAACAGATAGCCAGCTATCTATGCTTCGAGCAAGTAATATCGGTTTTGTTTTTCAAAACTATTCTTTAATTAAACATTTAAGAGTTTGGGAAAATATTGAGCT
The DNA here is from genome assembly GCF_040096155.1 of Laedolimicola intestinihominis. NCBI lineage: Bacteria > Bacillati > Bacillota > Clostridia > Lachnospirales > Lachnospiraceae > Laedolimicola > Laedolimicola intestinihominis. The sequence goes on along the minus strand of NZ_JBBMFE010000011.1, from coordinate 107,919 downwards.
TCCTTTACTTTATTCCAAAAAGAAAATGAATACAAGACAGCGGAAAGAAGCAATACGAAATCTTTTGCAAAGTGTTGGATTAGAAGGAAAAGAAAATGATTATCCATCTAATTTATCAGGAGGCGAACAACAAAGAGTGGCGATTGCCCGCGCACTTGCAGTATCGCCGGAAGCCATTTTATGTGATGAACCTACTGGTGCTTTAGATAAAAAAACCGGAAAACAAATTATGGACCTTTTACATCAAGTTGTGCTTAAAAATGGCATTATGCTTTTAATAGTAACTCATGACCTCGATATTGCAAAGACTTGTAATACAATTTTTGAAATGGACGGAGGGAGGCTTCAATGTGTTAAATATGATTCTTAAAGACCTTCGTATTTCTCCTCTAAGAAATATCTTAACAGGTATATCGATGTTTGTAGGAATTATTGCAATGATTAGTTCTGTCTTGGTGGGAACGCTTGGTAAAGAATATTTGATTTCTGTCAATGCACAGATGTATGGATGGAGTCCTACATATTCTTTTTCAATTACAGGATCAGATTTTCAAGATACCATTAAAATGGAGAATTTTTTTCGAGAAATTTACAATACTGATCATTTTGTGGCTGTTACCTTTTCCATGCTGGAAGAGATAACAGTTGCTCCAGTAGCGTCTGTCTCTTCTCTACAAGACATAAGTGACACTGTTTACAAAAAGACTGTACCCGTAGATGTTGTTTTTACTACAAGCACATATAACAAAATCTATAATTTGCCTATGTCATCAGGGGATTGGTTTGATTCTTCGGAAATAAATAAAACTCTGTGCATGGTAGTAAATAAAGCAGCACAGAATTATTTTGATACTTCATATGCTGTTGGAAATGTAGAAAGTAGTCTTTCATTAACACCATTTAATGTGGTAGGTACTGTGAATGACGGGACAGATATACCAACTGTATATCTTGACGCCCATTCAATAGAACTACTTGTTCCGAATATGTGGAAAGTAAAAAATGCAACTGTTCATTGGCATTCAGAAGCGGGAATTACCATGAGACAGATGTATTCGTCATTACATGACATTTTAGAAGATACAATAGGAGGAAATTTGGATATCATAGGGAAAAGTGATATTGGAGATACTTATAATTCCGTACTTTCTGTACTTCAATTAGGACTTTTGGTAACATCATTTTTATTGTTATTTGTTTCTGTATTAGGACAAATTAACATAGGGTTATCATCCTTGGAACAACGTACTCACGAATTACTAATTAGACGGGCGATTGGCGCTTCTCGTGCGAATATTGTTACTTTAGTGTTAGGCGCACAATTAACTATATCAGTGTTTGTTTGTATTGTTTCAATCCTGATATCCTTTTTCTTGGTTCAAGGCATGGGGTTATTTCTGCCTGTGGATTCTCCCGTAGCGGCACTGGAATATCCTATTCTTTCGGCAGTGGTAGCTGTTATAACATCCGTTGTTGTAGCGTTGCTTGGAGGACTATTGCCAGCGTTAAAAGCTGCAAAGCTTGAACCTGCATTGGCGCTTAGATAAAATAAATTTTATAAAATTGGAGGAAAAACATGAAAATATTATCTATGAAAACAACGATTTTTTTAGGAGCAATGCTTTCTTTATTGGTATGTCTGATGTTTACAGGTTGTTCAAATTCTGAAACAAATTCTACTTCAAGAGGACTCACGGATTTTGCACACATTGAAGAAGAATATCTTGCAACCATTGACAGTTTGAATTGGCCTGATGGCATTGCACTTCCTGATAAACTGGAAGATGAAGATACAGGAGCTTCCTTTCAGGTTGGTTATGGAGAAACGAGAGCTTCTTATTTGTGGGAATATTCATGGATGAAAGAATGGCTTGATACTTATAATACAGATCCAGAGCGAGCCGAAAAAGCATTAGAAGAATTGGAAAAAGCCTTCGACATGCCATATATGGGAATAGACCGGTGTGATGACGCAACTCGTAATTATTTGCGCGAAAATATAGATAAAGCAAAATTAGGTGACCCCTCTGGATTTACAGAAAGTATAAGAGCAAATTATGCCAATTAGATTTACCTATTAAATCTGACTGATTACTGTCGGAGGTGCAATTTATGAAAAGAAAATACAAGAGAAGGACGTCTCGTTTCGGAATATTTTTTGTTTTCCTTACTGCTGTAACGATAGCAGGTGTATTTTTCATACCGTGGGCAATGAAACCTGACAATTTTCGCAATGAGAAGAATAAAATCAACTCTTGGCTGAATGGAATTTTCTTTCAAGATTTTTATAATGCAAAATCCCTCATATTAGTTGACCTTTCTAATGACAATATATTTATTTCAAAGCGAGAAAACGAGCAACAGCTTCCTGCCAGCTTAGCCAAATTATTTGTCATTGAATACGCAGCAACACTTGCGGATTTAGATAGTATTGTTCCTGCAAATTATGAAGCAATCCAATTAACTAAACCTGGTTCATCTGTTGCGAATATAGACGCGAAAAAATATTTTCTCCACAATTTGTTTGCTGCCATGTTGGTTCCATCTGGAAATGACGCTGCTTATGTAGTCGCGGATTATTGTGGTTCTATTCTTTCACCACAAGCTAAGAATAGTCAAGAACGTATTAATGTTTTTATGGAACATCTAAATAATTACTTACAAAATCAAGGGTATGAAAACACAATTTTATATGACCCAAGCGGATATGATGTCAATGCTCTCACTACCGTTTCAGACCTAAAATCAGTATCTACTCACCTTTTAGAGAAGCAATGGTTTAGAGATATTGTTTCAAAGAGTAATTATACAGCTACTTTACCTGACGGAAGTACGCAGACATGGAGGAATACTAATACTTTTCTTGACCAAACATCAGAATATTACAATGAAAATGTTAAAGGTATCAAGACAGGTTCCTTATCTAATGACTATAATTTAGTTGTTCTTTATCAACAACATGGAAAGGAATTTTTAATATGTAGTTTAGGCTCTCAATCGGATTCTTCAAGATATGATGATGTGAATTATATTCTTAAAACAATAGATGAATCTGACTATTTAACTAAATGATTTCATCTGCCGGACGACGGCAAAAGAAAAAAAGCCGTCGCAGAGCAGACACATTTTCACGCGCCTACTCTATTTCGGCGGCTTTGATTATCAGAGCCGCCGTTTCTTTTTATCCATCTAAATTCCAACCACGACCCTCTACCATGTAAAGGCATGGCGGCTTTAGGAGGTAGCCGCCATGCACTTATCAACTTATCGACACAAATCGACATTCCCCCAATTATCAAAAAAAGTCTATCCCCTGCAACGGGGTATTTCGGGCATAAAGATGAACAATCACATCATCTAAATACTTTTTATGTTTCCTTTGCGTCTGTCTGCGCCTTGCAGATGGGCGCATTTTGCATTTTACAGAACTTTTTTCAAAGAAATTTTTGCTTTCGTCCGGCGTTTGAAAAAGTCGTCTGTATTATCACGCGAAAAGGGGAGGTACTACCACCTTTCGACAGAAAGGAGGTGAGAACATGGAACCTAATCGCAGAGAATTTCAAAAGCAATGTGCCTTTCAAAGTTTCTGTAAACGGGTGCTGCACAACGAAGCGTGCAACGCCCACGACGAAATCCGGCGACGCAGGAAACGGGAAGTATCGTTTTGCGACCTTGCCTTGCATGAGGAACGGCAGCTTTACACCGTTGACAAGTATTTTCAAGACGAAGAAGCTGAACCGCGTTATCAAATGGCAGGAAAAGAGATAACCCCGAAACTGCTGCTTGAAGCAATCCGCACTTTGCCGGAGGAAAAAAGGACTGCTATCCTGCTGTACTATTTCGAGGGCATGACCGACGTGGAAATCGGAAAGATGTTCAATACGTCGCGCAGCACGATACAGTACAGACGGACAAGCTCTTTTGAACTGTTAAAGAAATATTTGGAGGGACACGCTGATGAATGGGAAGAATGGTAAACAATCCGACTACCCGGAAATCGCCCTTGTTCCCTATCCCGTCATTGTGGCGGCGAGCAAAGGCGACCCGGACGCTATGAAAATAGTCTTGCAGCATTTCAGCGGCTACATAGCGAGCCTGTCCATGCGGAAGCTCTACGACGAGCGCGGCAACGTCTACTATGGCGTTGACGAGGACATACGGGAACGGCTGCAAGCAAGACTGATGAGGGCTATCCTCACATTTCGGGCTGATGAATAGTTGAGCATGACCGTAAAACGTCTTGTAACCCCTTTTCCGTTTTACGGCAAGCAGAACAGCCATCTTGTTCTTTGAAAAAGAAAGCGGCGCAAGAGAACGGCGACGCAGTATAGGGCAAATCGGATACGTTCCTTTTGTGCCGAGCCATACGGCGGGTGCGCCATGACTTCCCTTTCGGGAACGAGCGAACAACACTACACCGCAAAGCAAGTCAGCAGCTTGCGGGCGACGACACACAAGAGGGATAATGATACTCCCTTACAGCCACAGTCCGAGCGTTAGAAGCGTCGCAGGCAATGGGTAGGGCTGCGTGAGAACCACGCAGGAGTGAAATTCTCGTGGAGCTATGCTAATAGCCGTTCGATTAAAGCCCCTTTTATTCAAAAACATACCTTTGAGCCATTTTGAAAGGGGGTATTCCTATGGCTAAAAAGGAAACTACAAACCATGCCGCCCCTGTTTTGCCTATGCTGAAAACAGTAGAGCAAATGAGCAAGGTTAGCGGTATTGGAGAAAATAAATTACGCGAGCTTATGGATAACGGCGAACTGGAATACGTTCAAAACGGAAACCGCCGCTTGATTGCCGATACCGCTATATGGGATTGGTACGAGCGAGCGAAAACCGCCGTAAAGCCCCCGGCAGAGCAAGGGGGTTAAGTTATGGCAATCTCAACAAGACAGGTAAAAAACAAACGCGACAGCAACGGCGTACTGACCGGACGACCCGGCACAGTCTACGACGTAAACATAAAGTACACCGCCCCGGACGGAAAAAAGAAGTCGTATGCAAAAAAGGGCTTTGCCACCAAAAAGGAAGCAGCACAGCATGAAGCGGAAATGAAAACGAAGCTCCAAAATCCGGGGCAAGTTGCTTCTATTACTTCACAGAGGAAACAGACTGTCGCTGCCTATCTCAATGACTGGGTGGAAAGCTATGCAAGAGTGAACTTGCGCCCCTCTACTTATGACGGGTATAAAAAGACGATTGCAAACTATATCAATCCGTATATCGGCGGCGTTACCCTCAATCAGCTTACCCCTGCTATGGTAGACAAGATGTTTCAGCAGATTATAGACAAAGGCTTGAAGCCGTCCACCGCAGCCGGGGCAAAACGTGTTTTGAGTGTGGCGTTGAGCCATGCCCGCAAATACCGCTATATCGAAACCAACGCGGCAAAAGATACCCTTACGAAGTTTGGGAAAGGCGACAAGACCCCTGACCCTTACACGCCGGAACAGGTGAAAGCCTTAATGCAGCGCGTCGAGGGTACTGTTTGGGAAATGCCTGTTATCTTGGGCGGGCTTTACGGTATGCGCCGTTCTGAAATCTTAGGCTTGCGTTGGCGCAATGTGGATTTGGAGAACAACACCTTTGATGTTACCGAGCAGCTACCTTTCAAGGTACCGCCAAAAACAAAAGTCATTGAAGAAATGGCACCGCCGAAATCCAACGGCAGAAAGCTACCCATTACGGAGCTTGCCCGCCCGTTCTTCCTCAAACAGCTTGCCATGCAGGAAGTACAGAAAGAACAGGCAGCAAAAGACGGAAAGCCTTACTATGACAATGACCTTGTTGTAGCAAAGCCGGACGGCGCACCTATCGCCGCGTCGTGGGTGTCCTCTCAATTTGGAAAGCTGCTTGAAGATTTGGATATGCCGCACATTCGTTTTCACGATTTACGACATACGGCAGCGACCAATATGCACCAACTGACAGGCGACTTCTATACGGTTGGCGAAGTCTTGGGGCATACGCTTGCGGGTATCGGCGCGTCGCTTGGGCTTTCCATGAACTTTGAAGCTGTTACCGCCCGTTATGTGGACGTGCGGCTTGAACGAAAAAAAGAAGTTTTGGACGCTTACCATAGCGCGGTGGAAAAAGCAGCCCCGGAGAAACCAAAGGAAGCCGAGCCGAAAAAAGGAAAACGGGCAGCAAAGAAAAAACACAGCGAAATAGACCTTTAACCGCTGTATCTCTTTACTGCTCTTTACAACCTTTTATATGCCCGCGTGGAATTTGGGCACCATTTGGGCACCATTTACGGAAAAAGCACCATGAAAACAGAGGGTAAAAGAAACGCCGACAACTCACAAAAACGTAGTGTTCATGCGGGTTTTCGGCGTTTTCCTATCCCTTAACGGGCTTCTATTCATCTTGTGCGAGAGAGAAAAATTCTACTATTTTTTATCACATTTTTTATAAATCTTTTTACTTTTTCTTTATTAGAAATATCATATTGTTCTACATACTTTTCTATACAATAATCCATTCCCTTTTGCAGCATATCTTTCCAAAAAATATCTCTATCCGCCGGACGTGATTGTGGAAAAGTTAGACGTGGCTGTAAACAGTCTTTTCTATTACTGATACGATAATCAATATTATTTTTAACACTTTCAAACAATTTTCTTCCCGCATCTGTATGTGTAATAACCAAAGACACCCCCATTCGATCATAAAAATCAGGCATAACCTTCTGTATTCCCCAATAATCTCCTATGGTCAGATCTGAATTTCTGTCGATTCTTGTATACGGACACTGATAACAGGATTCACGCAAACTCCATCCCATGTAAAACCAATCCGAATATGGTTTTATCGGTATTTCTCTGCCGCTAATTTTCACAAATGTACTTGGCTTTTCCCATCCATATCTTTTGTTCTTGAATGTGATATAATCTATTTCATTTTCCTGTTCCCCTTCAACTTTCTGAATATACTGCTTCCATAAGTTTGAACTTGCTGCTCCATGGCATATCAAATCAACCAAAACCGCACGCTCTCGCATTTTTTTACTTTTTAAAACCAGATCAAGCCCGGCGATTTGGCAACCAGTTCCAACGACAAGTATTTTCTTTTCCGGATATTCTCTCAAAAAAGCAATCACTTCACTAAAAGCATCCTCTAATTCTGCCTGTATATACTTAGATCCTCTCGCTTCATTTCGTTCTGTTTTATCTGAAATTAACGTCAATGACACCTTATCTGATTCATACACATATTTACATGCAGCCACACTATTTCCTCTGTCCAGGAAAAAATCTGACAGCACAGTGAACATACCTCCTGATGAACTACTAATCACCACATCTTCACTCTTTGATCTGGCAGCAAATATTTCTGTATTTTGATTCTTTGCAATAGGTGTAGCTATATCCTTTTTAAATGCACATATTTCCTCACATTTCAGACATCCAATACATTTATCAAAATCTATACTCGGGTATAAAAATCCCTCTGAATTGTAAACAAATTTAATTGCTTGCTTAGGACAAATCGTCGCACATGCTGTGCATCCACAACATTCATTCTCTTTTTTGTATAAAATTGGGCTTTTTTTCTCCATAAATCAATCTCTTTTATATTTCAAGAAATACTTGCCAGCCATCATTTTGATTTCAGTAAAACTGCTGGCATGAGTCAATATCGAAAGAAAGATATATACGATTGCTCCAACCATTATCTGCAAACCCAATATGATAAAAGAGGGCAATGTCAAAACCTTTCCAATTTCAAATACAATTACACCCATGACAGATGCCATAAGTACATTTATTATAAAATCCCGGCAAACTTCTAATCCAGAATAATTTATAATTTTCTTAGATACTATCACATATAAAATTGTTCCAAAGATAGTGACAGCTATTTCAGATAACGCAAAAACATATACACTATGTTGCAATGATACGCAGAGTATAATTATCGCAAATATACGTATCGGAACGTCTACCTTCAATACGGCGTCACTTCTTCCCACAGCTTTAATTGCCTGTAGTATAGCCGTTTGAGGAGCTCTGAATAACAATATGATACAGCAAATTCTTAAATATGGTACACACGGCAGCCATTTGTCCGTCAGCAAAATAGAAATAAACGGTTCGGCAACTGCCATAAAACCAATTAAAATCGGGCTCATTACGTAACTGGTAAAATCTGTAGTCTTTCGTGCCATAGCCTTGACCCTATCAACAGAATCTTGTGCTTTTGACATTACAGGAAATAATGCAGTATTTATGCCGGTATCAATATTTGAACTGATTAAATCCGGAAACTGATTTCCTTTCGTGTAAAAAGATAAATCCTCTGTTGTGTAAAACTTACCTATCAACAAACTTCTCAAACTGGCATAAAATTGTAAAATCAGACTTTGCAATAATAATTTCCAACCGTAACTTAACAATGATTTTATTCTTTCAAAAGAAAATTCCTTCGTAATTTTCCATTTTATAGATATCTGTAAAACAATTGTGTCAATCACATTATTGGTCAACGTTTGCGCAACTAAAGCCCAGACACCAAAACCAGAATAAGCGAGAAAAATTCCAACGATTGCAGAAATAACTGTCCCTATAAATGTCGCATAAAAGAATAATTTGAATTGCATTTTTCGGGCCACATAAGCTTGCTGTACCGAATTTATGCCCATAATAGGAACACTCAATGACAAAACCCTTAGTACTGGAACTAAAATAGGCATGTTATAAAAATCAGCTATTGGTATAGCTAAAAAAAACAGCAAACAATATAGTAGTCCTGTAAAACCCAGCGAAAAATAGAAAACGGATGAAAAATCCAAACTATCTGCATCTTTCTTTTGGATCAATGCCTGACCAAAACCACTATTAACAAATACATTTGCGATGGTAATAAAAACCATTACTAAAGAAATAGTTCCATATTCAGAAGGGCTCAATAATCTTGCCAAAATAATTGATACAACTAATGATACCAGTTGTGCTGCTATTCTTTCAGCAAATTTCCAAAATGCTCCCTGAATTACCTGACTTTTTTCACTTTGTCCCATTTTTAACTGCATGCCTTTCTAAGAAAATCTAATGACTCTTCTCGTTTATTTGCAATAATTCCATTAATAAATGAATAGTTAAAATCATGACTCAGCATTCCGCAGACACCATTTCGATCTTTGTTAAATATATCAAACAAGTTCAACTCTTTAAGAAATTTATCGATTTTTGCCATGATAAAATCTGATTTGCAAAAAGCAAAATTCTTATTAAAAATCATACTAAATGTAATACCATGAAATGTACTTGTCGCAACTTCCGTTGCATATTTAAAATAACCAATCCATTGAAATGGCGAAAGTTCCGACTGGCTGACCATTTTATCACACCAATCATAATGATCATTGTTACAATCTAATGCCACAATTTTCTTCTTTGAATTCTTGGCATATTTTATAAGATTATTGATAAACTCTGATGTAAAATCCTGACCATAAACAAGAATATAATCTTCCTCATCAGGTTTTACAATATTATCGTCTTTGTCAAAATCCCATAACCATGTAGGATCTAAGACGACTTGTGGTTTAGTTCCTGTTACTCTTTTAACTATTTCTGCAGACTTTTCATCTCTTACAGAAATGTGCTTCATACGTTTTAGCGCCTCTTTAACATAACCAGGCAAGTTAGCATCAACTGGAACTGTTCCAAAACTTGCCGCATAAGCATCTACTTCTGCACAATACCCCACACCAAATAGTAAAGGATCTCGGTTAAACGCATCCACAGAATAATCCCACACTATATCACTTCCAAGAAATATCTTGTCAAATTGATATCTATTCAACTTTGTTACATCAATCGTATCTGTGTGGGGAATGGTGTCATATGCATTGAAAAAATTTTTCTCTCTTTGTTCAATTTCTTGGCATTCGACAAAGAAACTCTTCCAAAATGTCTTTTTCCATACAGGATATGAACGCAAATATGCTTTCCTGTTAAAATAAAAGTCAAAATGATGTTGATCCAAATGTGCTATCTGTCTAACATCTTTATTTACATTTATTTCTTTTAATACTTTTTGCAACGCATACGCCTGAGCGAATGTTCCATAATTAGGTACATTCCAAAATGTTTGAATACCTATATCATATTTCGTCACTGTTCTCACTTCCTAACTTAAGCTTCAATTTTATTAAATACTTATACGCCGAATAATCTGTACTTGTACATTTCATTTCATGTTCATAAAAATAATCTTCATCATGAGGATTTATCTTAAAATATACATCTCCTTTTCCGCGCTTCATTGCATACTCTCTATATGACTTAGTAAAATAATGATTTATTTGAATCGGAAAATCCGGAGTTCTGGCAACATTTCTACTTCCTACACAAACTCTGTTAAATATATTTACAGGCGGTATATCTATGCCTTTATAATTGGCCCAGAATTTATGATGTAACTGGCCAGAATGCTTAGAATTCTTATCAAAACCATATGCTGTGTTATAAAAACATTTTCCAAGATCCATATATTTAGGCCAACATACCGTAAAATCTTCACAGACCAGACCAGACAAATTTCTATCCATCCTCCCCGATGTTCCAAATATTTTCCAATAAATATTTACAGCCCCTGCTTTTTTTTCGAAGGGCTTTAAAAATTCATATACTGAATCTGTAGATTTTGGAACAATAAATTCGTCAATATCGATAAAGCCTAGCCACTTTGTCTCAAATGCATATTGATCTATGCAATCCATATAACATTCCATTTGTTTTTGATTATGAGGCCATTGGATAAGCGTTACTAATCCTGCGTCAATAAAAGGCCTTAACACGGATTGATAATCATCTTCCGAATTATTATTGTATAGATAAAAATGTTCTACTCCTACTATATGATTAAATTCAATCCATTCTTTAAGATAAGCTGCTTCATTTTTGAAAATTGCACAAATAGCAACATTATATTTCTTCGATAAAATCTTCGGATTAGATAACACTAATCTTGCTCTAAAATATATTGCTTTAAGCGTAGCAATTACTCTACGAATTTTCCATTTTACATTTATTTGTGATTGATCATCCCTAATAAAATATTTATTTGAATCCATCATTTTTTCACCTTGCCAACTGCTTTTTTCATCTTACCAACTAATTTCTCAGCGAGTAAACTATTTTTTCTCCTCTTTAATTCCTGCTTTGTATAGAATATTCCATATATGTCTTCCAACCCATTCAAGTCATATGAACAATATTCTTTCTTAATAAAATAACTAATATATAGCCGAGCAATAAAAGTCAGGTTATCATTTATAACTTCTTTAAAAGTATTTACCGAAATACTTTTGTCTCTATACAAATCCAATATAATAGACGGATATTCTACACCAAATGCATAAAATAGATCGTAATTCCCTTTGGCTCTCTTGCCTTGCGGCATTTCATTAAAAATAATTGTATTATCGACAATGTATTTCTCTTTGTTCCGTTCAGCAAATAATACATTTGTGTGTGGAAATAGTTCATTAAAGTTACCGACATCTTCCGGAAGTTTATCAAAATCTTCTTTCCAGATAGCCATTCCTGTTGACCAGGAAGACCAATATGATAATGCGTTCACAAATTGATCAAACGTATTATACTCCATGCTCTTTTTCTCTTTTTTCAATACACCATTTGCAAAATATAAAATCGGTTTAATATCTGCATACTTTTTTGCATAATCTATTAACCGCTGTAATGCTCCTCTTTTCAAAAGTGTTCTATGATTTACGAACTTAATTAACTGTCCTGTAGCCCTTTTATAAGATTCAATTTCGTTAATAAAAGGTAATGCATTTGTTTCATAGTAATACAGATTTGAATGTTGTTGATTATAACTTTTAATTTTCTCTTTAAACTCTTTATTATTACCATTATCCGTGATAATAATTTCGAACTCCTTATTATCGCAGCCCTGTTCATAGACACTGTCTAAAACCGGAAATACCCATTCTATTACCCCATTGGTTGGCATGCATAAAGAGACTATCGGATTACTCATTTTCAACAGTACCTCTTATAATTTTCAAATACTCCTCATAATTTCTGATATATTCTTTCCCATCATAATGAGTGCTTGCTAATACTAAAAGAACTGAATCTGCTGAGAAATCATACATATCTTTCCATATCATCTTAGGAATATAAACACCCATCATAGGTTTATTTAATTCAACTATAAATTCTTCTTTTCCATCCGTAATACGGACTTTACTTGTTCCTGCAACATTGATAAGTACAAATTCTGATTCCCGATTCGCATGTTCACCTCTTACCACTGTCGGATCTGAGCCATAGATATAAAAGACTCTCTGAATATCGAAAGGAATCGCCTGTCCTCCTTCGATAACAACGAGTTTTCCTCTTTCATCTCCCAAATCATCAAATTTTATTATTTTACACTTTTCCTGTAAACTCATGTTTATATCACCCTTTTCTTCCTGAAAATCTTACTTAAATGCATTTATTGCGTCTATCACGTAATTTTGTTCCTCTTCCGTCATTCCGTTATACATCGGAATAGATAAGACTGTTTTTGCTAATCTTTCAGTAATCGGGAAGTCTCCCTCTGTATGTCCCAGATATTTATAGCACTCCTGAAGATGCGGAGGTACTGGATAATGAATAATCGTACCAATTTCTTTTTCATTCAAATAATCAATCAATCTGTCTCTCTCATCGCAGGTAATAACATATTGATGCCATACGCAGCTTGCACCTTCTGCCAGTTTTGGAAGCTTAATTTTAGAATTATTTAAGCCCTTGGTGTATTTATCAGCTATCTTACACTTCTCCTCAGTTAATTCATCCATGTGCGCAAGTCTGACTCTCAAAAGAGCAGCCTGTAATTCATCAAGACGCGAATTAGCTCCAACAACCTCGTTATAATAACGCTTTTGTGAGCCATAGTTTCTAAATGTTCTACAAGCCCTGTCAATCTCGGGATCATTTGTGGTAATTGCCCCTGCATCGCCAAAAGCGCCCAGATTTTTTGATGGATAAAACGAGAAGCAACCAATGTCGCCAAAGCTTCCTGTCATTTTTCCATTAAAGCAGGCTCCATGCGACTGAGCACAGTCTTCAACGAGTTTTAAATTATGCTTTTTACAAATTGCGACAATCTCATCCATTCTGGAAGCCATACCATAAAGATGGGTAACAAGGATAGCTTTTGTCTTATCTGTAATTGCTTTTTCAATTTTTTCCGGATCCATTCCATAATGCTCATCCGGCTCAATAAAAATCGGTGTTGCACCATTCATGGTAACTCCCATTACAGAAGCTATGTAAGTATTTCCCTGAACCAACACCTCATCGCCTTTTCCAATATGTAACAGCCGAAACGCAATCCAAAGCGCGTCTAATCCAGAAGCTAAACCGACGCAATGTTTTGTTCCAGCATAAGCAGCAAATTCCTCTTCAAATGAAGATACTTCTTTACCTAAAACATACCATCCTGAGCGAAGCACTTCTAAGGCTTTATCTTCAAATTCTTTTTGATACTGATAGAAACCTCTATCCATTCGGTTTGGCATAATTTTCATATAATTCAATCTCCTCTCAATCCTGCAACATTTTTATAGCTCTATCTTCATCGTCTTTGATCATATTATGTAGTATCAGCTATTCAGATTGCTCCTTTATGTTATCATTAACTATTTCTTCGGCATCCACTCCAACTGATTCATATCTTTCAAATCAGCGTACAAATCTGTAATATGGTCTTTTATCATCTCTTCTGTCAATTTACTATAATCGACTTTCAATAATTCTCCTATTATCTCCGGTGAAAAGCGATATTTAATCACTTTTGCTGGTACTCCACCCACAATCGCATACGGCGGTATGTCTTTTGTAACAACAGAACCCGCAGCAACTATCGCTCCTTGTCCAATGTGTACGCCCGATAAAATAGTTGCTCTGAACCCGATCCACACATCATCCTCAACAACGATGTTACCTTTTGAAATCCCTTCTTGCTCTTCCTTCATAATCCAAACCTTATAAGGATAAGAAGAAATATGCTCTATATAGTGATCCGCTGACAATACAAACATCACTTCCTGCGCAATAGAGCAAAATCTACCAATACTTAATTTGTTAATTTTATTATAAGTCAACACACGCAGACCACCATAAGTATAATTACCCACATTAACACATGCTGGCTCAAATAAATCTTCTGCATTTGTAAAATTATGAGGATTAAGTTTTCTCCATTTCCTTTTAAACATCTGCTTTTTTAAAGAATAAAACATCTCTTCTCCTTACCATGGGAATTCATTATTTTTCACCAATGCATTTCTTACAGCTTCCAAATTCTTATATCCAGAACGCTCATCCGGTTCCAGATATCCGCCTTCTGCCCATTCATTCCATGCGTACATAAACATCATATCTGTCGAATAATTTTCCTTTGCATTTTTAATTTGCAAATCCATATAGTGCTCAAATTTTTCCGGAGTGTCGCCCATATAGATAGTTGCTCTTTCTCCATATCTGGGGGAATTATCCCACCCTACATATGCACCAGGAATATTCTTTTTGCTGAAAGGTTTTGTACTAACTATTTTTTCCCACACTTTGTCATAATCTACTCTATTCGTCTTGTCCAACTTACGTAATGTCTTTTGCCCAATACGATACAAATCGATTCCAAAATGTTTTCCTACAAATCTTGTAATATCTCTTCTTATTGCACGCAGAGTTGAAAACTTCTGCCTTCTTAACGCACCACAGGAAAAATCTGGTTGGAACTCTATGTTATAATCTATCCGACTGTCATCTCTGTTTTTTATTAAGTAATAGTCATTTGATTGACATGCTATTTTCAGCCCTTCAAATCCATTTTCTTTTGCAAGTTTTTTCCAACAATCTATCATTTCATTAAGACACGGTATGATTTCAGGGCGATAAATAATAAACAGCGGTTTCCCTTCTACTTTTATATATCTGTCATCTTTAAAAAATTGTAGCAGATAATCAAAATGCTCTTTCCATTCTTTTTCGTTTCCATAATGCTGCGCTATAAGCGTTTTTCTTTCATTTCCCACCCATGCTTTTGTCCAGGGTTCATTTGCCCAACTTATGCAAAACGGCATATCTACTTTCTTGTTTGCAAGCATTTGCTCCATTGGCTTTTCTAATAACATATGTCCATTAAACCAATAGTGGTAATATGCGAACCCGTAAATTCCATACTTTTTAGCCAATTCAGCCTGCCATATTTTCACATCATCATCAAGCAAATTATAGTAATTTTGATTAAGAGGAACTCGCGGTTGGGAATGACCTTCAAATGCAGGTTTCGTTTTCTTTACATTTACCCATTCTGTAAAACCATCTCCCCACCATTCATCATTTTCCGGAATATTATGAAATTGAGGTAAATAAAAAGCTATAATTTTCATATTTTTAATTCTGGTCATGAGTTTTTAACCAGATTCTCCTTTCGCTCTTTTTGATAATATGCACAAATTGTCAACCCAATTACAACCGATAACGGCAATGCTAATGGGTTTACAAATGCAGATTCCGCAAGACTGGATACCAACAAATAGAATATTGCACCCATTCCAGCCAGATACAGTCTACTGTCTATTTTCGCACACTGTAAAATTAATTTTATTAAACATATAACAATGTATACATAAAGGCCAAAACCTAAAAAACCATTTTGAGCAATAATCATGGGCCAAAAAACATCGCTCACCAAACCTGACCAGTCTCTGGTCAATCCCCATACGTTTCCAATTCCATACATTTCATATAATGGAGAATAAAATGTTCCACTAGGCCAGGACGCAAACGTTCCAAATCCTGCTCCCAACGGGAACATATCTCTCGCCACTCTCAGAGAAACATAGGATAATGCCCCTCTTGCCATCAGCATTGTAGCATCACTAAAAAAGTAAAAGTAAAATTCATTCCAGCCAACCATTACACAAAATGGAATAAGCGGTAAAAAATATGTGAATTTCATTCTCTTTCCAGTTGTTATAATAAAATACATATATAAAAATATCATCACCGCAGCTATTGCTTTAAATCTAAGCGTTAAGATTACTATTGCTGCTCCCATAACAATATAAGCTAAATCCTTTTTTAAACCCGTATAGCAGATCATCAATATCAATAGTAAGAAAAATGTTGCTGAAGCCAATTCTGTTGGATGATTGAAAAATATTTTTTCCGCATTCATTCCAAATCGCATATCTGCAACAGGAAATACATGTGTTATTTTATTTTGTATTACAAGAGCAAAATATAACAAAATCAATATCTTAACATGTGTCCTGATTCGAGTTTTATACTTTTTTATGTTAAAATCACGGAACAAATAATATGTTGTTACAATTCCCATAAAAAACTTTAAGTTCAAGAAAATATCCTGTGCTACTGCATGCCATACCTGATACCGGTAAACGCCGTTAGATATTACTCCTACCCCAACAAAAAGTATTAATGCTTTGGCCAAATTACGCGCATATTTATTTTTCTTTATAATTTTTCGATTATACTTCATAACTGCCAAGGGAATGCATAACAAGGCATATAACTCATCCCAATATTTAAATATCGCAACATGCTGCATTATTGCACATTGTAATGCAAACATATATAATACAACTATGAATAAGGCGTAGTTTTTACTTACTTTCAAATTTTCGTATTCTCCTCTTCATACTTCAAATTATCTGATAAACTCAGATACCAATTTTGAAGCTTCATCGCTTCTTCCTTAATATCATATCCTGCTTTAATAATTTCTTCCTTTGCATGAGCATTTCTCTCTGTACCTATTTTAATAATTTCATCTGCCCATACCTCTGCACCCTTTTTTAGATTCAACATTTTTATATTGCTCGTAATCATTACTTCTTCTGATATTTTATCTGAAACAATGCATGGCAACCCGTTTGTCTGTGCTTCTACTCCTACTAATGGTAAACCTTCAAATAAAGAAGGCATTACAAAAATGTCCATTGTTTGATATAATTCATTCACATCTGCTCTATCTATCAACAAAGAAACTTCGTTTTGTAATCCCATTTTTGCAATTTTTTCTTCTAATTTATTCTGATCTTCACCCTTTCCAATTAATAAAAGATGACAATTTTTTTTCTTCTTTCTTATACAATCAAATATATCTATTAAAAAGAGCTGATTTTTTATATAACAATACCTTCCAACATGTCCAACAACATATTTTTCTTCAACATTTAACTCTTTTCTTTTCCTGTTTCTTACATTTTCATTAAATACAAACTTATCAACATCAATTGCATTCCTGACAATTTTAAATTTGTGATTGGGATACATAAAATTTCCCGCAAGTTCGCCGCAAGCACATCTTTGATTTGCAACACTTGGTATTTTTTTTAACGCCCAATATTTGATTGGTAATTTCATATCTTTATCTAATTTAGAGCTATGGCTATGTGCTATACGAATAGGGATTCCGCTATTTTCCGCTGCCTTTAACGGGAAATAAGACATTGCGTCAATGTGCGAGTGTATAATTTGATATTCCGAATGTTCTTTAAAAAACTTTTTCATATATTTAAAATACTGTGGATAGTTTTGGGGATATAATCTTGGCGCATGATATATTTTTCCACCTAACATTCTTATCTCCTCATCGTACGCACCATCAAAAGGACGATGTGTCAGAAAATCAAATTGCACTTTATTTCGATCAATATTCCTATAATAATTCATAAGCATAGTTTCCAACCCTGCTCTTCTCATGTCATTTACAGCTTGTAAAACACGTATCATAATTTTCACCTTTTTTTATAAAATAGAATGGCAACATAATTAAAAGCTTCTATATAAATCAAGTGTTCTATTTACAACATCATCCCAGTTATACTTATTACATATAAAATCTGACGCATTATTTTTTAGCTTCATAACCTCTTCCGCGTTTGTTACAGCAAACACTAATTTTTCATGTAAACTGTGTGTATCTGATTTATTAAATATAATAGCTTTATCCTCAACCACTTCTGTACACTCTGGAATATCTGAGACAATACAGCAATTTCCATAACTCATCGCTTCCAATAGACTTAACGGCATACCTTCCAAATCAGATGGAAGCACATAGACATATGCATTACTATACAATTCATCCAGTGTTACACCTTGGACAAATCCCGCAAATAGAATTCTCTTATCATCTTTTGCTAGATTTTTCAGTTCTTGCATGTAGTCATCTGTATCGCTTGCTCCACCGGCGATGACCAGTTTCTTTTCTGTTTTCACATCTTTAAATGCATCAATCAGGTAATGGATTCCTTTTTCCGGCACAATTCTGCCCAAAAATAAAAAGTATGAATCTTTTTCAAGTCCATACTTTTCTGTTATCTCTTTTGCGTCACAGATAACTGGCTTATTAACTCCATTTGAAATAAACTTCGTATCTCTTCCATATGTGTCTTTAAAATACTTTTGAACATTCTTGCTTAAGACAATTATTTCATCCGCATATTTAACCGCCGATTTTTCTCCCTGAAGAATACACCGTCTTGCAATAGCATTCCACTTGCCTGTCCTCTGATGATCAAGACCGTGACAAGTCATAATTACTCTTTTCCCAAACAATTTGAGTATTCCGCAAAACAACGCAGGGCCTTCTGCATGTACATGCACTACATCATATTTTCCAAAAGCACATTTTAGTGTTGCAAAAAAAGCAGATGAAACTGCTGCTAAACCTTTTTTTTCAATTGTTGGTACTGTTTTAATATGAATACCTTTATAATTATCTGCTTTCTTTATATCAAACTCAGCACCACTTACATGATGTCCGCCACGATTAAAGCATGTGACATCATAACCAAGTTTAACTATTCGCGTGCAAAGTTCTTCAACAACGATTTCAACTCCACCCTCCCGTGATGGAATCCGTTTGTGTCCAAAGCATCCTATCTTCTTCACATTTTTCATGGCATCCACTAATTTATCCTCGTTTTTCCCACGACAAAAGCCTGCATACAGCTTTTCTCGCTGTATACAGGCTTCTTCTGTCCTTTGTTTTTTATTCTTTTCGAATGATTTCCAGCCCCACCGCGATCTCGCGGGATTCGCCCAGGACGTCGATGTCCAGCCAGGCCAGGCGCTTGTGGCGGTCGATGCGGCGGATGTGGCTCTCCATTCCCTGCAGGGGGCCTTCGGTGACGATGATTTTGTCGCCCTTGAGATAGCCCTCGGAGAAGTCCATAAGCCATTTTCCCTGATGTGTCGACGTATGAGGCGCCGCCAGGCGGCGGACGGTTTCAATATCATTCGCGGTCATGGCGGTCCATTTTTCGCCGGTGCCGAGGATGCGGGTCATGCGGGGAATCCGTTTCAGGGCCTGGTAGAGCTCCTCCGGGTTCTCGCTGATGACAAACAGATAACCGGGAAAGAGCAGCTCTTCGCTGATCTGCCATTTTCCCCGGTATTTTTTCTTTCGTACAGAGCGCGGCGCGAATACTTCCTCAAAATACTCCTGGATTCGGTAGCTTCGAATCTCCTCGATGAGCCGGTCTTCGCGTCCTGTTGGTACCTGTAGGACGTACCACATGACTGATTTCCTCCTTTTTTGGGTAGGCTTCGCCGTTCCGCTTATGAAATATAAGCAGACTCCGCTTGATGCTCTGATCTTTTTTCTCCTCCAACGCGGCAAAGCGACGATTGACCTCAAAAAAATGCTTTTTTATCTAATACATCTTAACACAGTTCCTTTCAAAGGTAAACCTGATTTTGTTTTTTCCGCTTTTTTACTAATGTGCCGTAAATTTTTCGGTGGAAGCCCTTAAATCACGTGATCTTTTCTCGCAATCGGCACTAAAATATGGTAAACTTATAAAATATTCGCTATACTTCAGTTATTTACGGTTATGAGGAGATTTTATTATGTTGGAAACCATCGAACGCATCAACAGCGCCGTCAATGGCTTTGTCTGGGGAATCCCGGCTATGGTCTGTATCATCGGCGTCGGTCTGTATCTGACCATTCGAACCCACGGCATTCAGTTTCGCAAGTTTGGCTATACCTTTAAGGTGACTTTGGGGAAGCTTTTTCATAAGAAGGGAGCCGCCGAGGGCGCAGTGACGCCGTTCCAGGCGGTCTGTACGGCTCTGGCCTCCACGGTCGGCACCGGCAATATCGCAGGCGTAGCGGGCGCCATCGCTCTCGGCGGTCCGGGCGCGGTGTTCTGGATGTGGTGCTCGGCCCTGCTCGGCATGTGTACGAAGTTTTCCGAGGTGACGCTGGCTGTACATTTCCGCGAGAAGAACGAGAAGGGCGACTGGGTCGGCGGTCCCATGTATTATATTAAAAATGGTCTCGGACCTAAGTTCAAATGGCTGGCCTGCATCTATGCGGTGCTGGGCGTATTGACCGTCTTCGGTACCGGCAACGCCACCCAGGTCAATACGATTACCACGGCCATCGACACGGCGGTGCTCAGCTATGCTTCTGCTTCGGATCAGTTTATTCATACGATGAATCTGATCATCGGTATCGTTATCGCCGTTGTGGTCGCGATGATTCTGCTGGGCGGCATCAAGCGGATCGGCCAGGTGACGGAGAAGCTGGTTCCGTTTATGGCCCTGTTTTATATTGTTCTTGCCATCGGCGTTATCGCGCTGAATATTCAGCGCGTACCCGCTGTCTTTGCTTCGATTTTCGAGGGCGCATTTACTCCCTCTGCCGTGACCGGCGGCGCGGTCGGTACCTTTTTCCTGAGTATGAAAAATGGCGTATCCCGTGGTATCTTCTCCAATGAGGCCGGCCTCGGTACCGGTTCCATCGCACATGCGGCGGCGGATACCAGTATGGCGGTGAACCAGGGTTATTTCGGTATCTTTGAGGTATTTACGGATACGATTATTATCTGTACCATGACGGCTCTCGTTATTCTGTGCAGCGGCGTGCCGGTGAACTTTGGCGCGGCTGCGGGCGCGGCGCTGACCATCAGCGGATTTACTTCCACCTATGGCAGCTGGGTTTCCATCTTTACGGCGGTGGCTCTTTGCTGTTTCGCTCTGTCTACGATTATCGGCTGGGGCCTCTATGGCACCCGCTGCATCGAGTTTCTGTTTGGCTCTAAGGTCAATAAGCCTTTTATGGTGGTTTATTCTGCCGTAGCGATTCTCGGTGCGACCGTGGATCTGGGGCTCCTGTGGGGTGTGGCGGATACCTTCAATGGTCTGATGTCCATTCCGAACCTGATTGCGCTGTTTTTGCTTGGCGGAACGATGGTGAAGCTGACGCGGCATCCGGATGCGATTTAAATTTGAAAAGGGATCCGAACTGCTCCGCCGTAGTCTTCGCTGTCTGGTACACTTCACGATACGACTTTCCCGTCTCCCGCGCGACGCGCTTCACGTCCTCGTATTCCGGGTAACATTTTTCGGCGCCGTCGGGCTGCTCACAGGCTTTGATGCGGACAGTACCGCCGGGGACCCGGACTTCGAAGAAGCGGCGGGGCAGGGCGGTGCGCTCTACGCGGTAGCGGCGGACGCCGATGGTGGTGGTCTCCCGGAAGAGGATGGCGTCCAGGGCGCGGATCTGGTCTTCGGCGCAGAGAACGGACAGCTGGTAAGCCGGGCGGTTTTTCTTCATGAAAATGGGGGTGAACCAGACGTCCCGTGCTCCGGCTTCAAAGAGGAGATCCATAGTGTAGCCCAGGATTTCTCCGGCGCAGTCGTCGATGTTGCTTTCCAGGATCCAAAGCTCTCCGGCGGGGACTTCTTCGATGAGCATGGCGCGGAGGGTTCTGGGTTCGCGGGTGTTGTTCTCCAAGTTTACATAAGTTGTTCCGGTGCCAACCTTTTTTACCACAAAACGCTCCGGGCAAGCGCCCTCGGCGCGGGCTACGATGGCCAATCCCAGGGCATCGGTGGGGCCTTTGTCGGACCAGACGGGAGAGGCAGTGATTTTTTCTATCTGTAATTTCTCAAGAAGGAGGTCTATCTGGGGAAGGAGTTCTTCCTGTATGGTTCCCTGCTCCTTACTTTGTCTTTCTATATTCTGTTTCATTCTTTCCTTTGAAAATCCGGTTTCCGCACAATCCCTTTCTTTGGGGAAGATAATACGGTCTTTTTCTTCTGTTTCCAGGGCTTCCGCCAGATCCTTCAGCGCCCCCAGCACCATTTCCCCGGTGATTCCCTCGTAGCATTCCAGATACAGTGTATTCTTACTCATGATCCATCTCCTCCCCGTATTGTTTACATAACTCGATAAAGGTGTTCATATTTCCCGTCAGATATTTGCTCTTATGGTAAATGATGTTCAGGTTCCGTTCCATGGGCTCGGCCAGGGGTACCTGGATTACCGCGCCCTCCCGGATGGCCCGCCGGACCAGCAGATAGGGCAATACGGCCACCCCCAGTCCTTCGGCCACGCCACGGACGATGGCCTGGGTGCTGATGCTCTCCATGACCGGATGGACGGCCTGCTGCCGCAGCGCAAAGGCCGCGTCCAGGATTTCCCGGCCGGCGCTGCCCTTTTCCCGCATCAGAAAAGGATACTCCGCCAATTGCTCCAGAGTTACTTTCTTCCGGCGGCCAAGCGCATGCCCGGGCGGCAGGATGACTGCCAGCTCGTCCCGCATAAAGGGCACGGCGCAGATGTCCTCGTGCTCGGGCTGATTTTCGATGAGGCCGATGTCGATGGCATTGTCCAGCACCCGACGCTCGATGAGGGAGGAATTGTTGATCTCCGCTTCCGTCCGCACCTCCGGGAACTGCTCCTGGAAGCGGTGCAGCAGCTCCGGCAGGATATGGGTGCCGATGGTGATGCTGGTGCCGATCCGCAGAGTACCGATGCTGTCCCAGTTTTTGATGCGGGTCTCCATCTCGTCAAAGAGCGACGCGATGTGCAGGGCGTAACCGTAGAATTCCCGCCCGGCCTCGGTGGGCAGAATCCGCCGTCCCCGCCGCTCGAAGAGCCGCACACCGTAATATTCCTCCAGCTCCTTCACCGCCAGGCTCACCGACGGCTGGGCCAGATGCAGCTCCTCAGCTGCCCGGGTGATATTGCTGTGCTGAAAGACGGCCACGTAAATTTTCATATGTCGCAGTGTCATGGCTTTCGTTCCTTTATAACAAATTCATTATGATAATTATAAAATAATACTATTTTACATATAAGTCAAGAATCCTTATACTGGTTGCGTAGGAGGGTTTTTCAATGAATAATAAAAAGAAGGTTTTATGGAAAATATTTATCTCGACGCTCTACCTGAGCGCCTTTACCTTCGGCGGCGGATATGTGATCGTTACTTTGATGAAGAAGAAATTTGTGGATGAATATCACTGGATCGAGGAAGATGAGATGCTGGATCTGGTGGCCATCGCCCAGTCATCGCCGGGCGCTATCGCGGTAAACGGAGCCATCGTGGTGGGCTTTAAGCTAGCGGGACTGCCCGGTACGCTGGTGGCGATTCTGGGGACGATTATTCCGCCGTTCCTGATTATCTCGGTGATCTCGATCTTCTATGCGGCGTTCCGCGATAATTTTGTCATCAGCCGACTGCTCCTGGGGATGCAGGCGGGCGTAGGCGCAGTCATCGCTTCCGTGGTCTATGATATGGGCTCTGGCATCGTACACAGTAAAAATATTGTGTCCATCCTGATTATGCTGGCAGCTTTTATCGCGTCCTGTGTGTACGGCATCAATGTCATCTATATTATTTTGGCCTGCGCGACGCTGGGGACGGTACGGACGCTGGTGAAAAATCGAAACAGCCGAGCTGATACCTCGCATACTCCTCATGACAGGCAGTCCTGACTTTTGGAAAATGATTTATAAATAGAAAGAGGTTATTGGAATGATTTTACTGGAATTATTTTTAAGCTTTCTGCAGATCGGAGCCTTCAGCTTCGGCGGCGGGTATGCGGCCATGCCGCTGATTCAGGCTCAAGTGGTGACAAAGTACCACTGGCTCTCCATGGCTGAATTTACCGATCTCATCACCATTTCCCAGATGACACCGGGGCCTATCGCGGTGAATTCGGCCACCTTCGTCGGTATCAAGATCGCCGGTATACCGGGAGCACTGATAGCGACCCTGGGGTGCATCCTGCCCTCCTGTATCATCGTGACGCTGATTGCTTCACTCTATCTGAAATACCGGAATCTGTCCCTGCTGCAGGGAATCCTGGGGTCGCTCCGGCCTGCGGTAGTGGCCATGATTGCATCGGCGGGGATCTCGATTCTGATTACGGCGTTCTGGGGTAGCAGCGCCGCCATCGCGCTGGCAGATACCAACTGGGATTTGGTGGTGATCTTCATTCTCTGTATCGTGTTATTGCAAAAGTGTAAGCTGAATCCGATTCTGGTGATGGTGCTGGCAGGCGTAATGAAGGTGGTTGCAGATGTGGTAGTAGGGTTTCTGTAGAAAAGACACGGGAAATTTCCCGTGTCTTTTCTATTTCTCTTCGATCAGCATTGCCCGCAATATATTCGTATTCTGATACTCCCGCTTTCCTGCGCCCATGCCGACTTTTTTCACGCAGTAAGCAGCCGGGATCTGTCCCTCGGATAATGCCGCAATCGCGGCGCCGGTCGGGGTAACCATTTCGCCCTCCTGCTCGATCTGGTGGAAGGTCAGGTGATGGGCCGCCGCAATCTCCAACACCGCCGGAACCGGCACTGGCAGTACGCCGTGCTGACAGCGGATGTGGCCGCAGCCCTCGGTCAATTCGGAAACGACCACTTTATCCACATTTAACTCGTCCAGGCAGGCTGCCGTACCCACAATATCCACAATGGAATCCACAGCGCCCACCTCGTGGAAATGTACCTCGTCCACCGGATGACCATGGACCTTTGCCTCAGCCTCGGCTACGGTACGGAACATCTGCAGGGACAGAGCCTTGACACGGGGCTTCAGGTCGGATTTCAGGAGCATCTTTTCGATGTCGGCCCAACTGCGATGGACATGGGGATGCACGTGGGAATGTTCATGCGTATGCGCCGGTACCTCATGTTCCAGGATCACGTCAAAATCGCTGACCAGCAGTCCGCTCTTTACGATTTTCTTCACTTGGATTTCATAGCCGTCCACCGGCAGCTTCGCAAGCTCCGCCCGCAGGTTCTCCTCGGTCGCGCCCAGATCCAGCAGGGCTGCCACGGTCATATCGCCGCTAATGCCGGAGCGGCACTCCAGATATAAGGTATTGCCATTACTCATCTTTTTCTTCCTCCACTACCTCTTCACTGAGATGTCTGCCACCGCAGGCCAGCCGGTTGATCTGGGTCGCCACATAAGCCGCCCCGTAACCATTGTCGATATTTACCGTGGTAATGCCGTTGGCGCAGGAATTCAGCATGGTTAAAAGGGCCGACAGGCCGCCGAAGTTCGCGCCATATCCCACGGAAGTCGGCACTGCGATGACCGGCACATCCACCAGGCCCGCCACCACTCCGGCCAGCGCGCCCTCCATCCCTGCTACCGCAATGACGCAGCTGGCGCCCTGGAAGGCCTTCATATTCGAAAGCAGGCGGTGGATTCCGGCCACGCCCACGTCATAGAGGCGCGTCACATTGGTGCCGAAAAATTCCGCCACCTGGGCCGCTTCCTCCGCCACCGGCACATCCGCCGTACCGCCGGTACAGACCACGATGCGGCCTATCCGCTTCCTGTCCCGCTTCTCCACCTTCAACACCCGGGATACCTCGTCCCAGACTGCCTCCGGAATTGCCTCTTTCACCGCCTCATACTGCTCCCGGCTGGCCCGGGTGCCCAGCACGTCGATGCCCTCCGCCGTCAGCGTCTGATAAATCTTTACCAGATGGGGCGTCGCCTTTCCCTGGCAGTACACCACTTCCTCGAAGCCCTGCCGCACCTTCCGGTGATGATCCAGCTTGGCGAAGCCCAGATCCTCATAGGGGAGGTTCTTCAACTCGGCTTCGGCCTGTTCTATCGATATTTCATTATTTTTTATCTGAGTTAAAAGCTTTGTCACATCCATGTGTCAGCACCTCGGTCTGTCGGTTCAATTAGTCAGATCTATTGATATTATAAATAGTTCCTGGGATAATAACAAGTGGAAATCCTGTCTTTGTTTTTTACAAAAAACATTTTATCACTAACACACTGCCTGACAGAAATAGCAGGCAGTTTGAAAATTTTCGAAATAAGGTTTCATCCAGCTTTTTCTGCAGACAATCTCCCAAAAGAATTCCCAGAATCGCCGGAATGACTCCGATCCACACATAATGCAGGTTTTCCCTGCAATACAGCCCCTGCGCTGTGAACAGTACAACCATTCCACCGTTCAGGATTAACCAGAGCACAGACAGGGTGGAACGCTGTACATCCTTCTTTGCAAAATGCTCCATTGCATAGATAAGAAGGAAGGAACCACCAGAAAGAAACGCGCCGTGCACCAGGCCTGCCATCAGTAAAATCAAGTTGTCTAACCATGACGGAAGCTGTCGCGGATTCGTCTGTCTGAAATTCCGAAGGGCCACTCCTATCACCAGCAGTCCATACACTGTCAAAATTGCCGTCCCGTACAAATACTTCAGCAGAAATTGTGCCGCCAGGATTCCTGCCGCCATATAAATACCGATTTTCCGAACCTCTTTCCAATCAATGAAGCTACGGCAGCTCAACACGGGATAAATACAGCTTAAGATTCCAACTGCCGTCAATATCAGCCTGGCTTGCTCCGGACCCAACAGCAAAATCGCAAACGGCATCGCCAGCATAGTACCGGCGAATGCGCCTATAGTCTGAATCAGGTTAAAACTAAATACAAGAAGTATAAATAATGTTAATTTCATAGCATTCTTCTAATAAATGTGGCACCGCCCGATTCTGCGGTGCCACGACAGTTTTTCCTTATATGTTTTCTATACGTTTGACAAATCGTCGTCTTTCATGCACAAATGAACTGCGCCAATCTTAAAGGTTTTCGGCAACGCAAGAATATTGGGGTTCGGTCCTACATATTTCTTCTTCGCATCCTCCAGAGCCTCCTCGAAGGTTGCCCGTGTCTTCAATCCCATACTTCTGGCGATGCCGGGTTCCTGCGCGCCTACGATGTAGATGGCGCTGGTATTCATTTCCGCGATATGCGCGCTGCTCATCATGGAAAAGCCGTGGAACGGATGGAACGCATTCGCAAAACGATATTTGCGGATATATTCTTCATTTGTCGCGAAATATTCACCGTAACGGTTCATATCCGGTAAGACGTTCATATAATCATGCTGGAACATCTCGTACAGCTCACGCAGATACGGCCATCTCTCATCGTGGAAATATCCATTGCAAATAGAGGAGCAAATGATGACGCAATTATCCTTCATAACGCGCTTGTGGCGAACCACCTGCGCGGAAAGCGCCTGCATCAACTGAATAGGATTGGTTCCCATACCGTCACCATAATGGAAATTCTGAGGCATACCGAATACCATGACGTCATATTTCTCCTCGGCAAACGGTACATAGGTACGCTTATTCGCCATAATCCAGGACTTGGGCTGCATCACTTTCGCATAACCGGAATTGATCTCGATCTGACGGGAATAAGTGTCCAATACCGCGTCGCAGCAGAAGAAAGGATGGCCCATCTTTTCTTCCATCAGCATTCCGATCTCATTGAATTTCGTTCTCATCATGCTATGCCCGGAAACCGGTGTGAAATCCGGTCCGTGCATAACCTCCGGAACATGGTGGGTAGCTATGGAACGCCAGTGGGTGATACCGGTCGCACAGTGCTTGTAACCGCCGGAATAACCACCGTAGGGATTGCCCTGGGTGTGACCAATCAGGATGGGAATATCGCAATCGAACACATACTTATTCATCAGAACCCGATCGCCGCGCTCGGTACAGCCCAGATCCACCAGATGCTCATAATCTTCCGAATCATGACTTGTAATCTGATGGGTCCAGTAAAACTCGTCAAATAATTCCTTACCCAGAATCTGTTTTGCCTCTTTTGTGGTGGTTCTGGGATGCAGGCCATTGGAAAACAGAAGCAGAATATCTTTTTTCTCCACGCCTGCCGCATACAACTCATCTACAATCAGACGAATCGCTACTTTTCTGTGGGAGGTCGGCTGGCAACCGCCCTTTACAATATCCGGAATTACAATAACGACTTTACTTCCCTTATGAGCCAGCTCGGAAAGCGGTTTCATTCCCATAGGATTGCGTATGGATTCCCGTGTTTTGGCTACGATCTGATCCTCCGGGATACAGGGCGGATCTGGAATGGTCTCTCCCGGAATAAATACATCGGTAGTATCCGGAAGCTCTGCTGTCATTGTGCCATGGCCATATTCAAAATCAAGTTTCATACCTCTCTCCTCACTTTCCCAGATACAGTTTGATAATCTCCAGATATTCATCCGGATAGAAGCCAATCTCGCCGGTAAAACGGGTCAGGCCAATCAGCCCGCCGTCAATCTCGTCGATGGAAGCCAGCATTTCCGCATTTTCTTTCTTCAGGCCGCCACCATATACCATGTCGCAGCCGCCGGTCACCTCTTTCGCGAACCGGGCTATCTTGGTAATATACGCTTTATCTGCCGGTGTTTTTCCGGGTCCTATGGACCAGATAGGCTCATACCCCAACACAACCTTTGTCTTGTCCACGCCATCCAGACCTATCCGGAGCTGCTCGCCCAGAACCTCCTGCCAGTGCTCCTGTTCCTCGCTCTTTTCACCGATACAGTAAAGAACCTTCATGCCTCTTGCCTGCGCCAGCTTCACTTCTTCGTTTAAGATCCGGTTCACTGCTGCTGTGTCCGTCACGCCTGCCGCCTGCATCACGCCCAGCTTGTCCGCACGCTCCTCACAGTGGCCGATTACGATGGTATCTACCCCCATCACCGCCATAGACGCCGCCGGGCAATTGGTCGTAAACGCGCCGAAGCCGTCCCGTCCGGCATCCATCCGGTACACGCCCTGGCCTCCGATCTTAATTGGACTGCCCTCGCTCTTTGCCTCTGAAGCCTTCAGAATCTGGGACTCAGGATAGATCTGAACGAATTCCACCTCCTGCGGATCGTATTTCTTCAGCTCCTCCTGTGTATGTGTTACGATGTATTCGCCCCATTTAGATACCGGCGCCAGCCGATTTAAGCCCCCAAGCTCAACCGGGATTTCAAAGCGCTTTAAGTTTACATAAATATGCTTCATATACCCCTCCGTAAGTTTTTATTTATTATGTACCATTCCATGTCCGTGATCGTCATTGGTAAAATACGCGTTCGCCCCGTGTTTACGGTAAAAATGCTTGTCGCTCATGACCTTTGGAATGGGCTGCCAGTCCGGTTCGATAGCCAGCATATGAACCGCCATTTTACAGATTTCTTCCAGTACTACCGCCTTGTGAACTGCATCCCAGCAGTCCTCGCCCCAGGTAAAAGGACCGTGATTGATGGACAGGGCCGCAGGCACATCTGCAGGTGATATACCATATTTCTGGAAATACTTTACAATCGCCATGCCTGTATTCCATTCGTAATCATGAATGATTTCTTCGTCAGAAAGAGCCTCCACGCAGGGAACGGATCCGGCAAAGTAATCCGCATGGGTTGTGCCAAAGCAGGGCACGTCCCGGTGTAGCTGCGCCATCACTGTCGCGTAGGTAGAATGTGTATGTACGATAGCGTTGCACTCCGGGAAATTTTCATACAGCGCCCGGTGAATATCCAGATCCACAGACGGGTTCAACGGATTTTTCTCTCCGGCCACCTTATTGCCCTGCAAATCCACAACGCTTACATTTTCCGTGGTCAGATCATCGTAGGGAATACCCACGGGCTTAATTACAATGATTCCTTTGTCCCGATCAATGGCGCTTACATTTCCCCAGGAATATAGCACCATATGACGCCTCGGCAGCTCTTTGTTTGCCTCAACTACGATTTCTTTTAATTCCTGTACTGTCACTCTATCCCTCCGTTCTTCAATGCCTGACTGTAGGCTCTGTACTTGTCCGAAAGCGAATACGCGCTGTCAAACAGGTTGAAGTATCCGCCCACGATCACATCTGCTCCGTTCTCGATACATTTCATGGATATGGGAATATCGGCTCCTCCGTCGATCTCAATCCGCACCGGGCTGTCGCCTGCCATTTTCCGAAGTTTCCGTATCTTTTTATAAGTATGCGTAAGAAACTTCTGGCCGGAAAATCCCGGTTCTATGGACATCAGGGTTACACAGGACAGACCCGGAAGCAGATCCTCCAGCAGTTCCACCGGCGTGGACGGATTCAACGCGATGGCGGCCTTCATGCCATTTTTCTCTATCTCCTGACACACTCGGAACGGATTCACGGTAGCCTCATAATGAAAACAATAATAATCCACTCCCAGCTCCGCAAAGGGCTTGATAAACTCTATCGGTTTTGTACACATCATATGCGCATACAGGGGGCCCTTCGCTTCCTTCCGAATGGCCCGGATACAGTCGGTTCCAAAGGCGAAATTCGGTACAAAATTGCCGTCCATCACATCGATATGCAGCCAGTCAACACCCAGCTTTTCCACCTCGACGACAGTCTGCCTAAGCTCCATCTGATCTGCGCAAAGCAGAGAAGGTGAAATATGATACATGCTATCCCTCCCCGTTGTATTCCAGAACTACTTTCATATTGACGCCCCGCTTTTCCAGCGCAAATTCCATCATGCCCTGTACCTCGTCAAAGGGGAATTTTGCGGAAATAAAGCCTTCGGTATATACTTTTCCGCTCACCATGAGTTCCACTGCCTTCTGAAAATCTTCCGCCGTATACGTAATATTGCCCAATACATTTAACTCATTTCTCTGGATGGTCGCCACATCAATCAGTACAGGCTCCGAATAATTTCCTACAATTACCACCGTAGTCGTCTTTCCCGCCAACTCCAGAATCTGCGGCAGAATCACCTTCGCGCCTACGCAGTCAAGGATAACGTCCGGGAAGGTTCCGTAAATTTCATAAGCCACATCCTTCAGGGAGCGTCCCGCACTGCTTACACAGTGCTGAATACCGGCTCGCTTCGCCATCTCAATCTTGTCGTCACTCAGATCGCACACAGCGACCTCCGAAGCTCCAAGAAGCTGGCAGGCCTGCGCTGTAAAATTGCCGATAGTTCCCGCGCCTACCACCAGGACGCGCTTACCCTGCACCTGTCCCCGAAGGGCCGCATGGATTCCCACCGCAAAGGGCTCAATGAACACCGCTTCATCCAAAGGACAGCTCTCCGGAATCGGGTAAACATATTCACTGTCGATAACGAAATATTCTGCTCCGAGACCGTCTGACTGGACGCCCAGACAATCAAAGTTTTCACACGCGTTTTCATGACCATGACGGCAGGAATAACAGGTCCCGCAACTGATAATCGGACGAATCACTACTCTGTCCCCGGCTTTTACGTGTATTACGTCTGCTCCGGCCTTTACCACACGCGCAATTCCTTCATGGAATGGTACAACCGGAAATTGCATATATCGGTTTCTTCCGGCAAATACCTGAATATCGGTTCCGCACACGCCGATTCGTTCAATCTTCAGCAGAACCTGATTGTCCTGATAGCCTGGTATAGCCGCTTCCTGTATCTCTGTATGCAATGCGGATGTAAATACAATTTTTTTCATAGTCCTATTTCCTCTGCATACACTTTTTCGCTGCTTCCACAATCTTCTCCGCCGTCAGTCCGTAATATTCCGCCAGATCCGCCGGGGTTCCGGAACGTCCGAACTGATCCTGAAGTCCTACCATCTCCTGGGGAACCGGCTGATGCTTCGCAAGTACCTCGCTGACTGCTCCGCCAAGTCCACCCATAATATTGTGATCCTCTGCTGTTACGATACAGCCGGTCTTCTTCGCGTATGCAATTACAAGTGACTCGTCGATGGGCTTTACCGACGCCATGTCAATGACTGCCGCGGAAATGCCTTCTTCGCTCAGCTTCTTCGCCGCCTCTGCCGCGCGGCTTACCATATCCCCCACTGCAATGAGTGTTACATCTGTTCCATCCTCTACTACAGTTCCCTTTCCGATCTCAAAGGTACAGGTCTTTCCGTTTTCATAGATTTCCGGGGTTCCCATTCTGCCAAAACGTAGATAGACGGGGCCGTCATACAGAATGGCTGCCTCTACGCAGCGTCTGGTCTCCTCCGTATCCGCCGGGCATAAAACCACCATTCCGGGGATGGCGCGCATCAGGGCCAGATCCTCCACGCACTGGTGGGAACCGCCGTCTGCTCCGATCAGCACACCGCCGTGGGTCGCGGCGATTTTCACGTTCAGATGGGGATATGCCACACTATTGCGAATCTGATCGTAGGCTCTTCCTGCTGCGAATTCCGCGAAAGTGCTGGCAAATACGGTTGCGCCGCAAGCTGCGTACCCAGCCGCGTAGCCTATCATATTCGACTCCGCAATTCCCATGTTCGTAAACCGCTCCGGGAATTTTTTGGCAAAATGAACGGTCTGTGTGGCTTTTGACAGGTCTGCGTCAAATACATAAATCGGATACTTCTCACCCAATTCTGCCAGTGCCTGTCCATATGCTTCTCTCGTTGAATTCATACTGTTCACCCCTTTAACTCTTTCATTGCAGTCTCATACTGTTCATCGTTGATGGCTCCACCGTGCCAGCCCACCTGATTTTCCATGAAGGATACGCCTTTTCCTTTCACGGTTTTGCACCAGATCAGGGTCGGTTTTCCTTCGCAGGCTTTCGCCTTCGCTACAGCTTCCACCAGTTCATCCACATCATGGCCGTCGGCCTCTACCACATTCCAGCCAAAGGCTTCGAATTTTTCCCGAATCGGATACACCGACATTTCCGCACTCACATGGCCATCGATCTGCAGATCGTTGTTATCCAGAAATGCCGTCAGATTATCCAGCTTAAAGTGACCTGCGCTCATAACCGCTTCCCATACCTGGCCTTCCTGGATCTCGCCATCGCCCAGAATGCTGTATACACGGAAGCCTTTTCCGGTCTGTTTCGCAAAGCGGGCCATACCTGCCGCTGCGGAGATTCCCTGTCCCAGAGAACCTGTGGACATATCTACGCCTGGAACCTTCTTCATATCCGGATGTCCCTGTAAAATGCTGTCAATATGGCGCAGGGTTTTCAGTACCTCTTTATCAAAATAGCCTCGCTCCGCAAGCGCCGCGTAATAAGCGGGTGCCGCATGACCTTTGGAAAGCACGAATCGATCCCGATCCTCCCATTTCGGATTTTTCTCGTCCACATCCATCTCGTGGAAATACAATACGGCCATCATTTCCGCTATGGACAGGGAGCCGCCCGGATGTCCGGAGCCGCCGCAATGGATACTCTCCACGATATTGATGCGAATATCATTGGCGGTCTTTTTCAATTCTTCTGAAGAATAAGCTAATTTCATAATCCTGCTTCCCTCCTTATTTAATCAGATCCATGGCCGGCATACCCAGAGCGCTCCAGCCACCGTCTACGAATAATGTCTGTCCTGTGATATAGCTGGACTCATCGGAGCCGAGGAATACGACTGCGTCTGCGATCTCGGACGGGTTTGCCAGACGTTTGAACGGAACAGCTGCCAGAATCTGATTCTCAGATACGACACCCAATCGATAGCCGTCCTGTACCATATTAGTCAGAATCCAGCCAGGCGCTACCGCATTGACACGGATAGCCTTTTTCCCGTTTCTGTCCTCTGCCCACTCCGAAGCAAGCACTGCCGTCATGGCGTTTACGCCGCCTTTGGAGATAACATAAGGCGCGCGTCCCGGTGTCGTCTGCGTGGATGTTCCGGAGGAGATATTAACGATGGCTCCGCCGCTGTCGCCCATCAAGAGAGCTGCCTGCTGACAGCAGAAGAATACGCCCTTCAGATTCACGTTCATCAGCTTATCCCAGTTTTCCTCTGTGAATTCCTTAGACGGGCAGCGAATCTGAATTCCCGCGCAATTGACCTGTACATCCAGTTTTCCGAAGCGCTCTTTCACCTTTGCAAATGCAGCCTTGATATTCTCTACGCTGGTAACATCCATCTGGAACGCATAGGTTTCCACACCGAATTCTTTCTGAATCTTCTCTGCTGATTCCATCGCAAGGGCTTCCTGAATATCACCAATCACAATTTTCGCGCCCTCTGCCGCGAATTTCTCTGCCATAGCATAACCCAGTCCACGGGCGCCGCCTGTAATAAATACAACCTTGTCCTTCAGATTTTTCATAACTGCTCCTTTCTACCACCACTTGATCATATCGGTAATTTCTTTTCGGATTTCAATAAACTTCGGATCCGCAATCTGT
The DNA here is from genome assembly GCF_040096155.1 of Laedolimicola intestinihominis. Classification (NCBI taxonomy): domain Bacteria; kingdom Bacillati; phylum Bacillota; class Clostridia; order Lachnospirales; family Lachnospiraceae; genus Laedolimicola; species Laedolimicola intestinihominis. The sequence continues at coordinate 73,632 of NZ_JBBMFE010000011.1, read as the reverse complement.
CGCGGTCTGGGCAGATCCACATCAATACTCGTCTTAATTTTCGCAGGCTTGTTCGTCAGTATCAGTACACGCTCTGCCAGGTAAGTCGCCTCTTCCAGATTATGCGTGATAAAAAGTACTGTGCTTCCCGTCGCCTGCCAGAGCCGGATAACCTCGTCTTCCAGATAATAGCGCATCTTGATGTCCATCTGTCCATAGGGTTCGTCCATCAGAAGCAGATCCGGATTCAACGCGAAGGCACGTCCGATAACCACTCTCTGCTCCATGCTGACTGACATTTCATGCGGATAAGCGTCTCTATATTTTTCCAGACCTAACAGGCCGATAATTTTCTCGCGCTGTGAAACAATTTCCTGTTCCGGTTTCTTCTTGATTCTCAGGCCGTATTCGATGTTCTGCTGAGCCGTCAGCCACGGAAAAGCCGAGGGCTCCTGAAATACAAATGAAATGCTGTGCTTCTTCGGATCCGCACGCTCTCCGTCAATCAGAATTTCTCCCTCTGTAGGCTCCAGAAGCCCTGTCAGAAGATTCAAAAATGTTGTCTTTCCACAGCCGGTAGGACCTACAATGCAGACAAACTCTCCCTTGTTGATCTCAAATGAGATATCGTCTAATACCAGCAAATCACCAAAGCGCTTTGTCAGATGATTTACCTGGACTTTCACTTCTCGTTTTTCCATGATATACCTCCTGTCTATAACGCCAAGTCTGTATTTGCCTCTATCGCTTCACGAATCTTCAAAAATTCTGTATCCACGTAATCTCTCGGTCTGGGCAATGCGATCTCATATACCTCTTTTACTGTCGCCGGACAAGCGCTCAGAAGAATAATCCGATCCGCCAGATATACGGCTTCCTCAATATTATTCGTAACAAAGATAACCGTTCTCTTTTCCTGCTCCCAGATGCGTAAGATCTCTTCTTCCATTTGATATCTGGTCTGCGCGTCCAGCGCTCCAAAAGGCTCATCCATCAGCAGTACCTGCGGATTATTGCAATAGGCTCTCGCAATTCCCACTCGCTGTTTCATTCCTCCGGAAAGCTGCTTCGGAAGCGCATTCTCGAATCCATGCAGGCCTACCAGATCGATCAGATACTGTGCCCGCTCTCTGCGTTCTTTTTTCGGAACACCCTTTAATTCCAAAGGCATTTCCACATTTTCCATAACGGTTTTCCACGGAAATACTGCCGTCTTCTGAAATACAAAGCCCAAATCTGTCTTATCACTGTCTACAAATTCTACTTTTCCCTCTGTCGGCGTCTCCAGTCCACTTACCATATTCAGGAGAACGGTTTTACCGCACTGCCCCGGTCCCAGCAAAACCAGAAACTCGTTTTTGTATACATCAATGCTTACATGATTAACGGCTTCGAAAATTGTCTTTCTGGATACAAAGGAGCGGGATATATTTTCCAGTCGAACCTGTACTATTCTTTGCTCATCCATCCGCATAATTTCCTTTCAATAAGTGTAAATACGGCGCTTAACAGGGCTCCTACCACGCCGATCAGAATCATGGCTACCATAATCAGGGCCACATCATAGCTGTCACGTCCACGGTTAATCAAAAATCCCAGTCCGGATTTACTGGACAGCATTTCTGCCGCTACCACTACCATCCATCCAGAACTGATAGCGATCTTGATACCCGCCAGAATCGCCGGCATAGCTGCAGGAAATACCACATGCCTCAGCATCTGCCCGGTATTGGCCTTGTAAATCTTTCCAACCTTCAGATACATATCGTCTACCAGTGAAACACCTGACATAGTGTTCATAACAATCGGGAAAAATGCTCCGATAAATACCAGAAGTACCTTCGGGAACTCTCCGATACCAAACAGCAGGATGATAAGCGGTATCCACGCAATTGGCGGGATCGGACGCAACGCCATCAGAATCGGGTTAATAGCTGCTCTTACTTTTTTATTCCAGCCCATAACCAGTCCGATTCCAACCCCGAGAATGATAGCTGCAATCAGCGCAAGCATAACTCTCTTCAGACTGGCAAATATATGTCCCAGAATCGAAATTTTCATAACCGGTTTTTCAATCAGTTTTATAAAACGTTCAATGGTCGCCATAGGCGTCGGAAAAAAATCCGGCTTACTGTTTGACACGAGAAACCAGACAACAATCAGTCCCAGGATAGACAGAGTGGAAAGCATGATATCCCGTGCCTGCGAACGATTCTTTTTCATCCTCTGCTCCTCCATTTCACAACATGATTTTCCAGCTTGGACAACAGCGTCGTCAGAATAGCTCCGATTACGCCAATGGTAAGCATTCCTACGATGATAATGTCAGGTCTGACAAGGGAACGGCCCTGCTGAATCATATAGCCCAGACCTGCCGTAGCTGCCAGAAGCTCCGACGCCACTAACGTGGACCATGCATTTCCCAAGGCTACCTGTATGCCGGTAAAGGCCAGTGGCATAGCGTAATTTTTGCTGACAGTCCAGAAAATCTCCCACCTGCTGGCTCCTGACGTCTTGGCCACATTCAGATATACGGCCGGCGTCAGCTTGATGCCGGTATGAGAATTGATGACACAGGGAACAAACGCAGCCAGGAAAATAATAAAGGCTTTTGCCGTCGTTCCGACTCCCAGCCAGATAATTGACAGCGGAATCCACGCGATAGGCGGAATCGGTCGAATGATTTCAAAAATCGGAGATACCAGCTTATCAAAGGTATGATAATAACCCATGATTAGTCCCAGCGGAACGCCCACAATAACCGCGCTGCAGTACCCTACCAGAACCAGCTTCAGACTGGTTATAATATGAACGCCCAGTACCGCTCCGTCCGGTTTCGGATCCGATAATTTCTGTATGAATGTTTTTACTACTGTAGTGGGCGCGCACAGATATTTACTGTCGATCCATCCTACGCGAACAGCCAATTCCCAAATTCCCAGAAATACCAGCACGCTGATGGTAGATATCAACAGGAGCTGTCGGTTTTCTTTCCGTTTGGCCTTTGCTTCTATCAGAATGGAATTGGCGACCTCTGTTGAAATTTCTTTCGATTTATCGCTCATATACCTCTCTCCATTATGTAAATAAGTCAGAAGAAGGGCAGTACAAACTGCCATCTATACTACCCTTCTCTACTTATGTCATGTTACATTCTGCAAGCTCTTATTCTATTTTCCACTCATATATGCTTCCATGAAGCTAGTGTCTACCATGCCATTTTCGCGAAGCTTGTTCAGGTCATCCTGGGAAATCTTACCCTGGCCCTCGAAGAACTCTGCGAATACCAGCAGGATATCATTTGCCTCGCATCCGCCGTCATCTCTTACGGTAAAGAGCTCTTCATTTCTCTCGATGGACGCGAACGGTCTGTTCTCTACTTCCTTCACAGCTGCTGTCTCGCTTAAGCTGATGCCCTGCTCCTCTTCAAAGTCATACAGCATCTGTGCGGTTCCTTCCGGATCTGCGTTCAGCTCGGCCGCTGCCTTTAAATAAGCCTTCAGGTATGCATATACGCCGTCCCAGTCATTCTGGATAGCGTCCTCTGTAGCTACGATAACACACGGCTGGGTAATTCCAAGTCCTACTGCGTTGGCTACCTTTACCCAATCGGTATCTTCCTCTGCCTGGAAACCAAACGGAGACCACAGCGCAACCACATCACCGGTTCCTGCTTTGAACGCCGCATAGGAATCTGCAACAGAGGTATCAATCAGATTGATATCGTCTTCTGTCAGGCCCAGATGCTCCAGAAGTCCAATCAGCATCATGTGACAGGATGTACCTGTCGCGCAAAGAACGGTCAGACCCTTCCAGTCGTCCGCTGTTCCGTATACACCCATCTCGTCCGGCGTACACTTTGCAAGCGGGCTGTCCGGACGTACCCAAAGGTCTACGGTGTTTTCATCCGGTGCCGTAAACCCAATTGCTTTCAGGTTATAGCCAACAGCTCCCAGTACGATACCGCCGGTACCTGTGGTTCCCACATCCCATGCACCGGAAGCGATAGCCTCGTTCTGAACCGGGCCGCCAGAATACATGTCCACAGTCGGATCCTCGCATTTAAAGTATCCCTGCTCGATCGCATATACGCTCGGCAATGCGTGAATATATGGATGTCCGCTCACCTTGATATCATAGACTGTATCATCCACATCTTCTGCTGCTTCAGAGCTTTCCCCCTGCTCTGTGGTAGCTGTCGCTGTGTCTGTGGTCTCCGATTCTTTCGCTCCTCCACACGCTGCCAGGCTGGCAATCATGGTCGCTGTAAGTAACAGTGCAACTAACCTTTTCATTTCTTGTCCTCCTTGTACATTTTATAGTTTTTACACCTCTCTGTGCCTTTATTTTAGTTTATTTTCACCTCATAATCAACATGGTTTTACGCAAACGTTTGTGTAATATATCAGATCTTGACTCCCATTTATTGACTTTCTCATTTGTTTTGTATATTATGGTTCTAACACTTCTCTTTTTCAACTTGGACGCGCCTTATATTACCGGGGGAAGTTTGAGTTTTATTAAGCAATCGCAGACATTACAGAAGAGGAGATTTTTATGACATTAAAAGAAATTGCTCAGGAAGCCGGTGTCTCTATCTCAACCGTCTCCCGCGTTATCAATCAGGGGAATTCCAATGTTGCAAGCAAAGAAGTACAGAATCGTATCTGGGAAATTGTACGGCGTACTGGTTATATTCCCAATTCCAACGCAAGAAATCTGAAAAACGGCATGACCTCTGTTATGACAGAGCCTTCCCGTTCCATTGCCTGTCTTTTTGCCAGAACTCCAGATGCCATTACGGATCCGTTTTTTTCCCATCTGGCCCATAGTATCGAGAAAGAGGCTTTCAAGCAGAATTATATTTTGAAGTATTCTTTTACTTCTATTGATATTCAGGATCCGACTACCTTTCATCTGATCACAAACAATCAGGTAGACGGCGTGGCGGTTCTCGGACGGTGTGATAAGCCTATGCTGAGTTTCCTGAAGAAATATTTTAATTATGTAATTTATGCCGGATTGAATAGTTTAAATGCAAAATATGATCAGGTGCTTTGCGAAAGCCTTCAGGCCACGGAGGCAGCTCTGGAATACCTGATTGGACTGGGGCATACCCGGATCGCTTATGTGGGCGAAACGAAGAATGAAGAACGTTATACCGGATACCTGGCCACTCTGCGCAAGCGCAATATTCCAATCCGCAATGAATTTATTTCCCATGTGATGCTTTCTTCCGAGGGCGGCTACAACGGCACCAAGACGCTGCTTAGCCGCACGCAGGACATGACTGCCATCTTCTGCCCCAATGATCTGACTGCCATCGGAGCCATGCGAGCTTTACAGGAGTCCGGATTCAAAATTCCTGCGGATGTATCTGTAATTAGTATTGACGATATTGATACCGCGCAGTATCTCTCACCAATGCTTACTACGATTCATGTGCCATTGGATGAAATGGGACAGACTGCCGCCAAGATTTTAATTGACCGTATTCAGGGCGGACATCATCTGCCCATGAAGATTTCCCTTCCATTCTATCTGGCGGTACGGGAGAGCTGTGCGGCACCCAGGAAATAGTCTTGTAAGAAAGGACACCTCCGGGATAGGAAGTGTCCTTTCTTATTTTACATTTTCGTTTTAAACTCCTCCAGACTCTCTGCCCGCGCTGCAAGCTTATGCCATCTTCTCAAAGTTTTTTTATCGGTCTGCACTTTGATTTTGTTTTTGAGTTCTTCTGATACTTCACCGCAGTCTTCCAACAGTTCTAGGATATCCTGAACTGCGCGATTCTGATCTGCTTCTTCCCGCTCATAGTAAATAATATCATCCAACCTCATAAATTCTTCTCTCACCTCCGGCAATACCTTTACCTTTTTGACGTGTTCGTGTATCCTCTGTAATCTTTCACTTCTAGCGTTGGTCTCTGTACTGTTCTGAAAATATTGAAGCAATTCTCGAATTGCAGGACTTCCGCCCTTTTTTCCTGTTGTATTAAAATAAATATACCGCAATCCGTCTTTATATTCAAGCCCCGGTACCTCCAGACATTGATTTATAATCTGGTACATCATGTAATTCTCTCCGAATGGATCATACGGTAAAATTGTAATAATATACAGATTGGGTAATTTTGTAAAATCACGTTCCCCGCTCTTCATATATCGACTATCAATCTTTGCCTGATAAAAACGATTTGATTTCTCCAACCCTCTCTTATGATAGCGACACGGTTCGATATCATATACGTTTATAAGTTCCCCCGCACTTTCGATAATTTCTACATCCATACGTATTCCTCGGAGATTAGGTGCTCCGGCCGAAATTACCTTCTGAGTATTTATATGAATCTTGCCTACCTCTCGCTCCAAAAGCGTAGACAGTATCAAACGACAAAATTCCTCGCCACCTTCTCTGTTTTTCTACAAAATCCTCCTTATTTATAAGATTTTTTACTCTTTTCTATCCGTAGGAATTTACCAGCTGTAATTTCTTATGGTTGCTTCATGAAAAAGGACACCTCCTAGATGGGAAGTGTCCTTTCTTTATCTCTCAGCTTTTATACCAGCTTCTCTGTATACACCTTAATCTTCGGCTCCGTGCCCGACGGACGGATTACTGCTTCGCTGCCGTCTTCCATCCACATCTGGAGGACGTTGGAGGCCGGGAGGCCGTCGACGCCGTCTTTATAATCTTTATAGCGCACTACTTTGGAGCCCCCAAACTTCATGCCCTCCGGGCTGTTCAGGCCCTCGCGGATCTGGGCTATGCGCTTGTCGGCTTCGGCGCCGTTGAATTCATAGGTTTTGAGAGTTGTCTCATAGTGTCCGTACTTGGCGTACAGGTCATCCAGTGCATCCCAGACCGTCTTGCCCTCGGCCTTGTAGGTATCGGCCATCTCACAGAACATCATGGCTGCGCCTACGGCGTCTTTATCGCGTACATAGCTGCCGATGAGGTAGCCGCAGCTCTCCTCGAAGCCGAAGACGTAGCGGTCTTCCTCTCCTGCCTGTTCCAGCTTGCCGATCTGCTCGCCAATCCATTTGAAGCCGGTCAGGGTCTGGATGACTTCCACACCGTAGGCTTCCGCGATACGGTCGACCATGGAGGTACTTACGATGGTGCGGACAGTCACCGGATGCTCCGGCAGGGTTCCTGCTGCCTTTCTGCAGCGCAGGATGTACTCCAGCAAAAGAATGCCCACTTCATTTCCGTTCAGGCGCTCATATTTATCGCCCTTCTTCGCCACCACGCCCAGACGGTCGCTGTCCGGATCCGTAGCAATCAGCAGATCCGCGCCGGTCTTCTCACACCACTCCAGGCCAATCTTCAGGGCGTCCGGAGACTCCGGATTCGGGTAGGGGCAGGTGGGGAAGTCGCCATTGGGCTTTGCCTGCTCGGTGACGATCTGCAGATCTTTGATACCGATGTATTTCAGGATACTGGTGACCGGAATCAGGCCTGCGCCGTACAACGGCGTGTAGACTACCTTCAGGCCGGAGGTCAGCTCCTTCTTCGTCCGCTTGCGGATGATAGCCGCCAGGAACGCTTTCAGGATCTTCTCGTCGATCAGGACGATCTGTCCGTCCTCCACGTACTCTTCGAAGGTCTTGCCGCCCCGGGCCTGGCTCTTATCTGCTGCCCAGATATGCTGCTGAATCCGGTCCGCCGCCTCGTTGGTCACCTGGCAACCGTCGGAACCATATACCTTGTAGCCGTTGTATTCCCGTGGGTTATGGCTTGCGGTCACCACGATGCCCACGGTTGTCTTCAGATGGCGCACTGCGAAGGAAAGGGTCGGGGTCGGCATCAGCTTCGGGTAAATGTATGCCTTGCAGCCCTGCATGGCCAGCACCCGGGCCGCCTCGCGGGCGAACTCCTCCGAATGGTTCCGGCTGTCGTAGGCCAGCGCTGCGCTTGGGTTGCCGCTCTGCTCCTTCGCATAAGCCGCTACGCCCAGGGTCGCTTCCTGAATGGTCTCCAGATTCATATGGTCCGGTCCCGGTCCCATGGTGGCGCGCAATCCGCCTGTTCCAAATTTCAGATTCATATTCTTACCTCACTTTCGCTCCGCGGTTGAGCGGAGAAGCTGTAATGTTCCGATGATTTGATAGTCTCCTGTCTCCTTGGGAAGGTAAATGCTGTCTCCAGCCTTCAGGGACATTTCCCCGAAGCGGGTCTTCAGGACGCCCTCGCCCTCCAGAATCAGAAGCGATTGAAAGCCTCCGGCGGTATTGCCGGTCACACTTTCGCTTATCTCATATAATTGTACCACAAAATACGGACATTGCACTAATAAAGTTCTGGAATATCCATTTTTCCGGATACGGGGACCCATGGGACGGTGTCCGGCCAGAGGCGGCATGAAGCCTGCCACCAGGGCGGCTTTCTCAATGTGGAGGGGGCGCTTTTCATGGTTGGCATTTTCCCGGTTGTAGTCGTAGACCCGGTAGGTTACATCGGAGCTCTGCTGAATCTCCGCCACGGTGATACCGGCGCCGATGGCGTGGAGAAGCCCCGCCGGGATGTAGAAGACGTCGCCCTTCTTCACTGGCATTTTCCGGCAGACCTCCAGAATGGTCTGGTTCTGGATGCGCTTGCGGAATTCGTCCTCGGATATCTTGTGCTTCAGTCCATAATACAGATATGCGCCGGGTTCGCAGTCCAGCACATACCACATCTCGGTCTTGCCGCTTTTCTGTTCCTTTTCTCTGGCAAATGCGTTGCCCGGGTGTACCTGCACAGACAGAGCCTCCCGGGCTTTGATGATTTTAATGAGCAGGGGAACGTCCTCCAGGCCCTCGTTGAACCAGGAGAGCATCCAGTCTTCGGTACCCCAGATGTAGGTTTTTCGGATAGGCGTTAATTTCTGCGGCTGTGCGGGCTGCATGCGTGGCGTCCCCCTTTCTGCGTTGTGCTTTTGGTTCCAGTTTTTTACATTTTCTTTTATCGCTGCGCGAAATCACCTGTCGCATAATGCCCGCAAAACCACTCGTAAGTCTGGCGCAGTCCTGTCTCCAGATCGATCTTCGGCTCCCAGCCGGTGGCTCTGATGCGGCTGATATCGGTGAGCTTTCTGGGCGTTCCGTCGGGCTTCGTCGGATCCTGGACAATCTCGCCCTCATATCCGGTCACCTTCTTCACCAGCTCGGCCAGCTCGCGGATGGTCACTTCCTGACCGTAGCCCACGTTGAAGAAGTCATCGCCATCGTAGTGATCCATCAGATACAGGCAGGCGTCTGCCAGGTCGTCCACGTTCAGGAACTCCCGCAAGGGCTTGCCGCTGCCCCAGACGGTGACGGTGGGGGCCTGGTTGATTTTTGCCTCATGGAACTTGCGGATCAGGGCCGGAAGTACATGGGAATTTTCCAAGGCGAAGTTGTCGTTGATGCCGTAGAGATTGCAGGGCATGACGCTGATGTAGTGAGTGCCGTACTGACGGTTGTAGAAGGCGCACATTTTCAGGCCTGCAATTTTCGCCAGGGCATAGGCTTCGTTGGTCTTCTCCAGATAGCCGCTTAACAGGTACTCCTCCTTAATCGGCTGCGGGCAATCTCTGGGGTAGATGCAGGAGCTTCCCAGGAACAGCAGCTTCTGCACCTGATTTTTATAAGCCGCGTCGATAACGTTGGTTTCGATCTGCAGATTTTTCATGATGAAATCCGCCGGGTAGGTATCGTTGGCGTGGATGCCTCCCACTTTGGCTGCGGCCAAAATCACGTAGTCTGGCTTTTCCTCGGCGAAGAAGGCCTCCACATCGGCCTGACGGGTCAGGTCCAGCTCGGCGTGGGTTCTCGTTACAATATTTTTAAATCCGGCTCTCTGAAGACAGCGCACCAGTCCGCTGCCTACCAGGCCGCGGTGGCCTGCCACGTAGATTTTTTTGTTGCGGTCGAGGGGCTCGACTGCCTGAGTTTCTTTTATTTCTGTCATGATATTCCCTGCTTTCTTCTTACACTTTTACGAATCTTAGAAAATATATTTCTTTGTACTTATCTGTTTTATCATCATACAATTACTGTCATTCAAATTATCTTTTACTGTTCCTGTCTTTATCTTTTCTGTTTATTTTACATTCCTGATATGGGCCGCTTTCTGACAGTTGCTTTTCCTTCTATTTCAACACGCCCGCCGTCGCCGACCTCTTCACCAGCTCCATATCATGCTCAGTCATGATTTTCACCAGCTCGTCAAAGGAAGTCTTCCGCGGATTCCAGCCCAGAGTCTCGCGCGCCTTGGTTGGGTCACCCAGCAGCAGATCTACCTCCGCCGGACGGAAGAACTCGGGAGCTACCTCCACCAGCACCCGGCCCGTAGCCATATCGATGCCCTTCTCGTCCACGCCCTCGCCTTCCCAGCAAAGCTGTACGCCCGCATGGGCAAAAGCCGCCTCCGTGAACTCACGGACGGTTCTTGTCTCTCCGGTGGCAATGACGAAATCCTCCGGGGTATCGTGCTGAAGAATCAGCCACATACATTCCACATAATCCTTTGCGTAGCCCCAGTCGCGCTTGGCGTTCAAGTTGCCCAAGTACAGCTTCTCCTGACGGCCCGCCAGAATATTGGCTACCGCCAGGGTGATCTTTCTGGTTACGAAGGTCTCTCCCCGACGCTCGGATTCATGGTTGAAGAGAATACCATTTACCGCGAACATGCCGTAGGCCTCCCGGTAATGCTTCGTGATCCAGTAGCCATACATCTTTGCCACCGCGTAAGGGGAACGGGGGTGGAACGGGGTGGTCTCTTTCTGGGGAATCTCCTCCACCTTGCCGAACAGTTCGGAAGTAGACGCCTGGTAAATGCGGGTGGTCTTCGCAAGGCCCGCGATGCGAACTGCCTCCAGCACCCGCAGCACACCGATGCCGTCCGCATTGGCTGTGTATTCCGGCTCCTCGAAAGAAACTGCCACATGGGACTGGGCCGCCAGGTTATAGATTTCGTCGGGCTTGATTTCCAGCATCAGGCGCACCAGATTCATAGAGTCTGTCATGTCGCCGTAGACCAGATGCAGGCCGTCACCTTTCGCTTCCCGCTCCTTTAAAAGGTGCTCGATACGTTCCGCAGTGTTAGTAGAGCCCCGGCGGAATAAGCCGTATACCTCATAGCCCTTCTCCAGCAGAAGCTCCGCCAGATAGGAGCCGTCCTGTCCTGTAATTCCTGTGATTAACGCTGTCTTTTTCATCTTCGTTCTCCTCATTTTTCTGCACCTTCCGCTGCAAAGCCTCCGGCTGTACTGATCGTTACAAAATATGGCTCAGTTCTATCTCATCCCAATGGAATGTGATTCGATTGATATCCTCATTTCCACTGCTGGTTCCCACATGAATCTCAATGTACTCGAAATCATGGAAGGCTTTGACCGCGTGCCGCTGATTCTTGCGGATACAGACGGCCTTTCCCTGGCTTAAGGGAATCTTCGTGCCCTCCAGAATTAATTCTCCGGTACCCCGAAGAACCGTCCAGATCTCATCCCGGTGCTCATGGTAGTGATAACTGGATGTCATTCCATCGTAAATGCAGATTTTCCGGGTTAAAGTTGTCTGGCCCTGGCTCTCGGTATCATCCAGGGTCTCCAGGGTGCCCCAGCGGCGCTCCTCAAACATGGGCTTCGTATCAAAGGCTGACGCAACGGCCTTCACATTGGCGGTCTGGCTTTTATCCGCTACCAGAATGCCGTCCTGGGCGGCCACCACCACCAGATCCCGGGTTCCCATGACGGCTACCGGCATCTTCAGCTCGTTGATGACCTGGGTGTTCTCGCAGGTGTCGTCCAGCACCACATTTCCGATGGTGTCGGTGCTCATCTGGTCTGCCAGGGCGTCCCAGGTTCCCAGATCTTTCCAGTACCCGTTGAACTCCACCGCGGCCAGGTGCTCCGCTTTTTCCAGCACCTCGTAATCGAAGCTGATTTTCGGCAGGCTTTCATAGGCAGCGCAGAGGGCATCGTAATCCTCCGGTACGCCGTAAGTCCCTGTGCGCTTCAAGATATCCCCGATTTTCACGCAGAATACGCCGCAGTTCCACAATGCGCCCTCTTTCAGCAGGGCCCCAGCCTTTTCCTCGTCCGGCTTCTCCGCAAAGCCCCGGACTTCGAACCAGCCGTCCTTCCGCGCTCCCGGCAGGATGTAACCGTATTTGGTGGCCGGGTAGCTGGGCGCTGCGCCCATCAGTCCTACCTCTGCGCCGGATTCCCGCATGATCGCCTCCAGCTTCTTTACCGTCTCAAAGTAGCTGCCCTCGGTGTAGGGATCCACCGGCATGATCGCCGCATAATCCTCCCGGCTGGCTCCGTGCTTCAGAAGCCAGGCGCAGGAGAGCAGCACAGCGGCGAAGGTGTCCCGGCGACCCGGCTCCACTGCGATCCGTGCCTCCTTCACCTGACTTTTGATGAGCTCCACCTGCTCGCTGCCAGCCGTGATGACGGCCTGCCCTGCGATACCCGCTTCGCCCAGCTGCTCCCAGACTCTCTGGAGCATAGAGCAGTGTTCCATGGAATTATTCTCTTTATTGACCACCTTCAGGTACTGCTTGGGCCGCGCGTCGTTGGACAGGGGCCAGAGCCGTTTTCCGGAGCCTCCGGACAGTAATACGTAGTACATACAGCTTCTCCTTTGCCAGATTACACTCTCACGCTTTCTTGCATTCCTGCTTCGAAAGCATCTAAATATGTATTATTTTGTCTACATCTCTTCTTATCTTTTTCTTGCTTTTGCTAGTATATACCTGTATATTATACTTAACAAGTGAGGATATTGCCGTAAATAGGTATTTTATTGCTGTTTGCTATTCCCCGTTCAGGAGGTCATTTCCCATGAAAAACTATTTTGATAAATTCCCGGATTCCTACCTGGAAAGCTCCCGGCGGCGGATTCAGACGCCCAGCGCCTTCGCCCGCTCGGCCTTTTTCTATGTGCAGGAAACCGGTTATCTGAAGCTTCGCGAAAGCCACGTGGCCAGCCGTAAGAATCTGGAATCCTATCTGGTGGTGCTAGTGCTCTCCGGCAGCGGCATGCTCATGTATGACGGTACGATTTATGAGCTGCATAAGGGCTCCTGTTTTTTCATCGACTGCATGGTGCCCTATTATCACCAGAGCAGTGAGACCGATCCCTGGGAGCTCATCTGGGTGCATTTTAACGGCTCCTCCTCCCGGGAATATTATCAGTATTTCGCGGCCAACAGCGCGCCGGCTTTCATGCCGGCTGATTTTCCCACGCTGCGGCAGAAGCTGGATGGACTTCTGGAGTTGAATGAAAATTCCGATTTTCAGACGGAGATCAATTCAGCCCGTCTGATTGTAGATATTCTGTCCATTTTATTGCAGGACATTACAGAATCCAGGGAAGAAAAATACCCGGGCCGCCTGAAGATGACCGAGGTAAAAAAATATCTGGATGAGCATTATACGGAAAAGTTCTCCCTGGACGAGCTTTCGGAGCGGTTCTTTATCAGTAAATATCATCTGTCCCGGGAATTTCACCAGTACTATGGAACCACGCTGAACCAGTATGTAATCTCCCGGCGGCTGACCCGGGCAAAAAAACTCCTACGCTTCTCTGTCCTGACTCTGGATGAGATTGCCCGCAGCTGCGGTTTCTATGACGCAAGCTATCTGAACCGTCAATTTAAAAACTCCGAGGGAATTACCGCCTCGGAGTTTCGAAAAAAATGGAAAAATTAATATTTCCTGTATGATTCTATTTATAAGTCAGCATCTGGGTTACGGAGTCATCCGCATTTTCCGCGTTAATCCAGTAGTAACCCGGTTCGATTACGGAAGCATTGTCCAGACCCGCAATGGAGCGGAGCGCGGATACGGCACAGGCATAGCCCATGCCAAAGGCGTCCTGACCCATAATGCCTGTCAATGTGCCGTCCTTCACAGCCTGCACCAGCTTGGCAGAGGTATCAAAGCCTGCGGCCAGTACAGTCTGTCCTTCCAGCGCAAACTTAGATACCACGGCGGCAAGCACACGGGTCACATTATCATTGGTTCCAAAGTATGCCTTCAGTTCCGGGTGTTCTGCCATGACAGCTGCCACGATCTCCTCAGCGCTGCGCTCATCCTGGTTTACATAAGTTGTATCTATAATCTGTACATTCGGATGATTCTGTTCGATTTCCTCCCGGAAGCCCTTCTCGCGCTCGATGCCGGTCTCGGTCTCGGAGCTGTGTACCAGAAGCGCTACCTCACCGGAATCTCCGATAGCTTCACAGAGTCTGTCTGCCGCTTCAGCAGCCGCCTTGTAATTATCGGTCTTGGTTTCCGTCTCAATCAGGGAATTCTGGATGCTGGAATCCACCGCAAACACCGGTACGCCGTTGGACTCCGCCAGCTCCAGCTGGGTCTTGCCGGAATTCACGTCAACATAGCCCACAATCAGGGCGTCCGGGTTTTTGTCCAGCATCTGATCAATGATGTCGATCTGCTCGGATACATTCTCCTTGGAAGGAGCATCGTAGGTCAGCTTCACTTTGGCGTTTCCTGTGTAACCCAGCGCTTCATTGATATCTGTCACCGCCTGCTCCGCGCCTGCTTTTACACGCTTCCAGAAGCCGCTTGCGGAATCCTTTCCAATCATAGAAATAGCAGTGCCTTCCGGCACCTCGATCCCTTCCACCGACAGATAATCAATGCCTTCCGCTTCGATCGCGAACAGCTCCCGGAAGTTTTCCGGCATAACCTGCTCGTCACCTTCGTTCTCTGTCTCCGCAGCGGTCTCCGTCTTTTCCTCCGGCTTCGCTGTCTCTTCTTTCGTTTCCTCGGTCTGCGCCGGAGCCTCCGGCTTTACCTCATCTGTTTTCTTCTCGCCACTCACCGCGCATCCGGTCAGCAGCCCTGCCACACACAACATTGCTACAAACTTTTTCATTTTCCATTCTCCTGTTCTTTCCGAAGACGTCTCCGTCTCTTTCTCCATAGGATAAATCCCCCCATGCTCGCTATGACTGCTACTGCCGCCACGATCCACTGCCAGATTTCCTGTCCCATCCAGACATGATAATCTTCACTTACAATTTCCACGACTCTGGCGTGTTCCACACTTTTTCCGGCGATGTCATACATCTGTCCGATCAGTGCCGCTGTGGTTCCGCTCCACATACCGTAAGCCGCATCCACATCCGCCTGCGTAGCCTTTCCCTTCATGGCCTGTCTGACCACTGCCCGGTAATCCGATGAATTGGTGTGCCAGCTCTGATTCAATGTCTCCATCTGCTTGGCAGCTTCCTGACCGGGATTCCAGTCCAGGTTCGTCAGATTGACGCCCTGCGCCAGTTCGGAACCTTTGTACTGTCCCACCAGAATCCGATTCATATAAACCCGGTAGGTCACATCCGGATGAAGACCGGCTACCTGAAGGTTTTCCCAGCTTATCTCATCAACAATCTCAAAATACTGACTCGCCTCGTTAAATTCATAGGTCACTGCCATCGGAATACTGTGTGGCTGATAGCGGAAGGACACATAGCGGTCTCCCTTTCGCTTCAGCTTCGCCACAGTGGCATTGCGGGTCACTGCCGTCTCATCCTCATCCACTTCCACGGACGCCACCTCCTTATCCGCTCCCTGCTGGTACAGGAAGAAAAAGCCGGCGATCGTATTTCCCATGGCATTGGGATGCACATTGTCCGTGACTGTCAGCGTGTCATCCGGGATGCGCCCCTGCACGATCTCCGTCACCCAGAGCATCGGCGTATGCAAATCAATATAGTGAGTTCCCAGCTCGTCCGCCAGAATCTTCAGTTCTCCGGTATATTCACTCAGCAAATCATCGGTGTCATCCTTCTGCTTACCATTTTCATCATAATTGGAGCTTCGGGTCTGGTCGTAAGGCGTAGGCGCCACCAGAATAATCTGATCGTTGGTAATTCCCCGGTCATTCAGTAGCTCAATCAGCTGGTTAATACTCTGAATATACCGCTTGGCCGACCAGTTATGCAAGGCCTCGTTCATACCGAACATAATGACTGCCTTATTGATCCCGTCAATGGCCTTATCTGTCACCACCGCGCTGTCACTGTACAGACGGACCGCATCTGCCGCCATATAGGAAGCTGTTCCCAGATTCCGGAATTCCAGCTTCCAGTCCGGATGCCGTGTAATATAATAATTGTAAATAAATTCCTGATAACTGATGCCTGTATATTCCACCTGGGTAATGCTGTCGCCGATAAAGCCGACTACATCGCCATCTTCAAACATACACTCATCTTTTTCCGGCATTACCTGCGCCAGCTCTTTCTCCAGCTCCGGATCGCCTTCTGAAGCCAGCGCTTCGCTGCCCGGAAGCAGAACGGCCGCGCAAAGTATTGCGGACAGACATTTTTTCCATTTTTTCATAATGTCCCCATTTCTTCTTATAACACGCAGTAAAGTATAACTTAAAAAGGGATATGCCGCAAGGCATATCCCTGAAAATACCGAAAATATTAAGATTTTTTCACACTTTTAACACACTTTAGTTAATGACTACGCCCTTCTGAAGCATCACATTCGCGTAAACCGCGCTCTCGCCTGTGGCAATGATCGCATAGGCTTTCTTTGCCTCTTCATAGAACTGAAAGCGCTCAATATTGCCGACGCAGGCAGCGCCGCGCTTATCATGCTTCGCAACGATCTCTTTGTAGGTGTCCCAGATCGGAGTTTCTACGGGATCGCCCGGCATTACCTCCATCAGGTTCATAGGCTTCTCCACATAGGTATCCAGCGGCATTACCTGCAGGATAGCGTCCAGAAGCTCCGGTACGCCATGGCCGTCGCAGCGGATGACGATAGCGTCTTTTCCCATGGATTCTGCCGGGAAATTGCCGTCGCCGATAACGACGCGGTCACTGTGCCCCATCTCACAAAGTACTTTTAAGAGCTCAGGGGATAAGATACTCGGAATTCCTTTTAACATAATAGTTCTCCTTTTCTTTGTTATTCCAGAAAGGGCACACCAGACGGTGTGCCCCTCATTATTTTATTTAGTTTTCAGATATACTGTCTGACCGAAATTACTCGTACAGGTTCTGTGCGATCTCTGCGTCACCGCAGTTCTCTGCTGTATACCACTGGCATCCTGTATCTGTATCCTTAACAGCTGCGGTATTTCCGGAAGCTGCATCGTACAGAAGCTGAACCAGAGTCTCACCCATAGCTACCGGAGCCTGAGTAATGGAACCAAGCAGAACGCCGTCCTTAACTGCCTGAATCTGAGCTGCGCCAGAGTCAAAGCCTGCTGCAACGATCTTGCCCTCGCCAACGCCGCACTTGTTCAGGTTCTCATTTGCGGTGATGATAGCGTTTGCGGAATGCTCGTTGGAGCCGTAGATTGCGATAGTATCCTTCTCATTCATCAGAGCGGTTGCATCTGCTGCAGACAGCTCAGAGGTAACGCTTGCCGGTACACGAACGTCGATAACAACGTCAGCGCCATCGGTCTTCTCAGCCTTGGAATCTGCGATGTACTTGTCGTTTCCAACTACGTTGGAAGTCTTGCCATCAGCCTTAGCCAGCTCAGCGAACTTGTCGATGAAGCCAAGACCTCTGTTGATAACGGACTCGGAAGTAGCATCCTGAGCTACAACACCAACACGAACCGGAGCGGTTGCGTTAGCTACCTGATCCTTAACTGCCTCATAAACCTTCTCTGCTGCCAGAGCGCCTGCTGCGTAGTTGTCAGTAGAGCAGTTTGCAAGTACGGATCCTTCCGGAGCGCCCGGAACACCAGAGTCAAATCCGATTACCGGAATGTTGCTGTCCATAGCCTTCTGAAGCAGATCCTTAACGGACTCTGTATCCAGAGCTGCCAGACCAACTGCTGTCGGGTTAGCGTTCAGAGCACTCTCAAGCTGCTGAACCTGCTGGGAAATGTTGGACTCACTGTCCGGACCTACGAAGTTAACAGTAACTCCGAGCTCTGCAGCCTTCTGCTCAACACCCTTCTTAACTGCCTGCCAGTACTGATGCTGCAGACCCTTGGAAACGATCTCGAAAGACATTCCGCTTGCGTCAGCTGCCGGAGCTGCTGCATCGTCTGTGGTCTCCTCAGTTTCTGCGTCAGGAGTTGTGGTTGTGGTGGTATCCTTGGAGCCGCCGCATGCGGTCAGTCCAACTACCATCGTTGCTGCAAGAACTGCTGCCAATACCTTCTTTTTCATGTAAAAATCCTCCTTTTATTATGTTCTCCTTATTGGATTCTTATTTATATGAACTGCTCGCCGCAGTACACATCGTTATATAATTTTGAATTTCCCTTACTTATCCAGCTTCTTATTCTTCAGTACGTCGATGTAAACAGCTACAATCAGTACCAGTCCGATGATAATCTGCTGATAGTTTGCCTGAAGTCCGATAAGCGGAAGTCCTGTCTGGAGTACGGACATAATGAATACTCCCAGGATAGTACCGGAGATACTTCCGGATCCGCCGCTCATGGAGGTTCCTCCGATGATAGCTCCGCCGATAGCGTTCAGCTCTACTCCACCACCGCCGCCGGGCGCCATGGACTGGAACGCGGAGCTGTAAGCCAGCGCTGCAAGTCCTGTGAAGATACCGGAGAATATATACGCCATGGTCTGATATTTTGCTACATTGATACCGGACAGACGGGTTGCCTCTTTGTTACTTCCGATTGCGATGATGTAACGTCCTGTACGTGTCTTATTGAGCACGATGCTCATAACCACTGCCAGAATCATAACCCACAGGAAGCCCAGGGGAAGCTTTGTCTCGCCTATCGTCAGCTTGAACAGGCTTCTGGTCCAGCCGTTGGGTGCGGTAGCGCCCGGCCAGGTTACACTGGCTCCGCCGGTGGCGATAGCGCCCAGACCTCTGGCAATCATCATGGTACAGAGGGTTGCCAGGAACGGAGCGTGTCCGCCCTTGGAAACAATCAGTCCGTTGATAATTCCCATTACCAGACCGCAAATCAGGGTTGCCAGAATACCTACGATAACCGGCATTCCCTGACGTGTAATCAGGTATCCTCCAATCAGCGCGTAGCAGAACATACCGGTTCCGATGGAAAGGTCAACACCGCCTGTAATCAGGCAGAAGGTTACGCCGATTCCAAGGAATGCCAGGTAGTATGTATAATCCATGATACTTAACAGTGTAGAATACTGCCGGAATGAGGGGCTTACCGCGCTGAAAAACGCTATCAGGGCAATCAGCACAATCACGACGACAATTTTCTGTACACCAATCGCTCTCACAAGCGGATTGTTTGTAAAAGCATTTCCGTTTTTCTTGTCTGTCATTGTCTTATTCCCTCCTATTTTCTAAGCGTTGCCGCGTGCATGATCCGCTCCTGTGTGGCTTCTTCGATTCCCAGCTCGCCGGTCTTTCTTCCCTCACACATGACTACGATACGGTCACTCATTCGCAGAATCTCTGTCATCTCTGAAGAAATCATGATAATGGATTTTCCTTCCGCTACCAGCTCGTTCATCAGATGATAAATCTCGCTCTTCGCGCCTACGTCGATACCTCTGGTAGGCTCGTCGAAAATCAGGATGTCACAGTTTCTTACCAGCCACTTGGCGATAACCACCTTCTGCTGGTTTCCTCCGGACAGGTTGACTACCAGCTGATCCACGCTGGGAGTCTTGGTCTTCAGGGCCTCTACATATTCCTGAGCTACATCCTTCTCCTTCTTCTTATCAATGAAGATGCCCTTCATGAAGTTCTCCATGGTAGCCATGGTGGAGTTCTCAGCTACTGTCTTGTCTACTACAATACCGAAACGCTTACGGTCCTCGGAAAGGTATCCGATACCACATTTAACAGCATCCTGCGGAGTCTTGATGTCTACCTTCTGTCCATTGACATAGATATCGCCGCTGTCCTTCGGGTCTGCTCCGAACAGCGCTCTGGCTGTCTCGGTACGGCCCGCGCCCATCAGTCCGGAGAAGCCGAGGATTTCGCCCTTATGAAGCTCAAAGCTTACATCCTTTACCATTCTTCCTGCATTCAGGTGCTCTACCTTCAGAACTACCGGCGCGTCCGGCGCAACCTGGCTTTCTGTCTTCGGGTCCTCATAGATAACACGGCCAACCATCATGTTGATGATGTCGTCCTTGGTGGAATCCTTAGTAATCAGGGTTCCTACATATCCGCCGTCACGCATAACGGTTACGCGGTCTGTGATAACCTTAATCTCATCCATACGGTGTGAGATATATACGATACCCATCTGCTTGTCGCGCAGGTCGCGGATAATCTTGAACAGCTCCTCGATCTCTGCCTCGGTCAGCGCTGCTGACGGCTCGTCGAAGATAATAACCTTTGCGTCATGGGAGATAGCCTTGGCGATCTCGCACATCTGCTGCTTTCCGACTGTCAGGCGGCTCATGGTCTCCTTCGGGTCGATATTGATACCAAGCTGATCGAACAGCTTCTTTGCTTCTTCATTCATCTTCTTATCGTCGATGAGCTTTCCGTTCATGTACTCACGGCCGATAAAAATGTTCTGAGCTACGGTCAGATGACCCATCATGTTCAGCTCCTGGTGCACAATAACGATACCTGCATCCTGGGCCTCTCTCGGATTGGTGAATTCTACTTCCTTACCCTCATAGGTAATGGTTCCCGCATCCTTATGGTAAATACCTGTCAGAACCTTCATCAGAGTTGACTTGCCGGCTCCGTTCTCACCCATAAGGGCGTGAACCTCTCCCTTGCGGACCTCCAGGTCTACGTGATCCAGCGCATGTACGCCGGGGAACGACTTGTCAATTCCCTTCATGGTTAAAATTACGTCACCCATTTTTCGCTTCCCCCTTCCGATTAATTCCGTCTGCGCCGGCTTCTAAGGTCAGCGTAAACAACCACCAGTACGATGATACCAGTAATGATATACTGATAATTGATCTGGAATCCCATAGCCAGGATTCCTTCCTGCAGAAGGGCTATAATCAGAACTCCTACCAGGGTTCCGGCGATGGATGCCACTCCACCGGTCATGGAGGTACCGCCCATTACGCAACCCGCGATTGCCTCGTTGTTGAAGGTATCGCCCAGACCCGGCTGAACGGTAGTGTATGCTCCTACATAGAAGATAGCTGCAAGTCCTGCCAGCAGGCCACAGATGATGTAGGCAAGCATTTCCCATTTCTTTGTATTTACACCGGACAGACGAACCGCCTCGCGGTTGCTTCCGATACAGAGAATGTATCTTCCGGCTTTTGTCTTATTTAAAATAATGGAGCAGATAATCGCGCCGATAATCAGGTAGATAAGACCGGTCGGAATATCCATACCGTTTACCTTCATCTTTACCAGATTACGGAACCAGCCGTTGGCGTCTGCTGACTGGGGCCAGCTGACAGACTGTGTCTTGGTAAATACGGAGCCGACACCCTTCGCAATCATCATACTCGCCATGGAAGTGATGAAGGAAGGCAGTCCTGCGTAAGCTACCAGGAAACCATTGATGATACCGAAGATGGTTCCTACCAGAATGCTTACCAGCAGACATACCGGAAGCGGTACACCCTTCAGGGTCAGCATATATCCTGAAATCAGTGCTGAACAGAACATAACCGGTCCGATTGAGAAATCGATTCCTCCGGTCGCAATTACAAATGTTACACCCAGTGCAAGAAATCCTAAAAAGTAAGCGTAGTTCAGAGCACTTACGATTCGAGAATAACTTACGAAGCTTGCATTTGTCTTAATCAGCGGCGTCGCAATGGCAAACAGTATGTACAGCACCACCATAACACACAGCAGAACCAATGTGTTAAAGCCAATCTTTTTGACGAACGCATTTTCTTTTATCTTCTCCACTTTCCTTCCTCCTAACTTCTGACTGTCCCTCCTGCCTCACCCCATAAAGAGACAAAAGGAACTGAACAACCATTTCTTCAGTCTTGTCCGCTCTGTCAATCTATGACTATTATATGTCCAAAATATGAATAAAGTAATAGAAAATCTTTTTGGAAAGGTTGAAAATCTTCTTTAAATCAACGAAAATGTGGTAAAAAAAGCACCTTTTTCAACATGAATAAAGATTTCGCAGGCTGCTGTCCGAAACAGCCGCCCGCGAAATCCTTATTTTGCGATCGGAAAGAGAAGCTTCTGATTCTCCTCCGTGTACATATTCTCTTTTGTAATCAGCTCTGAACCGGAGTCTGTGCTTTTCGCGATCTTTCGTCCCCGCACCGCGTTCACCGCTGTCTCCACACCCAGGTATCCCATGTTGAAGGGCTTCTGGATCACCAGGGCTTCATAAATACCCGCCTCCAGATACTGGATCTGTTCCATGGAGCTGTCGATACTGCCCATCCGGATCTGGTCGGTCTTCCCGAGAGCCTTCACAGCCCGGGCCGCTCCCACGGCAGAATACTCATTGAGACCCACGATCATATCCATGTCCGGATATTTTTTCAGAAGCTCCTTCGTCTGCTCATAGGCTTTGTCTGCGTCGGAATCGCAGAATACAATCTCCGCCACCTGTGAGCCAGCGTCACCCAGACCTGCGCGAAAGCCTGCCTCCCGTCCCACTGCCGTGGAGCTGCCCTTCACATGCCCCACGATTCCAATGACACTGTCCTCCTTCACAAACTGCTTCATATAGCTGCCCAGCTTATAACCGGCCTCATAATTATCGGTGGCCACCACTGCGCTGCCCATGGGCTCATCCATGGTGGAGTCTGCCAACACCAGCCGGATTCCTGCTTTTTCAATCTGCTCCGCATATGCTGCGGTCTGATCCGTACTGCTGGGGCAGAGCACGATAGCGTCCGGCTTCGATGCAATGGCGTCCAGAATCATCTGGTTCTGCGTATCCACCTCACGCTCATTTTTCGGACCCATGACAGTCAGATTCACATTATATTCTTCTGCTGCGGTCTCCCCGCCCTGATATACGGAGGTCCAGAAATCCGTATCATCCAGAGCCTTCTGTATCAGCACGATATCCAACGGGCGCGCCGTGTCCCGGGCCTTTTTCCAGTACCAGAGGCCGCCGGCCAGCACAATCAGGGCCGTGCCGGCAGCCAGAAGCATCCGTGCCCGTTTTTTACTCATTTTCAACTGCCGTCACGTCCTTTCCGGCCGGAATCACCACGATAGCCCTGGTTCCCTGTCCCGGCTCGCTCTCAAAATGCAGCCCGTATTCCGGGCCGTAGAACAGCCGGATCCGTTCATTTACATTGGAGACGCCCACGCCGTTGGACTTTGTATCCCGGATGTGTTTTTCGAAGATATGGGCCAGAGCCTCCGCGTCCATGCCGATGCCGTCGTCCTCCACCTCCAGCTGTATGAGGCCGCCGGTTCGGAAACCGCGGATTTCAATGGTGCCTTTTCCTTCTTTATATTTGATACCGTGATAAATGGCATTCTCTACCAGGGGCTGCAAAAGGAGTTTTACAATTTTTTCCTCTTTTATGTCTTCTTCTACCGAAATTGAATATTCCAGTTTATCCTTATACCGCATTTTCTGAATGGTCAGATATGCCTCGGTGCAGTCCAGCTCCTCGCCGATGGTCACCAGCTCCTGTTCGTTGCTGATGGTCCGACGCAGCAGACGCGCCAGGGACGACGTCATGGTTACAACCTCCTTGTTTTTGCCCCACTCGGCCATCCAGATAATGGAATCCAGGGTATTATACAGAAAATGAGGGCTAATCTGGGATTGCAACGCCTTCAGCTCGTACTTGCGCTTGGCCCGCTGCTCCTGCTCGCTCTGCCGCATCAGGTTCTGAATTTCCTCAGTCATAATATTGAAGCTGCGGGTCAGGGAGCCAATCTCATTGCTGTCCCGCACTGCCAGGGCCGCATTACTGAAATTGCCCCGCTCTACTTCCTTCATGGAGCGCTCCAGTCCCTTTATGGGCCTGGTAATTTCGCTGGAAAGCAGGTAGGCCAATGTCAGCGCCACGGTAAAAAGCAGCAGCGCCATGACCACATAAATCAGCCGTGCCGCGTCCGCGTCCGCCATCAGCTCCGCCACGTTGGAAACGCCCACCACGATCCAGCCGGTGGCCTCCGACCGGGAAATGGTGTATAGCTTTCCATCCTCTGTCAGGAAAGAGGAGTCTGTGCTCTCCATGACCTCGGAAATCAATTCATGCTTCATACCACTGTAGATCAGCTGCTGCTGGGGATGATAGACAATACTTCCGTCTTTATCCAGGATATAGATATAACCCTTATTGCCCAGGCTGATGCGTTCGCACAGCTCCCGGATGGAGTTGTAATTCAAATCCACAAAAAATACGCCGCAGACGCCGGGATTCGCCTTGTTGGTGATGCTCCGGCTTAAGGTCACCACCCAGTCGTATTTATCCTGCACCGCGTTCTGCACATGCGAGGATGAGATAGCCGCCTGTCCATTCAGCTCCAACGCCTCCTGATACCAGGACATGGCGCCCACCTTCGTATAGGGATTCAGCTCCGCGTCCCCGTCATTGATGATCGGATCCCGATCCTGAGGCAGTAAAGCAATATTCGTAATATCCCCGCGGGTATCCGACACAGTCTTAAATACGGTGGTAATCCGCTCCCGCAGCTGCCTTGCGCGCTCGTCACTCAAATTTTCCGTGAAGAGATAATCCCGGACATCATAGTTGCTGGATACGATATAGGAAATATTTTCCATATAATTGATATAAGAATCAATGTCGTTGTTTACCTGGCCAATCAGCTGTGAGGTATAGGCCTTGGAATTCTTCAGAACCGTATTTTCCGTATACCGCAGGGAAATCACCAGATAGGTCAGCAGGGAAAAGACAATCAGCACACTGAAGACCACTATAATCGAAGTACGGATACTGCGGAACCGCGTCAGCAGATTCTTTTTCATTTCTTCCGTTTCTCCTTCGCGTATTCGGTCGGGGTTTTGCCGGTGGCTTTCTTAAAGGCCACGCTGAAATAATGGGGATCGGAAAATCCCACTTCTTCCGCTACCTCATAGGCGCGTTTGGAGGTATTTTCCAGTAGCTGTTTTGCCTTTTCCATCCTCTTTTTTGTCAGCGCCTCAATGAAGGTCTCTCCGGTATGCGTCTTGAACATGGTGCTGAAATAGCTGGTACTCATGGCCAGATAGGTGCAGACGGAATTCAGGGTCACATCTGAATTCATGTAGTTGCGTTCAATGTATTCCTGCGCTCTGGCTGCCTGCTTTTTCCCGTAGCTGTCCCGCTGCTCATTCAGAAGCCTGGAAAGATGTCCGCAGATAGCAATGATGTCCGTGGACATATCCCGAAGCCGCTCGTAGGTATAAAGCCGGTTCATCAGCTCTTTTTCTTCTTTGTATATCTCATTTTCCTGTTCTTCTTCCAAATCCGCGCTGTTTATCACGCTGAGGAGCAGGTTCTGCATATAGATAATGGAACGGGTCCGATTGGTCCGCCGCTCCCGGAGCTCCTGGGCGAAGCCCCGCACTTCTTTTTCAATAATCTCCGTATTCCCGGCCTTCACACCTGCCAGAACCCGTTCCGCCCAATGGGACACGTCGATGGGCGCGCTCTTACTGGCATCCAGCATTTCCGACCAGAGAATCCGGGAACCGCCAAGAAGCCACCGAAGCTCCAGCGCCGCCTTCGCTTTTTCAAAGGACGGATAGAGCTTCATAATGTCCGATACATCCTCGCCTACGCCTGCCGTTGTATCAATAAACAGCAGCTCTTTGACCGTCTTCTGCACTTCCGTCAGCGCAGTCTCCGCCCGCTCGTCCAGCTCTTTTTTATTATCCCCATAGAAAATGACTACCGTGCTGGTGTCCATATTCTGAAATACTACGCCCAGCTTCCGCTGTTCAATGAGCTCCTGGGTAATATTGTAAATGGAAAACTGTGCCAGTTCCTCCCGCACGCCCGGGTACCGTTCCAGAAACGGCGACAGGTCGTCCCCTGTCACAATGGCTGTATTATAGAAGGAACCCGGCAGAGAAACATCCAGATCCTTCATTTTCTCTTCCAGGTTCTCCCGGCGCTCGTCTCCCCGCAGGAGACTGTTCAAAAAGCGCCCGCGCAAAAGAGGCCTGTTGCTCTGATAGGCCCCTTTTAATTTCTTTAATGTGGTTCGTTCGGTCCGCGCTTCATCCAGACGCGCCTTTGCCTTCAAAAGCACTTCTGTCAGCTCCGACGGTGTGATCGGTTTCAGAATATACTCCATCACCTGATAGCGCACCGCCTGCTTGGCGTACTCAAATTCATCGTAGCCGCTGATAATAATCGTCTTTGTGTCCGGGCAGTTCTCGAAGATATACTTCGCCAGTTCTATTCCATCCACATAAGGCATACAAATATCCGTCAGTACCAGATCCGGCTTCTTCTGTCGAATTACTTCCATGGCATCCCGGCCATTTTCACAGCTTGCTACCAGCTCAAATCCCAGCTTCCCCCACGGGATATTTTCACTGATTGCTTCGCGGGTCAGGGCTTCATCGTCTACCAGCAATACCTTGTACATGTTGCTCCCCCAATGTTATTCTTTTTATCCGATAAACTGATTTACCAGACTCATAATCTTATCAAAAAAGCGGGTAATAAAATTGCCGACCTGCTTGGTATCGATCTTGTCCAGATCCAGGCCCATGCCCTTCAGCTTGTTGTAAATCTCTGTGGCCTGCTTCGACAGGGCGTCCACGTCGATATCCAGCTTGCTGATCTTGTTCATCAGGCCAATCAGCTGCTGAACCTGATCATCGGTCAGCTTGATGTTAAATTTGTCCATGGCGTCACGGATGATTTTCTCAATGTCTGCGTCGTCTTTTACATTATTTTCCAGAATTTGCTGCTTGATATAGGCCACCATGTCGGAAGCGGTCTCGGAATCGCCCAGCTGATCACCCAGATCGCCGGTCACTACCAACTCGTTGACGGCGGTCTCCAGAGCCTGCTCATCTACCTTGGTGCCGGTCATATCCGCGTAACCCTTGACCGCGCCGATCAGAGCGGAGGTTCCGGAGATGTTGGACGGAGCCGCCACGAATACGTTGGCGTCCTGAAGGCCTGCGGTCAGCAGTGCGTTGGTATACATGTCGATGGTGCAGTAGCTGATATTATAAGTGGTAACATTCAGGCCGGCGCCCTCCTCAGCCGGACGGATCAGCACGGATGATAAGGCGTGGGTGCCGATAACGCTGGATGAAAGGTAAGCGTCCAGATACTGATGCTCCTCCGCATTGGTGATGCTGATGACGTCGTAATTGGCCAGATCGCTCTCATCCACGCCCAGAAGTCCCAGAACCGCAGCCCGCTGATCCGTGCTTAAATCCGCGCCCAGCGCCAGAATCGGTTTGTCATCGGAGGCGGCATTCGCTGTCACGCCAAGTCCCAGAGTCATGGTCAGAACCAGTACCATTGCTAAAAGCTTCTTTGTTATTTTCATAATTATTTTCCTCCTGTTTTACGCCGCGGATCGTTCATCCGTACGTACAACCATGCGTAGAGATCCTTGTAGACCGTGGCACGATCTGTCTCGTTGAGGATCTCATGTCTGTCATTTTCATATAAAATCCAGGTAACGTCCTCCATACCTACAGCCTGAAAGGCCTTCCGCACCTGCTCCACGCCTTTTCCAAAATTTCCCACCGGATCTTCGGCTCCGGATACGAACAGCACCGGCAGATCCATCGGCATTTTCTGAAGATTCTCCGGTTTCGAGGCCTCCTCGATGCTATGGAACAGATTATAATAGCCGTTCAGTGTAAATAAGAAGGTACAGCGCTCATCTGCGAGATAAGCGTCTACAATCCGCTCGTCCTTCGTCAGCCAGTCTCTGGTGGTGCGGGCCGGTCGGAAGTGCTTATTATAGCCCCCGAAGGCCATATTGTCAACAAAGGGCCAGCGGTAACGCCATCCCTTCACCTTCGCCATCAACCGACAGAGGTTCTGCCCAAAGCGCAATGCCGCCATCGGCTGGCTTCCGGTTCCCATGATAATCGCACCGTCCAGCTCATCACCGTAACGGCACAGATACTGACGAAGCAAAAAAGATCCCATGCTGTGGCCCAGTATATAATAGGGCAGCTCCGGATACCGCTTCGCCGTCCTCTTGTGCAGGGTTCTCAGATCCCGCAGCACGATTCCGTTACCGTTCTTCTCTGCGAAATATCCGTAATCCTCTTTATTTACAATGGAGCCGCCGTGGCCCAGATGGTCATTGCCCACCACCAGAAGGCCCTTTTCCGTCAGGTAAGAGGCGAACTCCTCATAGCGTTCGATATACTCCACCATGCCGTGGAAGATCTGAAGCACCGCTTTCGGCTCTCCTGCTTCCGGCTTCCACTCCACGCCATGGATCTTCGTCCGCCCGTCCGCGGACGCGTATGAAAATTCCCGTTTTACTGCCATGTCATTTTCCTTTTATTCTAATACCCAAAAAGGGGTATCTTTCCTTTCAGATACCCCCTTTTATCTCTGTCAGTCTGTGTTATTTATCAGTCAGCATATTTTCCGCAAAATCCTGAATGGCCTTTGCCGCCTGCTCATAGGTCATCTGTGTGGTATTGATGCACAGATCGTAGTTCTGCATATTCTCCCATTCCTGACCGGTAAAATAGCGATAGTAATCGCGGCGGTACTTATCCGTCTTGGTGATGAACTTATCCGCCGTCTTCCAGTCGATCTTCTGGCGGTTCATCTCTTTCTCAATACACTTTTCCCGGGATGCGTAAATGTACACACGAACCAGTCCCGGCTTGTCGCGAAGCACATAATCTGCCGCGCGGCCAATGACCACATAGTTGGACTCGTCCGCCAGCTCGCGGAGCACCTTAGCCTGATAGTTGAACAGGTTATTGTTCGAGGTGAAATCCTCCTTCTCCGGCGGGATCAGGCCTCCTGTATATACCTTCTGGGATGCCCGGAACAAAAGGCTCTGCTTCTGATCCTCATCCGCCCTGGCGAACAGCTCCTCGCTGATGCCGCTGTCGTCTGACGCCAGACGCAGGATATTCCGGTCATAAATCTCCACGCCCAGATTCTTTGCAAGAATTTTTCCGATAGAGGTCGCCCCGCTTCCGCAGGTTCTGGTGATTGCAATTACGAATTTATCCATATACAAGCCTCCTCTTTTCTCCGCTTATAGGTATTTTTATTGTAGTTTTTTTTCGAGGGTTTGTCAATTGCTGTTTCGCTTGTCAAACAGGGACGGCTCTGCTATTATCAGATTAGATTGTTATCCTATTTTATAGAAGTAAGGCAGGTATCTCCTTTATGAAGCATACGATTCAGAAATTCCACCGGCCTTCCACGCCTACGGCCACGGCTCTTTCCCTGTGCCTGGCTCTTTTCCTGGCGCTGGTGCTGGAACTCGGTATTTTTCAATTTTCTTATTTTACGCAGAACTCCGGAGCTTATCCGGAGACGGCCCTTGATCTCTCCGGCATGAATGGCTGGAACGGAGAAGCGCTGGCGATCCTGCCGGAGAATCCGTCGGTATCCTTCGACGGCCTTTCCCTGCCGACACGCAGGGTGACCGTGACCTTGGCCGGGCCTTCCGGCGTCATCTCCGGCAATGTGGGCATCTGTGATGAGGCCAGCTCTGTGAAGACTACCGGGGCGGGCAGCTTCTCGGTCAATCCGGGCGGCCGGGAAAATGCCTTTACCGTGCGGCTCCAGAGCCGCGGCGATCTGACCCGGCTGCGTCTGACCTTTGAGGAACTGAATGAGCCGGTTTTTCTGCTCTCAGTCACCCTGAATGCCCGACAGCCCCTCGCCATTCACTGGCTTCGTGTATTCCTTCTGACCGGACTTCTGGCCGCGCTGTTCCTGGCCTTACGCTTCCGGCTCTACGCGCAGGATTATCAGCCCGGAAAGCGCAGCCACCGCCTCCTGAATCTGGGCGTGCTGCTGCTTGCTCTCTTTATCTCTGCCGGAATTCTGTATGGAAGCGACGCTTCCCACCAGCTTCTGCGCCCCTATCCGCCCCTGGAGGAAGTTCGCTCACCGGAGATGGTAGTGGACGCTTACATGCAGCAGTTGGACGCCTTTGAAAAGGGACAGCTGGAGCTTGACCTGGACGTCAACCCGGCCTTACATGAACTTATCAATCCTTATGATAAGGGTGAGCGGGATAAAAATGGCGTGGAATATCACTGGGATCGGGCCTATTATAACGGAAAATACTATTCCTACTTCGGCCTGGCACCGCTTTTTATGGTCTATTACCCGGTATTCTGGCTGACCGGCATGCTACCCACGACCATTTTCGCAGGAGCCTGCCTCACCGTTTTTGCCATTCTGTGTATCTTTGCAGCCATTCAGGGGCTTATGCGGCTCTTTACGCCAAAAGCCAACCTGTTGCTCTTTCTCTCAGGAGAACTGGCTGTCATGGGCGGCAGCCTTCTGTGGCTGATGCAGGCTTCGGCCTCCAGTTTTTACTATCTGCCGCTCATTGCCTCCTTTGGCTGGCTGGGCGCATTTACAGCTTTCGCCTGCTATGGATATCAGGCAGGGAAGCCCTGGAAACGGATCGTGCTCTTTGCGCTCTGCGGACTTTCCGTAGTAATGCTGGTATTGTCCCGGCCCAACGCAGCACTGCTGGCGATGGCCTTCGGTGCGCCGCTGTTCTTACGGATTCTCCTGGATAAGAACCTCTCCGCGCGTCAGCGGTTTTTGGAAAGCGCCCTGCCTTTTCTGATCCCGATTCTCATGGGAGCAGCCGGAATCATGTATTATAACGCTATCCGTTTTGGATCGGTTTTTGAATTTGGCACCTCCTACCAGCTGACGGAAAGCGATATCCGCTACAATTCCGTGACGCCAGGCCTGCACCATTTTGGTTCCATGCTCTATCACTATTTTGCGGAATCCTTTGTGTACACAGAATTTTTCCCCTTCCTGCGTTTCACCACGGAGAAATGTGTGGATTTCGGCAACTATCTCTATCAGGAATACAGCGCAGGGCTCCTGCAAATGCCGCTGAATCTGGGCATATTCCTGTTGATTCCGGCAGTATTCACGCGGTCTTCTTCCTCCGACCGGAAAGGACTTCTAAAAAAACAGACCGGCGTGCTAGTGCTGCTGGCGGCTCTGGCCCTGGGGTATCTGGATTTTATGCTGGGCGGAATCCATATCC
The DNA here is from genome assembly GCF_040096155.1 of Laedolimicola intestinihominis. NCBI lineage: Bacteria > Bacillati > Bacillota > Clostridia > Lachnospirales > Lachnospiraceae > Laedolimicola > Laedolimicola intestinihominis. Next base: position 42,635 of record NZ_JBBMFE010000011.1, on the reverse strand, counting down.
GCTATGTCTGCGACCTGACCCTGGCTCTGTCAGTGCTGGCCCTGTTCCTGATACTGGAGCAGATCCATTTTGACAGAACGCGTTCCGCGCGGATTCTGTACGTAATAGTGCTGTGCGCGATACTGGTGACGATTGGGAGGGGAGTTCTTACAATTTTCTCAAATGAAACCAATGATGTGTTGCTAAAGAATCCGGACTTCTATCTGTATGTGAGCCGGATATTCCATCCATAGAAAGAAAATACGAAGGGCTGTTACAGCAGAATATTTACAGTTTTCCATATCCCATGTTCGCCCGTTTCTCGTTACAGCAGTATGCTTGGCTCAGACTAAAGTCTGCTCCATTCATACAGCTGTCTCGAAAAGGCGGACATCTGGATATAGGAAAAACTGTTTATACTCTCTGCAACAGCCCTTTATCTTGTATTCTTCAAGCTACGCTTAGATATTCAGCAGCTCGCTGTAAGCCTTCAGCGCTCCGTCCGTATCATGCGCCAGTACCCGCTTTGCCAGTACCTTGCCAAGCTGTACGCCCTCCTGGTCGAAGCTGTTCAGGTTCCATGCGAAGCCCTGGAACATAATCTTATTCTCAAAATGAGACAGCAGCGCGCCCAGAGTCTCCGGAGTCAGCTGATCGCCTACAATGATGCTGGAGGGACGGCCGCCTGCAAAGTACTTGTTGCGGTTCTCATCTTCCTTACCGCAGGCAAAAGCTACCATCTGGGCAACTACGTTCGCGCAGAGCTTCTGCTGGCTGGTGCTGCCCTGGATGTCCACATCCACGCCGCACTGGTTGTTCTTAAATCCGATGAACTGCAGCGGTACGATGTCGGTTCCCTGGTGAAGCAGCTGATAGAAGGAATGCTGTCCGTTGGTTCCCGGCTCGCCGAAGATGACCGGTCCGGTCACGTAATCTACCGGCTCGCCGAAGCGGTTCACGGATTTTCCGTTGGACTCCATATCTGCCTGCTGCAGATGGGCCGGGAAGCGGCTCAGTGCCTGGGAGTACGGCAGAACTGCTGTGCAGCCCATACCCAGAACATTGCGCTCGTATACGCCGATCAGAGCGTCCAGCATCGCCGGATTCTCCAGAAGGTTCTCATTCTTTGCCAGCACGTCCTCTGCAGCTGCACCTGCCAGGAAGCGGTCAAATACCTCAGGACCGAAGGCCAGGGATAAGACAGCGCCGCCTACTGCGGAGGTGGAAGAATAACGTCCGCCGATGTAGTCGTCCATGAAGAAGGCCGTCAGATAATCGTCGCTCTTAGCCAGCGGAGAGGTCTCGCTGGTGACAGCTACCATATGCCTGGAAGCGTCCAGACCTGCCTTTGCGAGCGCGTCCTTGACGAAGGACTCATTTGTCAGAGTCTCCAGGGTGGTACCGGACTTGGATACCAGCACGAACAGGGAATGTGCCACGTCGATGGACGCCAGTACGGCTGCCGCGTCGTCCGGGTCTACATTGCTGATAAACTTCGCTTCCATCTTGAAGGTATCATGCTTCTTCGCCCAGTTCTCCAACGCCAGATACATAGCCCGGGGGCCCAGGTCGCTGCCGCCGATACCGATCTGTACGACGGTAGTGAATTTCTCACCTGCCGCGTTGGTAATCTCACCTGCGTGTACTTTATTGGCAAATTCTGCTACTTTTTTCTGCTGCTCTACGTAAAACGCGCGCTTGTCCACGCCGTCCGCTACGACTGCGTCGCCCAGCTGGCCGCGGGTCAACTGGTGAAGCACCAGACGCTTCTCGCCGGTGTTGATCACCTCGCCGTTATAGAGAGCCGCGAACTTCTCCGTCAGCTGTGCTTCCTTTGCAAGCTTCGCCAGTACTGCCAGTACGTTATCGTCTACGGCCTTTGCGGCGTAGTTGTATGCCATGCCTTCTGCCATTGGCACACTGTATGTCTTCACACGCTCTGCTCCGTTCTCACCGGACATGACTTCCGCCAGGTTTACGCGTGCGGTGTCTTTCAGCTCCTGATAGGATTTCAGGGTATCCAGATTCTTCCATTCTACCATTATAGATTTTTCCTCCATTTCTGTTATTCCGATACCATAACCTGTATGCAGAATCACCTGATTCACCCGCATTGTACCATATTTATATCTTGCGATCTACCCCTGCAAAAATTTTACACACATTTTTTTAATTTTTTTAAAATTTTACTGGACAAACCCGTTCACTTGTGCTATGATATCATTTGTTGACGGCAAGTCACTAAAACGGCGTGTGGCTCAGCTTGGTAGAGCGCTACGTTCGGGACGTAGAGGTCGCAGGTTCAAATCCTGTCACGCCGACGAATGAAAAGGAATCCTTAAAGAAGGGTTCCTTTTTTGTGATAGAAATGAAAGAGCGAAGCACTGATTTTCCGACGCTTCGCTCTTTCGTTTTATACCCGTTTCTTCTTTTTCTTTTTCGCCAGCGGCCGGAACACGGTCACTCTGCCGATGAAACACACAATCTGCACCAGTATCACGCCGACGGCGATTCCGATGCTGTCGATGGCCACGTCCCGCTTGGACGGTCCGCGGCCCGCCACAAAGGACTGGTGGTACTCATCCAGCGCCGCGAAGCCCACACAAAAACCGCCTGCCAGAAGCAGCAGCCAGATCCCGCGCACGCCGTATACATACAGCGGAAAGGATACCGAGACCGCCAGCAGAAAATATTCTGTCATATGAGCCAGCTTCCGCACCGGATAATTGATTCTCTGAATATACTGCGCCTCCTCCTGCGCGCTCCAGTGCAGATCAAAGCTCTCATTTGCCGTCTCGACGATGATTTCACTTACCTTGTAGCTTAAATTCCCCGATGTGATTCCATCCTGGGCCGAGAAACCGTAGATGACATACATCATGGCCAACGCCGGAAGGAAGGACAGGGGCTTTAAAATCGCTCTTAATAATGCTTTTATCATAACGGGGCTATCATAGCACCATTTCCCCGGGCTGTCTAGGCGGTAAACGGAAGATTAAGGAAACACTAAGAAAATTTACGCTTCCCGCACCGCGTCCTTCATGGCTTTCACATACTCCTTCACCTTTGGCACACACTCGGTTCCGTAGGCCGCGCAGAGCTTCACGATGGCGGAACCCACGATGGCACCGTCGGACTGAGAGGCCATGTTCTTCGCCTGCTCCGGGGTAGAGATGCCAAAGCCCACGGCGCAGGGGACGTCCTTCGCCTCTTTTACCAGCCTCACCATGGCTCCGATATCCGTGGTAATCTCAGTCCGAGTTCCGGTAACGCCTAAGGAAGATACGCAGTAAACGAAACCGTTCGCCTCTTTTGCGATCATTTTGATGCGTTCATGGGATGTGGGCGCAATCAGGGAAATCAAATCCAGTCCGTACTGCCTGCACACGCTGTCAAATTCTTCCTTTTCTTCAAAGGGCACATCCGGAAGAATCAGGCCGTTCATACCGATTTCCGCTGCCCGGCGAATAAAGTCTTCGGTACCTTTTCCATAGGAAAATACCACATTGGCGTAGGTCATGAATACCATGGGAATATCGGTCTTTTGCCGGATCCGCTCTACCATGGCAAAGATCTTGTCCGTGGTCACGCCGCCCGCCAGGGCCCGCATATTGGCCGCCTGAATGACCGGACCCTCTGCGGTAGGGTCTGAAAACGGAATACCCAGCTCAATCAAGTCCGCGCCCGCCTCCTCGCAGGCATAGACCAGCTGTTCCGTCACCTCCAGCGACGGGTCGCCGCAGGTAATGAACGGGATAAATGCCTTTCCATTTGCAAATGCGTCTGCAACTTTTTTACTCATGAAGATCCTCCCCTCTGTAACGGGCAATGGCCGCGCAGTCCTTGTCGCCCCGTCCGGAAATCGTAACGACGATAATCTGCTCCTTGTCCATGGTGGGCGCCAGCTTTCTTGCGTAGGCCACCGCATGGGCGCTCTCGATGGCCGGAATGATTCCCTCAGTCCGGGACAGGTACTCGAAGGCCTCCACAGCCTCGTCGTCGGTCACCGGCACATACTGAGCCCGGCCAATATCGTAAAGATGCGCATGCTCCGGTCCCACGCCCGGATAATCCAGTCCTGCGGAAATGGAGTATACCGGCGCTATCTGTCCATATTCATCCTGGCAGAAATAGGACTTCATGCCGTGGAAGATACCTAAGCGGCCTGTGGCGATAGTAGCCGCCGTCTCCGCCGTATTGACGCCCCGTCCTGCCGCCTCGCAGCCGATGAGCTGCACCTCCGGATCCTCGATGAAGTGGTAGAAGCTTCCGATGGCATTGGAGCCGCCGCCCACGCAGGCCAGCACCGCATCCGGCAGCCGTCCTTCTTTCTCCATGAGCTGTTGCTTCGTCTCCTTGGAAATAACTGCCTGGAAATCTCTTACAATTATTGGGAACGGATGAGGTCCCATGACGGAACCCAGCACATAGTGGGTATTCGAGATCCGGTTGGTCCACTCCCGCATGGTCTCAGAAACCGCATCCTTCAGGGTGGCCGTGCCGCTGGTGACCGCATGTACCTGCGCGCCTAAGAGCCGCATCCGGTACACATTCAGCGCCTGCCGCTCTGTATCCTCTTTTCCCATGAAAATCTCGCATTCCATATCCATGAGCGCCGCTGCAGTGGCCGTCGCTACACCGTGCTGGCCTGCGCCGGTCTCGGCGATGACGCGGGTCTTGCCCATCTTTTTCGCCAGCAGCACCTGACCCAGCACGTTGTTGATCTTGTGGGCTCCGGTGTGGTTCAGGTCCTCACGCTTCAGGTAAATCTTTGCACCGCCCAGTCTGATCGTTTCTATCTTTTGTCTTTTTTATCAGGAACCGATTTCCAGTGTTCGCACCATTTTCACCGCTGCCTGTATCTTTATCGGATCCTTTACGCCATCCGTCTCCAGGCTGCTGCTTAAGTCCACCGCCTCCCTGATCGAGGAGCAGATAGTCGGCGCTGCTCTGTAAGGCCCGTTCTATGTCAGCCTCTGTGCGGATGGAAAAAGCCTGGAGCAGCGGCTTATCGATCATCTGCCGCAGCTGCCGGATATAGGCCTCATCCTCACTGCCGTGAAGCTGTGCCAGCGCCAATGTGCCGTCGTTCAGCAGTCCGGCCACCAAATCCAGGGGCGCGTTTACGAAGACGCCCACGGCCTGTATCTGCTCTGACAGGCCTTTCGCCAGCTCCCGTACCTGTTCGACGCTTACATTCCGGCGGCTCTTCGACACTTCGATGACGAAGCCTGCGAAATCCGGCTGTGCCTCGTTGACTGCCCGGATGTCTTCGGGTCGTTTCAGGCCGCAGATTTTGATTTTTGTCATGTTCATTCACTCCTTGCGGCGTCCCGCCGAAAGCCTCGCAGGAACTCTTGCTTATCCTTTCCATGCGTTCTCTCAAAAATTTCCTGCTGGTTATCTTTTCAGCGGGCTTCCGTTTAACCGCTCCAACTCCGCTTTCTTATCTGTACTCCGCATCAGCGTCTCGCCAATCAGCACCGCGTCCACCTGATGTTCCCTTAAGATACTGATTTCCTCCGGTCCCTTAATCCCGCTCTCGGATACGAAAAGCACCTCTCTGGGAGCCAGATTCCGAAGTCTTATGCTGTTCTGCATATCCACCTGAAAAGTCTTCAGATCCCGGTTATTGACGCCGACGATCTTTGCGCCGACGTCCAGCGCCATTTCCACCTCTGTTTCATCGTGGGCCTCCACCAGCGCGTCCAGCCCCAGGCTTTCGGCCAGCTGCCGATAGTCCCGAAGCTGCACTTTGTCGAGAATCGCGCAAATCAGCAGTACCGCCGATGCTCCCAATGTCTTTGCCTGGTAAATCATGTACTCGTCCACGGTAAAGTCTTTTCGCAGCACCGGAATCCGCGCCGAGCCGGTGATCTCCTTCAGATACTGATCCGCACCCCGGAAATAAAAAGGCTCCGTCAGGCAGGAGATGGCCGACGCACCTGCCGCCTCATATTCCTTGGCAATCTCCAGATACGGAAAGTCCGGCGCAATGAGCCCCTTGGATGGGGACGCTTTCTTCACCTCGCAGATGTAGGACATGCCCGGTACCGCCAAAGCCCGGTAAAAGCATCCGCCTGCTGCGGCGTTATCTGCTCCTGTCAAAGCCCCCGCCCCGCCATGTTTCTTAGATCGAAGCAGTTCTTCCGCTAACCCTTTCATTTCCGCCGGACTGCACCGCCGTTTTTCCTCTTCGATTCGTTCCCTTGTCTTTCCTGCTATTTCCTCTAAGATATTCATTCCGCATTGCTTTCCTTTACAAATTCTTCCAGTTTCTTTTGTGCCGCGCCGCTGTCGATCAGTTCTTCGGCCATCCGCACGCCCTGCTCCATGGTCTCGGCCTTGCCTGCGATATAGAGGGCTGCGCCTGCGTTCAGGCAGACCGCCTGGCGCTTCGGACCTTTGTCAGCCTCCTGCGTCTTTGCCCCTATCCGGGCCTCCGCCGTCCGCCGGATGGTCAGCTCCCCGTCCGTCAGATTCAGCTCCAGCGTGGGATGACAGCCCAGAAAGGAATATCGGCCCCAGCTCTCGGTCTGGCTGGCACTCTCCAGCAGGTAGCAATGGCGGCTGGAGCCCCGCAGGGTCCTAAGTACTTCCACCGGCGTGTAGCGGTCTGCGTACAGCTCCCGGCATACGGGAATTCTGCGGTATTCGCCCGACGCCGCTATCTTCTTTACTTCTTCAAGGCTTGGATACATCACTTTTTCCTCCTGTCCTAAAAAGAATGTGCCTTGGCAACCATCTACCACTGCGCCGAGTGCGATAATATTTTTTATGTAATAGGGGATTCCATAGGAATTTCCTATTACATAAAAAAATCCCTGACAGACTTCTACATCTGTCAGGGACGAGTTCTACAAATTATATACCACCCGCGGTACCACCCTGTTTCACGGAACGAACCGTGCTCTTTGCGGAATACCTACATATTCCCGGCAACTGACGTATGCCCTACGTCGCAGAATACTTGGTTTACATCATATCCATTCTGATATCTGACCTTTGACTGCGCCCTCAGCGGTCCATTTGATATCCTGCATCTCGATCCGGCTTCCACCTCCCCGGACTCTCTGGGCGCGCATGAACATCGTTATCTCCGCTTCAACGGTTTAGTTCATTAAATTTTTTATTAACTTATCACGATGGTAGGGATTTGTCAACCCCTTTTTCTATTCTCGTTTTTTCTTTTTCTTGTATTCGAAAATTTTTGTTTTTTATACCCTATTTCTTAATTATTTCCGGTATGGCTCATAACAGCCGCGGAATAGGGCGGCATATAAATCTCAATCTTGCCGTCGCACACCAGATAGTGGGCTTTTTCCAGGTTAAATTCTTCTTCCATGGACAGCACCTGGCGCTCAAACAGTTCGCCGTCCGAAATCTCGATCTGCCAGACCGGAATCGTCATGCGCTCCGCTTCCTCAGTATTATTTATAATGGTCAGCACATGATTATCGTCCAAAAAACGGCCAAAGGCGAAATGTCCGTCCTTGGCGTACACCGGGATACCGCTGCCCCGACGACAGGCCGGGTTTTCCTTGCGGACGCGGATCAGCTCCTTGTGGTAACGGATCAGATCCTGATCCTCATGGCCCCAGGGATAGGTTCTCCGGCTGTCCGGATCGGTGAAGCCGCAGACGCCGGCCTCGTCACCATAGTAAATGGTCGGCGCGCCGTGCCAGGTCATCATCATGGCCACCGCCTCCCGGAAGACCGCCTTGGAGACGCCTTCCTCGGCCGCCTCGCTGCCCAATTCATCCACGCGGCCCACCTTATGGTTGGTGCGGGTCAGAAAACGGGAATGGTCGTGGTTCGAAAGCTGATTCATGGCAATCAGATAGGACTGGCCCGTAAAGGCGCAGGATTTTTCCCGCAGGGTATCAATAAAGGCATTCGCATTGTTCATCAAATCCGGCTCCCTGCCGTCGCTGTGCTTCTCCATGCCGGTCAGATACCAGGTAATGGGCTCCATGAAGGTGTCGTAATTCATAATGGAATCCCACTCGCCGCCCTTCAGCCAGCTGGTGGCGTCGCCGTAATGCTCCGCATAAATGACAGCCTCCGGATTGGCCTCTTTTACATTTTTCCGGAAATCCTGCCAGAACTTGTGATTGAAATCGGCGGACAGACCCAGATCAGCCGCCACGTCCAGACGCCAGCCGTCCACGTTATAAGGCGGAGAAACCCATTTCCGGGCAATGCCCATGATATAATCGTAAAGCTCCTGAGAGGTCTCATAGCTCAGCTTCGGCAGGGTGTCATGGCCCCACCATCCGTCGTAATAGGGATTGTACGGCCACTCATGGATATTATTAAACTTAAAGAAGTTCCGATAGGGGCTGTCCTCAGAGACGTAGGCGCCCTTTTCATAGTCGCCATCGCCCTCGTAGATGCACTCCCGATCCAGCCATTTATTGAAGGATCCGCAGTGATTGAAGACACCGTCCAGCAGCACACGTATGCCGCGCTTGTGCACCTCCTCCACGAAATGGATGAAGAATTCGTTGCTGGCCTCCAGATTTTCCTTGCTGACCACGCGCTTAATATACTTCGTTGCCTTGGTATTATCCAGCTCGCCTGGCGGAAGCAGGTCGCCGCCATCCTCTTTGATCACTGTATAGTGGGGATCGATATAGTCGTAATCCTGACAATCGTACTTGTGATTGGACGGGGACACGAATATCGGGTTCATGTAAATGACCTCGATGCCCAAATCCTGCAGATAATCCAATTTATCCAGGATGCCCTGCAGATCGCCGCCGTAGAACCGGCGCACGTCCATGTCCTCAGGCGGTTCGCTCCAGTCCTTTACCTGTTCCACCTGCTGGTGGATATAACTGTATTCTCCTGTCAGCACATCATTGGTGGGATCGCCGTTGCAGAAGCGATCCACGTAGATCTGGTACATGACCGCGCCCTTGGCCCAGTCCGGCGTAGCGAAGCCCGGAATGATGCGGAACGCATAGCTGTCCTGCAGATTATTGGTGATGCTCAGCTTATTATAAAAAAGCCGCTCCTCATCGGAACGGATTTCAAAATAATAATAGATGGTGTCAGTTCCTACTTCAATGTCAATCTCATAATAATCAAAGCGGCCCCTGGAACAGACCTTTGTCATCGGATTCCGTTCTTCACCGCTAATAAAATATACAGCTTCTACATTATCCTTTGCAGTTCGAAAGCGTAACTTTACCCGTTCGCCTGCTTTCGGCTCCAGCGGAATCCGAAAGCCCTCCGACTCCTCTACGAAAAGCGCCTGTCGGTTAATCTTTCCCATAATTCTCTCTCTTTCTGTCACAGCCGCTCTTCTGTGGCTGCTCCCTGATTATTATTCTATAATACCAGCTCTTTCATTTCAACATTTGTTTATTACGTAACAATCTTGCCTATCTGCAGACTTCTGTCCCATATATTCTGTCTCTGCTGTTATTACAGATATTTCCGCACAAAGTGAAACAGACAGCTCGCGCTGTCTGTTTCAGGAGAAGGTATTTCTTTTTACTTATGGGGTGTAGCAAAAACTATATAATGTATTGGGGGTTTTACGAGTATTATTATATCATAATGTCGCGATAAGTGTGCACAAACTTCACAAAAATCAGAATCTGTTTTTGTGAAATATTCACAATTCCATTCCGTCATAATGACGAAAACGCTAGTCTGGCGCTGTAAAAAAAGGGATCTCACTAAATCGTGAAATCCCTAAAAGCTCACTTTTATACAGCCGGTACGGCCTCTTCCTTTTCAAACAATGCCTCGAACTCGTCCCGGGAGATCTTTTCTTTCTCCAGAAGCAACGCTGCCGCTGCGTCCAGGACGTCGCGGTGGTCCAGGATGATGGCTTTGGCCTTATCGTAGCACTCGTCTACGATTCGCTTGACCTCCGAATCGATCTTGCTTGCCACGTTCTCGCCGTAGCCCTTGGTGTGGCCGTAGTCGCGGCCCAGGAATACTTCTTCATCGGAATCGTAGCTGACCAGACCAAGTTCGTCGGACATGCCGTACTTGGTGACCATGGCACGGGCCACACGGGTAGCCTGCTTGATATCCTGGGAAGCGCCGGTGGTGATATCGTCGAAAATCAGCTCTTCGGCGATACGTCCGCCTAAGGATACCTCGATATCCTGCAGCATCTTTCCCTTGGTATTGAACATCTCATCCTTCTCCGGCAATGGCATGGTGTAGCCGGCCGCTCCTACGCCGGTGGGAATGATAGATACACTGTATACAGGTCCCACATCCGGCAGCACATGGAACAGGATCGCATGCCCTGCCTCGTGGTACGCAGTGATGCGCTTCTCCTTCTCGGAGACGATGCGGCTCTTTTTCTCTGCGCCGATGCCCACCTTCACGAAGGACTTGCGGATATCCGCCTGGGTGATATAAGGACGGTTGTCCTTGGCTGCCAGAATGGCTGCCTCGTTCATCAGATTTTCCAGATCCGCGCCGGTCATGCCTGCGGTGGTCTGGGCTATCTGCTTCAAATCCACATCCTCTGCCAGCGGCTTATTCTTCGCATGAACCTGCAGAATCTCTTCTCTGCCGCGCACATCCGGTCTGCCCACCATGATCTTACGGTCAAAACGACCCGGACGTAAGATAGCCGGATCGAGAATATCCACACGGTTGGTGGCCGCCATGACGATGATGCCCTCGTTGACGCCGAAGCCGTCCATCTCCACCAGCAGCTGGTTCAGGGTCTGCTCACGCTCATCATGACCGCCGCCCATACCGCTGCCGCGGCGTCTCGCCACCGCGTCAATCTCGTCGATAAATACGATACAGGGGCTGTTCTTCTTGGCATCCGCGAACAGATCACGGACACGGGAAGCACCTACACCGACAAACATCTCTACGAAATCCGAACCGGAGATACTGAAGAACGGCACGCCTGCCTCGCCTGCAACAGCCTTGGCCAGCAGGGTCTTACCGGTTCCGGGAGGACCCTCCAGCAGCACGCCTTTTGGGATGCGCGCGCCTACCTGAGTATATTTCTGTGGAAGCTTCAGAAAATCTACGATCTCACGAAGCTCTTCTTTTTCTTCCTGCAGACCTGCCACATTTTTAAAGGTGGTGTGAATCTGCTCCTGGGTGGTCATACGGGCCCGGCTTCTGCCGAAGTCCATCATCTTGCCGCCACCGCCGCCGTTGGCCTGACGGTTCATCAGGATCATCATAACGACTACGGCCACTACAGCCGCCAGAAGGGGCGCGCCCAGGGACGCCATCCAGTTATTGGTGCTCACTGCAGCAAAGGCTACCGCCACATTCTCAGACTCCAGAAGCTCTCTGGCCTCTGTGGTGTCTGCCACATTCACATCCTGACGGCTGCCGTCCTTCAGGGTCAGGCGCACCGTGCCGGTAGGTGTAGCTTCGGACTGGCTGATCACGGCAGATACTACCTCGCCGTTCTCCACGGCAGTCTCAAACTGCTGATAGGTATACAGATTTTCCATGTCCATCCGTTTTACGTAGGTACTGAACAGATAGACCAGCACCAGTAAAAATACGAAATAGATTCCGGAAATCCGAAATTGTCTGTTGTTCAAAATGTGTCCTCCTTATATTCGTACGTTCAGCCCGCGCCGTTCGCAGTTAGTCTACGAATTCAAGTACGCCGATGTACGGCAGATTCCGGTACTTCTGATCATAATCCAGGCCATAGCCCACCACGAACTCATCCGGAATCGTAAATCCGGTGTATTCCACGTCCACATCTACGACTCTGCGGTCCGGCTTGTCAAGCAGGGTACACAGGGTCATGGTCTTCGGGTTACGCTGTCCCAGAAGCTTTACCAGGTGGCTTAAGGTCCGTCCGGAATCGATGATGTCCTCTACGATAATCACGTTCTTGCCCTGCAGCGGCTCGTCCAGGTCCTTGCTTAAGCGTACCACGCCGCTGGACTTGGTCTCCGCGCCGTAGCTGGATACCTGCATAAAGTCGATGGTCACCGGCACGGTAATTCTCTTGGCCAGCTCGCATACAAAGAATACGCTGCCCTTCAGGATACAAATCAGGTGAACCTCTTCGCCTGCAAACTTTTCGCTGATCTTCTGTCCCAGCTCTCTGATCTTCGCGTCTACTTCCTCTTCGGGAATCATAACTCTGATTTTCTCAGCCATGTTCATTTCCTCCGCTTATCTGTACTTTTAAAATGTTCCTTGTCTCTTCCGTGACCTTGTACGCTTCGCTGATACGATGCCCCGGAATCCATACAATATGCGCTCCATCCGCCAGCAGCAGAAGCTCGTCCCGCTCAAATGCCGGCACCTTTTCATCAATCAGATACGCCTTCAGCTTTTTGCGCCCGTGCGCTCTGTTAATCTCCAGATAATCCCCGGGCTTACGCCCCCGGATCTCCAGACATTTTTTTATTTTATCATAGTCAAACCATTTCGTATATGTTTTTTGGGGAATAATTTCAATTTTTTCCTCGGGATACAGGGTAAATTTCCATTTTTGTCCTCGGATGGTAACGCTGCCGGGAATCTCCGGACAGAACGATATGGGACTGGTTTTCTCACCGTCCTGCTGCCGTGCAGGCTTCTCACTCCGACTGAGCCGCACGCCCTCATATTCCCGTCTTGCGCTGCGGTCACCCGGCAGATCCATTCTGCTCCCGGTCTGCTTTTCGAACAGCTCCCGAAGCATCTCGATGTGAACCCGCTCCACGTCCTTGAGTCCGCCAAGCTCCGCCATGCACCGCCGCAGCAGTCTGCTTCCGATCAGGGGATCCTGCATGGAAAATGCGTTGGTGAATACAAACCGTGCGCCGTCCTCTTCCCGCACACAGATTCGGTAGGCTTCCGCCGTCTTCCGCTCCAGAAACGCCTCCACCTCCCCAAGCTCCGCAGCCGCCTCGGCCACATGTCGGATCGCCTTCGCATTGACGCTCTCCCGGGCCGTCTTCAGAATGTCGCCCCGAATCCGGTTGCGTGTGTAGTCCATGCTCAGGTTCGTGCTGTCAGTGCGCCAGGCTATCCCTCGCCCGGTCAGCCACGTCTCGACTTCCTCACGCTCTGCGCAGAGCAACGGCCGAATGATATTGTCCCGCGCCGGGCTCATGCCGGACAGCCCCTTTAGGCCGCTTCCGCGGAACAGCTGAAACAGTACCGTCTCCGCCTGATCCCCCGCATGGTGGGCCACCGCAATCCGCGCGCCCCCAAGACGCTCCGCTTCCTCCGCGAAGGCCTCATACCTGCAGAGCCGTCCGGCCTCCTCCAGCGTCAGATGCTCCCGCTTAGCCCGGCCCTGCACGTCAAAGGAACGGACGGAAAGCGGAACCTCCAGGCTTCCGCAAAGCTCCCGCACATAGGCCTCGTCCCCGTCGGCCTCCGCGCCCCGCAGACAATGATTTACATGCACTGCGGACAGCGCTGCGCCCTTTTCTCCGCACAGCTCTTTCAACAGGAAAAGCAGGCATACGGAATCCGCACCTCCCGATATGCCCGCCACAATCCTGTCTCCCGGACGAATCATCTGATATTTTTCTGTAAATGCACGCACACGATCCAGCATTTCCCAGTTTTCCTTTCGTAGTTTTCCATTGCTTTTAGTATACCATATCTCTTTAATACTTTACCAGCCCCATCACCAACACCGTCATATCGTCGACAGGCTCCTTCTCCCGGTACTGACGCACCCGGGCCAGAATGTAAGCTGCCAGCTCGGACGGATTTCCTGTATCGTGCTCCAGAATGATATCCTTTATCAATTTCTCCTGATGAGCCGCAGGCAACGCATCCAGCACACCGTCGGTGACCATGATGACCATGTCGCCGTCGTAGAGCTTTTTACTGGTACAGTCCGGCTCCAACTTGTGAAAGACGCCCGCAGGCAGGCTGGTTGAGGAAATGGTTTCCACCCAGTTTTCCCGCCGGATAAAGGTGGTGGACGCGCCCACCTTCAGGAACTCGCAGATACCCGTATACAAATCCAGCGAACTGATATCAATGGTGGAGAACACCTGCGCGTCCGACCGCACGATCAACGCCGAATTGATCATCCGCACCGCCGTCTCCTTGGAGAATCCCGCCTCCAGAAACTGCTCCAGCAGATCGATGACCATCTCACTGTCCCGGTAAGCCGCCATACCGGACCCCATACCGTCCGACAGCGCCCCGATAAACTGCCCCTCCCGGCACCGATGCAGGGAAAAATTGTCCCCGGAAATGGTTTCTTTACTTTTGACCGCCTTCTCTACGCCGCAGAGCACTTGGAAGTTCGTCCGTTCCGCGAAAAGCACCGTCACCTTCTCACTGCCCACAAAGGCCCGGCTGTCCTTGCCCGGCATCATGGCCTTCTTCATCATCCTGGACAATACCTCTGCAATATCCTTCGTCGCCACACATTTCCGCCTGCGGGTACTGACCGTCAGATATACCTCCTGCCGCCGGTGCTCCTCCTGATAGACCAGCACTGAATGGACGCAGAGTCCCATACCCTTCAGCTTTTTCGCTAAAACCTGTTCCAGTTCCTCGTCCGGCCTGGTATCCCAGGCATATTCTACGGTATCCGTCATGATCTGGGCCATTTCCCCCAGCTGTATCGCCACTGCAGCGCGGTTTTCCTCCAGCCTGTTCTTCCAGAGCAGCTTCATTTTCTCTGTCTTATCCAGCTGTTCGTTCTCCGGAACGGCTTCCGCTTTCTGTCCTTCTCCCGCGAAGCTTACCGCCAGATTGCCGAAGGCCTCCCGGTAATCCCGCAGGCGCTGCTGCACCGGATTGGGCGCTTCCTCATTTTCCATGGGAAGGGGTCTTAAAATCCATACCAGAATCCCGCCGCAGATTACCGTCAGTGAACACACCAAAAGCCCCTGGGCCGCCCCCAGCAGGATGGCGTAATCCCGATCCATCTGAAGCATCCCCACGCCGATCTGCATCGCCGCCACACAGCTGCCCGCCACAATTCCGTAGAGCCAGCCGTAATTTTCCTCTCGTCTCACCTTTTACTCCTCCTCGTCTTCTGTGTGTGTCTGTGTGATTGGGAATTATAGAGGACAGAAACGGATTATTTTGTCAAATGGAGGCGGGTGATTTCAGATCTTTTCGGCAAAAGGGGACATAGAATTCTGTTTAAGAACCTGCCGGAAAGCATAAAGGCTGTCCGGAACCTTCCCTGTCCCGGACAGCCTTTACATGCACGCATTATGTAAACTAATTATTCTTTAGCCTTGAACAGAATCTCATCCGGATAAACCAGTCCGAGCCGCTCCTTCGCCACTTCCTCCACATACTTCTTGGTCTGGACGTATTTGCCGAGCTCCTCGATATCCTTCGAGCGCTGTTCCTCTTCTTCGATCTGAGCCATCAGCTGTTCTTCCTGCTTCTGATAGGCTGCGTTCTTCTGCTGGAGCCGATGCTTTGCATAAAAACCCGTTACCAGAAGACACATGACTGTCAGTACAATCAGTCGGTAGCCCATACGCTTTCTGCGATTCATTCCGCGCCGGGTCTTCGTCGTCATAGCTCCTTCCGCCTCACTTTCATTCTGAAAACTGTTTCCACAGCCAGTCTTTCTTCGCTTTTCCACAGAAACCTCTGTCTATGGGTATATTTATTTGATTATAATCTTTTTTATACATTTATGCAATTTTTTTCTTATGAAATTGACTATATTTCGAAACATTTTCGAAAGCAGCAGCCAGGAAAGCATGCCCAGCACCACTGCCGCCACAGCAAAGCCCCTTACCGCCCCGCTGTTCTCCCGGTACAGCATCCGGAAAATCAGGAAACCACAGAGCAGCCAGTAGGCCAGATCCTCCGCTGCCATCCAGACGGTCCCATGGAAAACCAGCCGCCGGAAGACCTTCAATCCCCCGTACAGGAAGGCCAGGGCCGCGCCGCAGAGGAAGGCTTTTCCAAAAAACTGCAGTTCAAAAAGAATTCCACCGGCCATAGGCTATTTAAACAGGCGGCCCAGGATCGACGCGCCCGCCTTATGAAAATCTGTGACCTCCGAGTAGGCCATGCTGTCAATCCGCCCCTCGATATCCACCTCGCCCTTTTCCAGGGTCAGACGATTCACATGGAGATCGGCGCCTTTGATGGTCAGCATACCCTGTTCCGTCTCCAGCAGGATTTCCGCGATATCGAAGGAAATCACGTCGGTCACGCCGCTGATGGTGCCCGTCCGCCGGTTGCTTAAGAGCAGCTTGTGGGCTTTCGCGTATTGCTTTTCTTCCAAAAAAAGACCTCCCCATACACTTACTAGTTTACAACTAAATGTATGAAAAGGTCTTTCTCATTATTCCTGTTTTTAAAGATAACGGTAGAGCTCCTTGGCGTCATCCTTGCGGACGGTCTCCTGGACGTCCAGGACTTCCACCTTTACGGACTTGCTGCCAAACTGAATCTCGATGACGTCACCCGTCTTCACGTTCACAGATGCCTTGGCCACCTTGTCGTTGACCAGCACGCGTCCCGCGTCACAGGCTTCATTGGCTACGGTCCTCCGCTTAATCAGCCGAGAAATCTTTAAATATTTATCAAGACGCATAGATTAGTTCAGGGCATCCTTCAGTGCTTTTCCAGCCTTAAACTTCGGGGACTTGGAAGCCGCAATCTTCATAGCCTCGCCAGTCTGCGGGTTTCTTCCCTCTCTTGCAGCTCTCTCAGATACCTCGAAGGTTCCGAATCCAACCAGCTGGATCTTCTCGCCCTTCTTCAGCTCCTCTGCTACTACATCTGTGAAAGCCTTCAGAGCCTTCTCTGCGTCCTTCTTGGATAATTCAGTCTTCTCTGCGATAGCAGCAACTAATTCCATTCTGTTCATCTGGTAATTCCTCCTAATAATACTACTACTCTTTTTTGTCGATGATATGTCTGTGTGTGCGTTCTGCCATATCTTCTTTCCTATTTATACCCGTTTCTCAATTATTTGTCAAGGCATTTCGGGTTTTGTTACTCAAATATGGGAGCGATTGCTGCTGCCAGCGCATCCTTCTGTGCCTGGGCTTCTGCCAGATTTTTTCCGAGTGTAGTAAAATAGGTCTTGATCTTCGGCTCGGTTCCGGAGGGACGAACGATGACCTCGGCGCCGCCTTCCAGCTTGTACACCAGAACATTTGCTGCCGGGAGTCCTGTCTCCTCAGGCTTCTTATAATCAGTTACCTTCACTACCGCATAATCGCCGAGCTTTGCAGGCGGATTCTGGCGCAGCCCGTCCATAATGCCGGCCATCTTGTCCATACCGGACAGTCCCGGGAACTCAAAGCTGTCTACCTTGTTCAGATAACGGCCATATTTCTCATAGATCTCCTCCAGACGCTGTTTGATAGAGGAACCAATGCTCCGGTAATAAGCTGCCATCTCACAGATGAGCATGGAACCGATAATCGCGTCCTTGTCACGTACATAGGGGCCTGCCAGATAACCGTAGCTCTCCTCAAAGCCGAAGATAAAGCGGTCTACCTCACCTGCTGCCTCCAGCTGCGCGATCTGGTCTCCAATCCATTTGAAGCCGGTCAGAACGCTTCTCAGCTCCACGCCGTAATTCTTCGCTACCGCATCCGCCAGCGGAGTGGATACGATGGATTTCACCGCCACCGGATTCTTCGGCATGGTGCCCTTCTCGATGCGGCCTGCGCAAATGTAGTCCAGAAGCAGTACGCCCATCTCATTACCGGATACCAGCTCGTAGCTGCCGTCCGGACACTTCATGGCGATACCCACGCGGTCCGCATCCGGGTCAGTGGCCAGCATCAGGTCTGCCTCTGTCTTCTTGGCCAGCTCCAGTCCCAGACGAAGAGCCTCAAAGATCTCCGGGTTCGGGTACGGGCAGGTGGGGAAGTGACCGTCCGGATACTGCTGCTCCGGTACAATGGTCACGTCAGTGATGCCGATATCCTTCAGCACCCTGGTAACCGGCACCAGACCGGAACCGTTCAGCGGGGAGTATACCAGCTTCAGGCCGGATGCAGCGCAGATTCCCGGACGCACGCTGCGGGCCTCGATAGCCTGGTACAGGGCTTCCTTACAGTCGTCGCCCACATATTCAATAAGTCCGGCCTTGATTCCTTCCTCAAAATCCATAACCTTCGCGCCGGTCAGGATATCTGTCTTCTGAATCTCCGTGTATACAATATCAGCCGCCTCGTCCGTCATCTGGCAGCCGTCCGGGCCGTAGGCCTTATAGCCGTTGTATTTCGCCGGATTATGGGACGCGGTCACCATGATACCCGCATTGGCCTCATAATAACGGGTCGCGAAGCTCAGGGCCGGAACCGGCATCAGAGCGTCGTAGATGCGAACCTTGATTCCATTGGCTGCCAGTACGCCGGCTGCTGTCTTCGCGAACACGTCGCTGTTGATACGGCTGTCGTAGCTGATGGCTACCAGCTGCTTGCCGCCCTGGGTCTTTACCCAGTTGGCCAGACCCTGGGTGGCCTGACGAACCACATAGATATTCATACGGTTAGATCCTGCTCCCAGCACGCCGCGCAGGCCTGCAGTACCGAACTTCAGGGCCACTGCGAAGCGATCCTTAATCTCATCGTCCTTACCCTCGATACCCTTCAGTTCCTCTGTCAGAGCCGGATCCTCCAGTTCTGTGTCCATCCAACGCTTATAATCGTCCAAATACATAACTTATACCTCACTCATACAGTTTTTTAGATAGAGTTATCTATGCTTAATTTTAGAATATTTGTACAGCAAAGTCAATGTATCCGGGCATATTTTACAGCACATTTACGATACCCATAACTCTTTTACCATTTTCTTCCTGCGTTCATTCTGGGCCAGGAAAACCTGCAGCTTCTCGGCGCTTTTTTCCGGCACCCAGGCCTTGTTGGTATGGTAATAATGATGCACCAGCTTCCAGGCCTTCTCCGGGTAACAGAGGCTGGCAGCCAGATAGGCCCGCTCCTCCCCGGACAGAGGGCGTTCCCGCTCGTAGGCTGTCAGCATCCGCTCTGCCAGCCCACCGTTCCAGTTGTGCTTCTCCATGATTTTCCGCAGGAACTGGCTCACATCGTTCATCTGCACATTGATTTCAAACCGGGAGAAGTTCACCAGGGCCGTTTCCTGCCGCTGAAGCAGGATATTGTGATGGACATACTCCCCGTGACAGAGGTGTTCGCCATCCACGGCCTGCTGATACAGCTTTTCACTGCCGGAAGCCTTCAGAAGCTCCAGGGCATCCGCTCCATTCTGGAAAATGGTTTCGGCGCACTGAAGATATAAGAGTTCAAACTCGCCCTTTTTCTGCCGGGTGCGGATAAAATTCCGGGCACGCTTCATTTCCCGATTATGCTTTTCTAACTCTTCCGACCGGTCGGCGCCCAGAATCCGGCGGCGCTCCGCCCCTTCTGTGCGCAGAACACCCCGAAGCTCCCGGTGAACCCGGGCCAGCAGACGCATACTTTTCAAAAGCTCTTCCTCATTCTTCGGATCGCATTCCCGCCCCGGCGGCCAGTCCTTGATGATGTAGGGCGTCTCATAGTCGCCGATGGTTACAAGCTCCCCTTCTTTGTTGGCCTGCACCTGATCCACGGCGCAGACGCCGCGCTCCGCCAGAATCCCCAGCACCCGCTGTTCCAGGGGAAGCTTTGCGCGCGAGCCTGCAAATTCCTTTATCATTTTTAAGCCGTCTTTTGTCTCCAACATGATTCCGCCCCGGCCGCCGTAGCTTCGAAGAACCTCCAGATCATACTGCTCCAGGATTTGCAGCGCTTTTTCGTTCACAAAAATCCCCCCGTTCCTTTCAAATCTATGAGGAAACGAGGGGTAATATTCTTTCTAAGAGATATTCTTTTGTATTGTATTCCGGGTGCTCGATAACGGCCTCCAGCATGGCGTTCAGGATGACTCCTAAGGTCGGTCCCGGCTTCACGCCCGCATCTATGAGATCTCGGCCGGTCACGGCCAGATCCTTTAGGGACAGGCAGTTTTGGGCTTCCAGTATCTCTGTATACAGACGCTCGATTTCTGACAGCCGCGCAAGCTTCTCCGGCAGCAGCGCCGGATTCTGGGCCAGCGCATCCGCCCGGGCAAGCTTCAGATAATCCGGAAACAGATCCGCGCCAATCCGGTGAATGGCCCGGCGCACGCCCCGATGATTCAGCGGAAACTGCCGATCATCATGGAACTCCACCAGCCTCACCACTCTTTTGCGGGTGTCGTTGTCAAATTTCAGGCGGCGTAAGATTCCATTTGCCATCTCGGCACCAAGCTTCGCATGCCCGTGAAAATGGTCAATACCCTGCTCATCCGTAGTACGGGTGGCAGGCTTGCCCATATCGTGCAGCAAAGCTGCCCAGCGGAGGGCTTTGTCCTTCTCTACGCCGGTCAGGGTCCGCAGAATGTGTTCACCCACGTTCCAGCAGTGATGGGGATTGTGCTGGGGCGTCTCCATGCAGGCATCGAATTCCGGCAGAATCACCGCCGTAATGCCCGTCTCCCAGACCACGCGGAATACCTCCGGGTGATCCGAGGTCAGAAGCTTCATCAGCTCCACCTGAATCCGCTCGGCGCTGACCTTAGTCAGTCTCGGTGCAAATTCCGCCAGGGCCGCTTTTGTCTCCGCCTCAATCTCAAAATCCAGCTGGGCAGAAAAACGGACTGCCCGCAGGATTCGCAGGGCGTCCTCGGTAAACCGCTCTCTCGGGTCGCCCACACAGCGGATCTGTCCGCGCTCCAGGTCGCCGATACCGCCGAAGGCATCTACCAGACCCTCTTTTTCATTATATGCCATGGCATTGATGGTAAAGTCCCGCCGCTTCAGATCTTCCAGAAGATTTGGCGTGAACAGCACCTGCTCCGGGTGGCGGCCGTCCAGATATTCGCCGTCAATCCGGTAGGTGGTGACCTCGAAGCCTTCTTTTCCGTTCAGGACCGTCACGGTTCCGTGCTGGAGCCCCGTGTCCACCGTTCTGGGAAATAAAGCCTTCACCTGCTCCGGTCTGGCGTTGGTGGTGATATCCCAGTCCGCCGCCTCCCGTCCCAGAATGGCGTCGCGCACACAGCCGCCCACCACATAGGCTTCGTAGCCTGCCTCCGCAAGAGTTGCAATGATTTCATTTGCTTTTTCCGGGATCTGAATTTGCATTTGGTCACCTCATTTCTAATAAAAAAGAATGTGCCGTTGGCACATTCTCGCGCCAAGGCGCGGTTGCTTCAGCAACCATCTACCACTGCGCCGAGTGCGATAATATTTTTTATGGAATAGGGAATTCTATCGGAATTTCCTATTCCATAAAAAAGCGGCCAGAAGGTTTCATCCTCCAGCCGCTTTACTGGCTCATTTATCCATTCGTAATTTTAGTATGCCTTGCCCCAGTAAACAAGCGCCTTCGCAGGCTTTCCGCAGCACACGCAGGTGTCCGCGATGTGATCCTGCTTGAAGGGCATACAACGGGAAGTAGCCGTGGTATCTTCCTTAATCTTGTCCTCGCAGGCCTGATCGCCGCACCACATGGCACGTACGAAGCCCGGCTTCTCATTGACAATCTTTACAAACTCTTCGTAGTTATGAGCGTCGTAGGTATGGGAATCACGATGCTTTCTTGCCTTCTCCAGCATATCGCTCTGCATGGTGGTCAGCACCTCGCCTACCTTCTCGGCCAGCTCCGGCAGGGCAACTACGATCTTCTCACGGGTATCGCGACGGACAATCACAGCCTGATTTGCCTCGATATCCTTCGGTCCGATTTCGATACGTACCGGGATACCCTTCATCTCCTGCTCGGAGAACTTCCAGCCCGGACTCTTGTCGGAATCATCTACCTTTACCTTGAAGCCTGCGTCCGGCAGCGCGGATTTCAGCTCATATGCCTTGTCCAGCACGCCTTCCTTGTGCTGCGCAATCGGGATGACCATAACCTGGGTCGGCGCGATACGCGGCGGCAGAACCAGTCCGCTGTTATCGCCGTGAACCATGATGATGGCTCCGATCAGACGGGTGGTCATACCCCAGGACGTCTGATGTACATACTGAAGGGTGTTGTCTTTTGCTGTATACTGAATACCAAATGCCTTTGCGAAGCCATCGCCGAAGTTGTGGCTGGTACCGGACTGCAGCGCCTTACCGTCGTGCATCAGGGCTTCGATGGTGTAGGTCGCCTCTGCGCCGGCAAATTTCTCCTTATCAGTCTTACGTCCGCGGATAACCGGCATTGCCAACACTTCCTCGCAGAAGTCCGCGTATACGTTCAGCATCTGCTGAGTACGTGCCTCAGCCTCCTCTGCTGTCGCGTGAGCGGTATGACCCTCCTGCCACAGGAATTCGCGGGAGCGCAGGAACGGACGGGTGGTCTTCTCCCAACGCATAACAGAGCACCACTGATTGTATACCTTCGGCAGATCACGATAGGACTGGATCTCTTTGGAATAGAAATCACAGAACAGAGTCTCGGAGGTCGGACGGATGCACATACGCTCCTGCAGCGGCTCCAGTCCGCCGTGGGTTACCCATGCTACCTCAGGCGCAAAGCCCTCCACATGATCCTTCTCCTTCTGAAGCAGGCTCTCCGGAATCAGCATGGGCAGGTAGACATTCTCTACTCCTGTCGCCTTAAAACGCGCGTCCAGCTCCTTCTGAATATTTTCCCAGATCGCGTAGCCTGCCGGCTTGATAACCATGCAGCCCTTTACGCTTGTATAATCGGTCAGTTCCGCTTTTTTCACCACATCGGTGTACCACTGTGCGAAATCCACGTCCATGGAAGTGATCTCTTCGACCAGTTTCTTCTCCTTCGCCATCTTGTTCTCCTTCTCGCCCATCGGGGGTTTTTCTCATTTATTTTCCTCTAACAGTAAGCTGTTATGATTATCACGCCCGGGTAGGCGTATCTTTTTGTATTGTAGTACGGAAATGGCGATTTTGTCAAGGTTTTCGCGGTCTGAGGAGCAATTTGAGTGAAACGGCGAATCCTTATGACCTTAAATAACTTGACCCATCGTAAAATCAATTTCTCTATCGGAATATTATCAATTTAATTACTGCTGATTTTCTGCTAAACAAAACTCCGTAAAAATAATAATAGGGGCAATTTACTTTGACGGATTTTCCATATTTGGGTACAATAGAACTATCTACTTTGATTGGAGGATTCCCATGGACGAACAGGAGATTCAGAAACTGGTGGCCCGGCAGCGGCGGTGTTTCCGGTCGGGTTCGACACTTTCTTATAAAAACCGGATGGCCGCCCTGACCAGACTGGAGCGGCTGGTGACCGAACACGAAAATGAAATTCAGGACGCGCTCCGTCTGGATCTGGGCAAAAGCGCCGCAGAAAGCTATATGTGTGAGACCGGCCTTCTTTTAAACGAAATTCATTATCTGAAGCATCATCTGCGCCTCTGGATGCAGGATCGGATCGTCCCGACGCCGTTGGCGCAGTTTTGCTCGACAAGTTACCAGAAGCCTTCGCCCTACGGCGTAACGCTGATCATGAGTCCCTGGAACTATCCGCTGCTCCTGACCCTGGAGCCGCTGGCAGACGCCCTGGCCGCCGGTAATACGGCGATTTTAAAGCCCAGCGCCTACTCCATTCACACCAGCCGCCTGATGGAGCGTCTGATTCCGGCTTATTTCCCGGCGTCCCGGGTGGCTGTCGTAACCGGGGGACGGGCGGAAAACGCAGCGCTGCTGGAACAGCATTTCGACTATATCTTTTTCACCGGCAGCAAATCGGTGGGCCGCTTCGTCATGGAGAAGGCCGCCGCGCACCTGACTCCGGTGACCCTGGAGCTGGGCGGAAAGAGTCCCTGCATCGTGGACCGTACCGCGGATATCCATGCGGCGGCCCGGCGCATCGTCTTCGGCAAGTTTCTGAACTGCGGACAGACCTGCGTGGCTCCCGACTATATTCTCTGCGATATCCGGGTGAAAAACCGGCTCATAGAAGAGCTGATCCGGCAGATCCGCGCCCAGCTTGGCGAGCGTCCCCTGGAAAATGAGAATTACGGCCATATCATCAATGAAAAACATTTTCTGCGGATCCTGAATCTGATGAATCCGGCTAAGACTGTCTTTGGTGGACGGACAGACGCCGAAGCCTTGAAAATTGAACCCACCATCCTTGACCGGGTCTCCTGGCGGGACGACGTGATGCAGGAGGAAATCTTTGGACCGTTGCTGCCAATTCTGACCTACGATTCCATCGACGAAGTGATTCGCACCATCAACGAGAAGCCCCATCCGCTGGCTCTCTACGTCTTCACCCGGAACCGGAAGCTGGCCAGCCGGGTGCTGACCCGCTGCTCCTTTGGCGGCGGCTGCGTCAATGACACGATCATCCACCTGGCTACGCCGTACATGGGCTTCGGCGGCTTCGGGGAGAGCGGTATGGGCAGTTATCATGGGAAGGCCGGGTTTGAGACCTTTTCCCACCGTAAGAGTATCGTAGATAAGAAGGAATGGCCGGATCTGCCCATGCGGTATCAGCCGTATACGGAAGGAAAGCGGCGGCTGGTGAAAATGTTTCTGCGATAACATCTATTTCGAAGGAGTATCTGCTTCATTTGCCGATGCTCCTTCTTTTTTATCTGCATCCACCCTCTTCCACAATTCCTGAATAATTAGTACTGATAAAGGCCCCAGCACGATCCCGCCCGCTCCGTAGATCTTCACGCCCACATACACACTGGCCAGCACCACCACCGGCAGCAGCTTCAGATGGGCGCCCACCAGCCTGGGCTCCAGAAGCTCCCGGGTCAGGGTGCAAAGACCATAAGTCACAGCTAACACGACAGCCGCCCGATATCGCTTCTGCCAGATGACCAGAATCAGAATCCATGGCACAAACACCGTCCCCGTGCCGAAGATCGGCAGCGCGTCCAGAAAACCGGTGCCGACTCCGGCCAGCAACGGGCTTTTTGCCGTTCCCGAGCTCCAGATTCCAACGGTGCAGATCAGCATCACCAGTCCCATGATGATACACTGGGCATGCAGGTAACGACCAATGGCCCGGGAGATTCCCCGGAGCGCTTCGGACACGTTTTCATAGAAGCTCCACCGCTGTCCCATTTCCCGCAGCTTGTCATAATCACCTGCCAGCAGAATCGCGGCAATTCCCGTCACAAAGGCGCCGGTAAGGAAGCCGCCCAAGACGCGTACCGCCTGCCAGGATCCTCCGAACACACCCGGCAGGAGCTGCTCCCAGGTCTTATCTCCGATACAGGCTGTCTGCTCCTCTACAAACTGCATCATCATCCTGCTGTCTATATGAAGCATACCCCCAAACCGTTCACAGCACTGTGCCAGAAGCTCCCCCACCCGTCCCGGGTAGCTGAAATACACGCACAACCGCCGGATCTGAATATGCAAATTTCGACCCGCCAACGCTCCGGCTGACACAAGCCCTCCTGCTGCCCCTACGAGCAGCACCGCCATGGAAATTCCCGGGCGGATATGAAGCCGTTTCTTTAACCATGCAAGCAGCGGCCTGCACCAGTACACAATCGCTCCCGCGATCAAAAACGGAATCACCAGTGGCGCCAGGTACTTCATTGCAAGCCCGACCGCCACTGCGATTCCGATTTTCTTCCACAAGTTCTGATATTTCCGCACCCATTCCATAAAGCCGCTCCTTTTGCATCCGCTTGAACTGACAGGCCCCGAAAAAGCGAACGGCTTCTCCCTTTTCTGTCCGTCTTAGTATCTGCAAAAAAGAGCGTTTTACGCTGTGGATAACTGATTTACATAAATTTCTGAAACACCGGATTTTCCGGCTTCCGTTCAAATTCCATCCATTTTCCGGTGGACGGATGGCGGAATTTTATCCGATATGCACACAGGGCCGGGAAGGAGTTATCCACATTATCCACATAGTTTTCAACCTTTCCATATTTGCGGTCGCCCACCAGAGGGGTTCCTCTGCCCGCCATCTGCACCCGAATCTGATGATGACGGCCTGTTTCCAGGCGGATTTCCAGCATTTCCAGGTTATCCACCCGCTTTAAAATCCGGTAGCGGAGCACTGCTTTTTTAGCCCCGGCATGTCCCTCTTGTACCATCTCAGAGCGGTTATTTTTCCCGTCCTTCCACAGGTAATCCACGCACTCATTCCAGTTTTCCACCAAGTTTTCCACATTATCCACAGGTTTTCCACAGAACTTTTCCTCATTGGGGACAGGATGTGGACACTTATCCACACTGTGCCGAACCGCCAGATAGGTTTTCTGCATCTCTTTTCCGGCTGACTGCTTACTTAAGGCTGCCGCAGCCTTCGGATTTAACGCAAATACCACCAGTCCCTCCACCGGCTGATCCAGCCGATGAATCAGTCCCAGATAGGGCGCGCCGCCCTTTGGATTCTTCTTATATAAATAATTTTTCAGCAGGCTCTCGCAGTCCTTTGCCCCCACCCGCGCGCTCTGTACCGGTACCCCGGCAGGCTTGCGAATGACCAGCACATCCTTGTCCTCGTAAATGATTTCCAGTTCCTTCATACGCTCTCCGTTTTATCGATAGAAAAAGATTGCCCTCCCGCTTCCGCGCTGAAGGGCAATCTCATTATAACGTTATTTTTCCCCTATCGTCAATGCTTTAAAACCGTCTCCGTGTACTTCATTTGACTCCCAGATAATCATAAAGGATTCCGGATCCAGCCTTTTTACCTGCTGCGTAATCTCAAACATCTGTTTATTATTGCAGACGCAGAGTACCGCATATTTTTTCTCCTGCCGGTATCCGCCCATGACTGGAATAATCGTAGAGCCTCTGTGGCAGCAATCCTCGATTCCATCCGAAATCTTTTTACCATCCTTTGTAATAATCATGGTCATTTTTCCGGCATTTCTTCCGTACATGGTCTTATTGATCACTGCTCCTGCCAGATAATTGATAATCAATCCGTAGATAACGCCTTCTGTATCCCCGAAAATCAGCCAGGTAACGCCAATGACGCTGACTGCGAAAAGGAAGGTAATATTGCCCAAAGGCAGATACGGCTTCTTCGCCTTTAATGCCATAATCAGGAAGTCCGCGCCACCGGTCGAGGAATTCTGCATATAAATCAGCGCGTATCCTACCCCGCCCAAAACGCCGGTGCAAATCGCAGCCAGCATCCGATTTCCCGTAAAAACAGGAAGCAGAGGAGCCACGTAGTCCATCAGCAACGAGGAAATTACCATGCAGCGCACAGACCGCAGAAAAAAACCTTTTCCCAGCATTCGAAAGCAGAGAATCACCACCGGAATATTTAAAAGCACATTGGACAAACCCAGTGGAATCCGGAACAACCGATACAGAATCAATGCGATTCCGGAGAAACCGGTCATGGGAAATTCCGCGGCCGCCGCAAAATTATAAATACTCACGGCGACCAGCAGACTTCCCAGCACCTCCAGAAAAAAGGATTCCCAATTCAGCTTTTTCCCAAACATATCCTTATTTCAGCTCCGGCCAATATCCTTTATTAGCTTCAATCAGTTCATCCAGAATCTGCTTTGCCACAGTAGCGCTGGGTACGGTTTTGGATAAGGTCAGTGCCTGCCACAGCTTATGATAGGAGCCGGTAATCCATGCGTCTACGACCAGTTTTTCCACCGATACCTGCTGCTCCATCAGTCCCTTCTGGAACTGGGGAATCTCACCCATGGCCAGCGGCTCGATACCGTTCTTTCCCACCAGACAGGGCACTTCCACCATGGCTGTCGGATCAAAGTTTGCAATAGCCCCCTTATTTTCCGTAATCAGCAGCATTCTTTCATGGGTATTATTGGCAATTCCGGTTGCCAGATCCACAATGAAGGTTGCGTGATTATCCACATCAAACAAATCATCATGGCAGTGACCGTCCTCCGCCACCTTCCGGCATGCTGTAAATACATCCTTTTCACGGCCATCCATAACCTCGTTCGTACGGGTATAATTCTTATCCGAATGCTTCACTACATAATCCTGGAACAGATAATATTTCAGATAGGTATTCGGCAGATACGCGTCATCCAGTTCCAGAATATCCCGGGCTTTCTGATAAGTTGCGTGCCAGCTGTCACGCTTCGGGTCTGTATACAGAGATTCATCTTCCACGTAGCCGTACTTCCGCACATGCTCTTTCAGACGGGGCATCAGATCGTTTCCTGCTTTATCATGAATCTCCGTCCACCATCCAAAGTGATTCAATCCAAAATACCGCACATCCATCTCTTTTCTGGATTTCAGACCCAGTATAGTCGCCATGTGATTTTCCAGCTCAATAGGCATATCGCAGATATTGATAATTTTGGAATTTGGACGCAGCCGTCTGGTCGCTTCAGCCACAATCGCCGCCGGGTTAGAGTAGTTCAGCATCCAGGCATTCGGAGAATATTTCTCCATATAGTCCAGATTCTCCAGAATTCCACCAATCGAACGCATGCCGTAAGCGATACCGCCCGGGCCACAGGTTTCCTGTCCAACCACGTCGTATTTCAGCGGAATCTTCTCATCCAGCTCGCGCATAGCGTATTTCCCTACACGAATCTGCGCCATGGCAAAGTCGATATCTGTATACGCCTCCTCCGGATTGGTGGATGCCAGGAACTCAATCTCCGGTGCTTTCTCGTGAATAATGATTTCGCATGCTCTGGCAATCACTTCCTGACGCTCCGGATCATTGTCATAAAGCTTGATTTTCCGTAACGGGAAACGATCCAGCTGACTTAACAGCATCAGAACCATACCCGGCGTATACGTACTTCCGCCGCCTACAATCAATACAGAATATTTTTTCATAATATATTTCCTCCTATTTCTTTAATTGCTTTCTGACAGATTCTTTAATAATACCTACGGTCGTTCCGTAAATAATCTGAATGTTCCGATCATCAATAACGCGAATAGCTGTGCAGCCCGTTTTATTCAGCATATCCTTGTCAACAAGGGAACCATCTTTTAATACCACACGCAGACGGGACATACAGGAATCTACCTCCTCAATATTGTCCTTGCCGCCCAGACCCTTGATGATAGTCAGTGCCTTCAGTGTTTTCGGATCCGTCGCTGCATCCACGCTGCTGCCTTCCTCTGAATCATTCGCCTCCTGCAGTGCTTCCAGAGATGCGTCATAATCGCCTCCGCGCCCCGGAGTCTTCACGTTGAATTTCAGGATAAACCAGCGGAAAATTGCATAGTTGGCAATAAATTCGCCAATGGTTACAAAAACACATACCCACCAGTGAGAGTCTGAACGCAAAAGTCCAAATACCACAAATTCAATGATTCCGGAACCGTAACCAATCTGATTTCCGAATAGATACATAAATACCCAGCTTAATCCATAAAGGACTGCATAAATCACATACAGAACCGGAGCCGTAAACAGGAAGATAAATTCCAACGGTTCCGAGATACCTGCAATCATGGCTGTGGTCACACCTGCCAGAATCAGCGGCTTTACCGCTTTTTTCTTATCCGCGTCCGCACACCGGTAAATCGCAAGTCCGATAGCCGGAAGCGCGCCCAGCATCATCGGAATCTGCGGTCCATAGGAGAATTTCACCATTTCACGCAGAGTGGTATTCAACGGAAGTCCCTCTGCCAAATACTGCATGAAGGCCGGTCTCTGACCCTCTACGATACCGGAAGCAAACTCAAATATACCGGACACAGAAGTATCACGTACAACAGAAATCCAGATCTGATGGAGACCGGTGGGAATCAGCAGTCGCTCTACAAAGCCGTACAGCCACAGACCAAAGACGCCCATCTGGTTCAGAATGGTTGCCAGTCCATTGATACCGCGGGAAATAAACACCCATACGAAGGGGAACAGATTTCCCAGAATCATAAAGCTGAACACACTGATAATCGGCACAAACCGTACTCCCTGAAAGAAGGAGAACGCCATCGGGAATTTTACCGTATGGAATTTTTTGTGCAGCACACTGGTCAGAATACCTACCAGAATACCTCCCAGCATACCGGCGTTTACGGTACTGATACCCAGCACCGTGGTCAGACCGTTGCCCGGGAACATGGCTGCGATATTCGGAAAATTATCCACCAGCATTCCCATTCCCGTCAGGAATGACAGATAGCCCACAAAGCCCGCGAAGGCTGCGTATTCCTTATCCTCATCCACCAGCGCAAAGGGCAATGCCACTGCGTACAGCGCCGCGAAATTGCTGACTACGATGC
This sequence comes from Laedolimicola intestinihominis, assembly GCF_040096155.1. NCBI lineage: Bacteria > Bacillati > Bacillota > Clostridia > Lachnospirales > Lachnospiraceae > Laedolimicola > Laedolimicola intestinihominis. The sequence continues at coordinate 12,586 of NZ_JBBMFE010000011.1, read as the reverse complement.
TTCCCATCTGAAGCAGTACCTTAAAGATGTACTGAACCATGGTGTTGCCCAAAAAGGGAGCTGCCGCAATAATATCCCCCGATGTAAAAAACGATGCGACTCCCATTAACAGTGACGCTGACGCAATCAGCGACAGCGGCGTCAGAAATGCTTTTGACAATTTCTGAAAAAATACCATTGTATTTCCTTTCTTCATACCTTTCCCTCCTGATAAACAAAAAGACCTTCTGTCCTGAAACATACAGCCTGAATCCCTGTATTTTCAAGATAGACGGTCTTGCCTCCTGTGAGTAACAATCCTACTGGCCTCTGATCCGAAGAATATGCATAGCCAGATAGGCCGCTTCCTCTTCTGATATGTCATAATCAAAGGTCTCACTTATGAAATTTTTAATTTTTTCAATTATCTCTTCCAGCTTTGGCTCCCTGGCCAACAGCCCCGGATACAGGCCCTCCATAATGCCAAACTGAACCTGTTCCTGATTAAAAATACGTCTTGCCAAAAATTTCAAATGCGTAAGAAATCTACTGTACTCAAAGTCATCCTCCCGGCAGTGAATTCCCATCTCCGCTTCCAGAATTTGCAGAATTCCGTTGGTCAGCACCAGAATATTGTTCACATCTACAGATGGTTCTCCCATTCTGGTATTCACAATATGCAGCGCGAAATACCCCGCCTCATCCTCCGGAAGCGAAATCCCCATTTCCTTTTCTACCAGCTGTTTTCCGTATCGTCCGATCTGATATTCCCTGTTATACAGGAGTTTAATCTCCTGCAGCATCAGATTGGGCAACGGCTCCTGCTTTTTCTGTCGTTCCACCGCAAAGGAAATGTGATCCGCCAGCGCAAATACAAACTGCGGACTCAGCGTACATGCAAGCTCCTTTTCCGCATATTCCTGTATCTGTTCCACCAGTTTAAAAATGCCCGGCTCAATATGCCGGAAAATCTGTTCGTATTTCTGGAAAAACCGATCCCGTATCTGGTATACCTTTTCTATCTTCTTAACCTCTACCGTATCTCCCGGTTTCTTCTGAAATCCGATTCCAGAGCCCATTAGAATAATTTCTTTTTTATTTGCGACTGTCGCAACGGTATTATTGTTAATGACTCTTGTAATTTTCATGCTCTTCCCCTCTTACGCAACTTAAAATGCAAGCACCGCGCTTTTTCCTGCACATACCTCCCCTTTTTTTAAATATTGCAGGGATCCATAGCTTTCGACCTCCGGCACCAGTACCATGGTTACCAGATTGTATCCCTTCTTATAGAGGGCTTCCCGATCCACCAGCACTGCCGGCGTACCGGCTTTCACTGGCTGATGCGCTTTTACCTGCACCTGAAATCCTTCCCCCTTTTCATTCACTGTGTCGATCCCGATGTGAACCAGAATCTCCGGTCCATCCGGAACTCTGACTCCGAAAGCATGACCTGTCTCCATTACAAAGCTTATCTCACCGTCCACAGGAACTACTATCTGATCTTTTTCCGGAATCACTGCTATGCCGTCACCGACCAGTTTTTCCGAAAAGACACCGTCGCCGACTTCTTCCAGGGAAATCGCCCGACCATCTACCGGAGCGTAAATCTCCGTTTGTTGTTTCTTTTTCTTTAAAAATCCAAACATAGAACCTCCGGGTTATCATTGTCTAAAAACAAAAATGGCATGAGTGAAAAATCACTCATGCCTGCAATTCAGTAACACGTGTTATTGAGCATAATATACAACAGTCCCCCGCTTTTGTCAAGTTGTTTTTTACATTTTACTCTTTTTTTGTTCTTCCAATCGATTTACCCCAGGAATTCCGACAGCACCTCCTTCAGCACCTGCTCCTCCTGGGGATTCAGATTTTTCACAACGTTTTTTACCGGCTTCTCCGTCTCCTGCTGCGTCTGTTGTTCCTGCTCCTCCCGGGCTTCCTGCTCAAAATTCGGAAAGCTCTCCGCCGCCCGGGCCGACAGATTGCTGCGCAGCAGCTCCCGCTTGGTATCCTTCACCACCGAACGAATCTCCCGCACGTCCGCCCACAAATAAAGCACCACGATCAACAACACGGCCCAGGCCGCTATCATCACGATTCGAAACATCCTGTCCCCTCCCGTTTTTTTACTTCCGTATGCCTTTTCCATACGGAATTTTTTCTATCTTTTATTATAAAAGGCAGGCAGGTAAATAAAAAGAGCGGGCGCTCGTCATTGCCCGACAGGGACTGACAAGCTTCCCGCTTATGTGACTTTCTATTCTCCGGCAGCAAGTTACCGGCAAACGAGAGAACCTATGCTTCGCGAATTTTACTCGCTGCCCGCGTAAACTAAAATAAGAGAAGTACCTGTATCGCACTTCTCTTATCCTCTTTAGATTCTGACCGCCAATCTAGTATACATCCTCCGGGATCCGGGACACGAAGTCTTCTACCAGCTTCACGCTGTGCTCGATGGCCTGTGCCTCAAAGGTGGGGTAATCCATCGTGGCGCTGTCATCTGCCTTATCGGAAATGGCGCGGACGATGACGAAGGGTACCTTGTTCAAATACGCCGCCTGCGCAATGGCTGCGCCTTCCATCTCGGTGCAGTAGCCTTCCGTCCAGGACGCAATCTCGTTCTTCACGGAACGCTCCGCAATGAACTGATCGCCCGTGACAACCCGTCCCACGAAGACACGGATATCCGGGTTCACTTCCTCGCAGGCTGCTTTCGCCATGGCGATAAGCTCCGGGTCTGCCGGGAAGCTGATCGTATCCATGCGGGGGATCTCGCCTCTGGCATAACCGAACTGCCGCGCGTCCATATCGTGCTGCAGCGCGTCGGATGATACCACGATATCTCCGATATTAATCTCCGCTTTCAGGGAGCCTGCAATTCCTGTATTGATGAGGTGGCTCACATTGAACGCATCCACCAGAATTTGGGCGCACATGCCTGCATTCACCTTGCCGATACCGCTGCGCACCACGACTACCTCACGGCCATTCAAATGCCCCTGATAGAACTCCATGGATGCCTTTTTGACTACTACCTCTATTTCCATTTTCTCTTTTAAGAGAGCAACTTCCTCTTCCATCGCTCCAATAATACCTGTTCTGCCCATAGACGCCTCACTTTCTTTGCTTCTCCGTTCTCTATTTTACCAACACTTGTACGGAATTGCAAGAAAGAATCCTTTTGATACCCGCCGGTCAAAAAAGTCGGCCGGAATTCCTCCGGCCGACTCTTTTCATCACATCACAAAACAACAATCACTGCTTTTTCAAAGTGTGTAGATTTTTTTGATTTTTCAGTTACGTTTTTTGGTTCCTTTACTTTTCCATATTCAGTTGTCTATAAATGATTGGTAGATGGTTTGTCCTTTCCTGCGCCCGGGTATTGGGAGTGGAGCGCGGGTTAGGCGGTAATGACGCCGGCTTTGGTGGTCGTGGATTCGACGGTACTGCCCTTGATTGCAGTGTGCCCACCACGAACACGGTAGTCGTAGCCTTTTGTAACAGAAATATTTGCCTTACTTCCATGACAGGATGTCGTATTCTCTTCCTGGAAATAGTAGCTGGCAATGTTACCAAAATGACTGCCACCATCGGAACTTTCATCCAAATGAAGCCCTACTTTCACGTAATCGCATGTCTTATACGCAGTTGTCGTACCTGATATGCTGACAAGCCCAGAACCAGCTTTCTTAATTCCAGTGGTTCCATCACATAGATAAGTTCCTCTTGCGATTCCATACCAGGTATCAATCGCTTCGTCCTCTGTGTTGACATACTCGTGATATCCCGGCATTTCTTCTGCATGGCTGGTGATGGCTCCCACATTATAAATTCCTCCTACAAGCAGAAGACTCATCAGTGCCATGGCAATTCTTTTTTTGTGCATATGTTTCCCCTCCTTCATATTGCACTTCATTGGTAGTTACATTAAGAATACGAATGAGGGGTTCCATATCAGACATTTTCAAAAATAATTCCCATAATAATTTGTTCAAAATCTTCTAATTCAAAATCTGAAGTGACCGTATAATATGCATTTCCCTGTTGAAATTGAACGGTATATGAATCTGAACCATTTCCTTTATCTACCTGAATAATATCTACCGCCTTATTTAGGTAAAACATATCCATAGTATCTACCACTTCACCGTCAATTGTTTTGTCAAAAACAGAATTTTCATTTTGTTTATTTTCGTATATTATAAATGCTTTATCGGCATACCGAAACTCCATCTGAGCTTCGCCCATTGCTTCATCTATATACACTTTTTTCAAAATCATATCTTGAGGTTTATCGTTTAGCCTCAACGCCTGAATCCCGATCTTATCCTCTATTTCCTGATAAGCCTCTTCCTCTGAAATATCTCTATCCTCTTTGGTCTCTCCATTAATAATCGTTGTATTAAAATCCCCATCCTCACTCCGGTTTTCCACCTTCGGCACGAATAATTTCGCGCCGGTAACGCCTGCACCCATTGCAGCCACCAGGATCGCGGCAGCGGCCACGGCGAGGAGCGTGCGCTTCCGAATCCGGAACGGCTTTTTCGCGGGACCGTTCTCATTTTTACTGATGTTCTTATTCTCTTCCTCGGCTTTAATTCGCCGCATCAGATCGTCGAAGGAATCCTCCGGCATCTCCAGGGCAGCCAGCTCGGGATCCGCTGCTTCATGCTCCTGCAGCCGCTTTTCCAGTTCCTCTGCCTCTTTTTCAAATTCACTGCTTATCCATTCACGGAATTTTTCTTCACTCATATTTCTTTCCTTATCGTAATTCTGATAGTTTTGTGTTTTCCGGTTTCCGTGTGAAATCTATCTGCTCCCCTCTGATTTACAATTGACAGAAGGGATGGAACCTAGCATAATAACCTTAGACAGTTATCTACGGAGGTGTAATTTTGAAACGAATTCTTTTGACCGGCGGCGGAACTGCCGGACATGTAACGCCCAATATCGCGCTGTTGCCGCGGCTTCGCGAGCTCGGCTACGACATTTCCTATATGGGTTCCTACGATGGAATCGAGAAAAAGCTCATTACGGAATTCCAGATTCCTTACTACGGCATCTCTTCCGGTAAGCTGCGCCGGTATTTCGACCTGAAAAACTTCTCGGATCCTTTCAAGGTCCTGAAAGGCTACGGCGAAGCCGTCCGCACCATGAAAAAACTGAAGCCGGATGTGGTATTTTCCAAGGGCGGCTTCGTGTCCGTGCCTGTGGTTCTGGCCGCGAAACACTGTAAAGTTCCCTGTATCATCCACGAATCCGATATGACGCCGGGCCTGGCCAATAAGCTGGCAATTCCGGCTGCCTGGAAGGTCTGCTGTAATTTCCCTGAGACTTTGCAGTATCTGCCCAAGGACAAGGCGGTCCTCTCCGGCTCTCCCATCCGCCAGGAGCTGCTGCACGGCGACGCTCTGGCCGCGCGGAGGTTCACCGGTCTCGCCGATGACAAGCCCGTCATTCTGGTTATGGGCGGAAGTCTGGGCGCTGCAGCTGTCAATGAGGCGGTCCGCAAGATTCTTCCCACCCTGCTGAAGGATTTCCATGTGATCCATCTCTGCGGCAAGGGAAAACTGGACGCTTCTCTGTCCGGTCTCTCCGGCTATGTACAGTATGAGTACATTAACGAGGAGCTGAAGGATCTGTTCGCTCTGGCGGATCTGGTCATCTCCCGGGCGGGCGCCAACTCCATCTGCGAGCTGCTGGCCCTTCACAAACCGAACCTGCTGATTCCGCTCTCCTCTGCAGCCAGCCGGGGCGATCAGATTCTCAATGCTCGTTCCTTCGAGAAACAGGGCTTTAGTCTGGTTCTGGAAGAAGAGACGCTCACCAATGAGCTTCTGCTCCAGACAGTCCGCAGACTCTACACAGAGCGCGTTTCCTTCTCCGAGGCCATGAAAGCCAGCCGTCAGACCGATTCCATCGATACGATCATCGGGCTCATCGAAGAGGCTGCTGCCCGTTAGGGTAGGCCCCAATTGTTTTCTTTGCGGCGGAAATCTATATTTCCGCCGCTGTATTATTTATTTTTCCTTTACATCCTGAAACCTGGCCTTCAGCCATTTCTTACATCGTCTCAGATAGGTATCCACCGTACCGACCGGGAATCCGGTCCGTTCCGCGATTTCCTTCTTCGACATTCCAAAATCATCAAAAAGTATCAACATTTCGTACCAGTCCTCATTCTTCTCACGCACTGCGCGCAGAATGTGCAGACACCGATTCTGATTATCCATCTCTGCCGCGTGATATTCCAGAGGATTTTCCGCGCTGCTTACCACCACATCGCTGTTTTTCTCAACGATTTCGTAGTACTTTTTATTGCGACGCAGCCAATCACATGTTTTATTATAGGACACTACCAGCATCCAGCCTTTTGCTTTCTCCTCTTCTATTCTGTCACGGTAACTGTATAATTTCAGAAATGTTTCCTGACAGATATCCTGTGCCAAATAATAATCTTTCGTCATATCATAGACTTGCCGAAGTATCAGGTTTTTATATTTTTCGTGCAGTTCACGAAATTTTTCTTCACTAATCCCCATGCATTTCCCCTGAATTCGGCTTTTTAATTATCTTTTAACAGCTCCACAAGTTCCTCTTTCGCGTCGTCTGTCAGCGCTCCCTGTTTCCATCCGATTCCTGCTCCGTCATTCTCGTAACGCGGAATCAGATGCATATGAAAATGGAATACGGTCTGACCGGCTGCTTCTCCGTTGTTCTGAACCAGATTCAATCCATCGCAGCCCAGCTTCTCCTTCATCCGGCTTCCGATTTTCTTTGCCAGCAGAATAGCCTTCTCTGCGTGCTCTTCATCCAACTCCAAAAGATTCGCAAAGTGATCCTTCGGTACCAAAAGCGCATGCCCTCTGGTGGCCGGATTCAGATCCAGAAACGCCCGAAAGTCGTCATCCTCATAAATCGTAGCGGACGGAATCTCTCCATTCGCAATTTTACAGAAAATACAATCATCATGTCTCATTATCATGCTTCCTCCTTTTGTCGAATTTTAAGCTTTTTTGTTTTTATTTGTTGGCGGAATCCATATTGTCACATCCCCGTCCCCATGCTACACTTAGTTACAGGAGTGGTACAAACTATGGATGAACTTAACCTTACTATCGCAAAAATCACACACGAAATACGTAACCCGCTGACTTTAATCAACAGCTCGCTTCAGTTGATTGAGACGATGCACCCTGAGGTGCGGGATTTCCAGTTCTGGAATCAGACCCTGGAAGATGTGGACTATCTGGGACAGCTTCTGGAAGACCTGGCCGCGTATACAGACGGGCGCCGTTTCTTCATGTGCGAGGTGGATATGAAAGAACTGTTTACCTCACTGGAAAGCAGTCTCCAGCCTTACATACAGGAGCATGGGAAACATTTTTCCCTCCATCTGCCTGCGCACCTTCCCACGGTATTTGGAAACCCTGTGAAATTGAAACAGGCCTTTCTGAATCTTCTCAAAAATGCCTTTGAGGCCACCGATGAAAGCGGCTGTGTCTCACTGTCTGCCAGAAAATATCTGGATCAGCTCATTATCCGCATCTCTGACGACGGCTGCGGTATGACGCCGGAAGCTGCCGCGGAGCTTTTTACCCCCTTTGCTTCCGGTAAGACCGGCGGAACCGGTCTTGGTCTGGCAATTACCCAGAAAATTGTGAAGGCCCATTACGGAACCATCGAAGTCGCCTCTACTCCCCAGCGAGGTACGACTTTTACCATCACACTTCCTCATTTATAGGGATATTTTAGTATACGATTTTATATAACGCAAGTAAATTTTTGTAAAACTCAGATTATTTCTGAAATGTCAACGGCCCTGCACTTGCTGGGCCGCTTTTTTGTCGTCATTTTGTAACATCTTTAAAATTTCATTATCTGGTTTACTTCAGATATAAATACGGTTGCTCCGCCAATTTTCAGGGTCTTCTCAGCCTGCACCATCATGTTGCCATTGTACTCCCATACTTCGCAGATTTCTTTCCGTTCGGTGCAGCTTTCCTGAATGTACGTTAGTATCCGCTCCTGCTGTTCTTCCTCCACACAGATGAACAGAGTCACGTTCTTCTTGTTGGAATAGAGACCAGACGTCTCGAACTTCGTGGCACGAATCTGGTTCTGAATCAACCGGGTCGCCAGCTTCGCGTAATCCTGATCCTGCACAATTACCATCATCAGTTTCATATTTTCTTCCTCCTGACCGCCGGGACGGCACTCTTTTCCCTATAGCCCCAGTATAACGGAGATGGCCAAAAATTACAATCTCCAGCTTAGAAGAAAACGTGTATTATCTCAGCCCCCCGTTTCCAGGCACAAAAAAAGCACCGACCCCGCAGTCATCTGCAAAACCGATACTTTAGAGTGCGCGATCAGGGGTTCGAACCCTGGACACCCTGATTAAGAGTCAGGTGCTCTGCCAGCTGAGCTAATCGCGCATATTTTGTTCGTTTTGGGCTGTCCCTCAACGCAAGATTTATTATACTGCATGGTTTTCAAAAATGCAAGCACTTTTTTTCATTTTTCTTGATTTTTTTTTCGATTTTGTTTACAATGTAAAAAAACCGCGTATTTATAAGGTTTTTCGAGTCTCCGGAATTTAGAAACAACTACGTTTCTGAGTGATTTCCTATTCCGGGAACCCAAAAACCATAAAAAATCATTTCTATGTATCTGAAAAAATACACTGTTTACGTACAAAAAGGAGGACTATTTTGAGACTGAAACATGTTAAAGGAGCCGAAGAAGCCATTGCCGCTAATGAATATGTCGTTCACGACGCCAAAGAGCGTCCGGGGAAGTGGCAGGAGCTTTTCGGAAACGATCATCCGATTCATATAGAGATTGGTATGGGAAAAGGACAGTTCCTGATGGAGCTGGCCAGACGGAATCCGGATATTAATTATTTGGGCATGGAGCGCTATAGCAGCGTGCTGCTGCGGGCGCTGCAGAAGATGGAAGAAGAACCGCTGCCGAATCTGTATTTCCTCTGCGAGGACGCGGCGGAGCTGCCGGAGATGTTCGCGAATGGAGAACTGAACCGGATCTATCTGAATTTTTCCGATCCCTGGCCCAAGGCACGGCACGCAAAGCGACGCCTGACTTCCACGGAGTTCCTGGCGCGCTACAATCTGGTGCTGGCGGCGGATGGTCAGATTGAATTCAAGACCGACAATATGGATTTGTTCGATTTCTCACTGGAGAGCGTGGAGGAAGCCGGATGGAAGCTTGTGGGCTGCTCCAGGGATCTACATCATGATCCAACCATGAATGAGGGCAATATCATGACGGAGTACGAGGAGAAGTTTTCAGCAAAGGGTAACCCCATCTATAAACTGGTTGCCATCCGGTAGGTATTTATTGCAGCCATAATTTCTAAGCTTCTTACACTGCCATGATACTCTAAATACTTTGGCTTAGAGTATCATGGCATACTTTTTTGTTTATTTCCCATCGCTTGTATTCCCTGATTTTTTCACAATTATCAGACAATACCAATTATATTTCGACATTGCAAAAGTCAAGTCTGTTTTCCACTTTATTTTCGTCTTATGCAGTTTTATTCAATCTGTACAGAACGTTTGTTTTTAAAAATACTATGTAAACCTGGGTTTTACACATCCAAAAATGTGGATAATGTGGATAACTTGGTTGATAACTTTATTTTATGGGCTTTTTTGTCCGTTTTTATGTGGATATCTTTTTCACTTATCCACGTGGATTCGTGCATATTTTTATGAAAGGTGGATTTCTTTGTGCAATCTGTAACCGGGTCCGTATATGGGTAACATAAAATTGTGTATGGGTGTCTGATAATTGTAGTATGTTGTCTGATTTTAATTCAGTCCGGCGTGCAGCCAGGGCTTCTCTCTATGGAAAACACCAAGAGGCGGGAACCATTTCGGATTCCCGCCTCTTTAGATTTTATACTATTGGAAATTAAAAAATACGTCTTACACAGATAACGCTCTTATAGTTCGCCGGAGAGGTGTACTTGATTCCAGTGGCCGGTGTGCTGGCATGTACTACGGTGTTATTGCCACAGTAGATAGCTACATGACCACTGTAGCAGAGGATATCACCCGGCTGTGCCTCGGAAAGGCTTACGCCGTATCCTACGCTTCTCATGGCGCTGGAAGAATGGGGCAGACTCACACCGAAGTGCGCGTATACACCCATAACAAAGCCGGAGCAGTCTGTTCCGTTGGTGAGGCTTGTGCCGCCGTATACGTACGGATTACCCACAAACTGACTTGCATAGCTGACTACGGAATTGCCGCTGCTGCTTCCGGAACCGCTGCCTACAACCGCGTTTGAACTGCTGTCGGACTTGGTCTTCGCTGCTGCTGCCTCGGCCTTCTTCTTACCTTCCTCTTTCGCTGCCTCTTCCTTGGCCAGACGCGCTTCCTCTTCTGCCTTGGATTCCGCCTGTACGAAATCGGTTCTCAAATCTACATAATCGGTGGATACCCAGCCGTCGCCTTCCTCGATGGATACCTTTACAAAGCCTTCCTGCTCATCGGTAACGGTTAACTCCTCACCTTCACCAATCAATCCCAGGACGCTGGCGTCTGTGGTGGCGTCTGTTCTGACACGCAGAGTCTGGGTGGTGACAGTCGCCACACGCTTGCCGACCTCTTTGGCCAGCTCCTCTGCCTCGTCGCCGGTCACTACATAATCAGCCTTCACATAACCGGTCACGCTGCCGGATGTAATCTTGTACCAGCCGTTCTCTTCTCCGTCCACAGTTCCGGCGGACTTATCGTAAAGCTTTCCGACGATCTCACTGTCCTCGCCGGCTTCACTTCTGACATTTACGTAATCATTTACCTTCGCAATGCAGATACCGTCGAACTCTGACGGAGTCATGTCCTCCAGCACCTTCTCATCTGCCTCCGGATCTGCTGCCTGAGCCTCTGACATAACGGAAGCAATTCCTTCCTCTGACGCCAGTGACAGGCTGCTTGCCTCCGCGCGGATTTCGCTGAAGCTAAAGCAAAGCGCTCCTGCAAGACATATCATTGCAAACTTGTGCATGCTATCGTTCCTCCAATGTTATCTGTAGCAGCTCTACGTCCTTCTCATTACACAGAGCTGTTGTTCTTCACTCAAAAGTTTAAATGTTACAAATTTATTAAAACTTATGACTGAATTATAACAGCATGATTATTGTTTGTCAACCTTATCCAGATATTCTTCCGGAGTTATTTTACGCTTCATAATATGACTCGCCGGATTTTCTCTGCAGGGCGCAGGGCTTCATTTTCCGCAAAACTATCATATTTTTCCATTGACATTCCCGGGAAATTTGCTAAAATAAAAGAAACAGTAACCGTTATTATTATCAAATAAAGGAGGGTTTTATGCCAGCTTTAAAATACAGCCGCCAGCGGGAGTCTATCAAGCGCTTTTTGTTGTCCCGGTATGACCACCCCACCGCAGATACCATCTATCTGCACGTAAAGGAGGAATTTCCGAATATCAGCCTCGGCACTGTCTACCGCAACCTGGCGCTGTTGACGGATCTGGGAGAGATTATCAAGATTACCACCGACGGAGCCGACCGCTTCGACGGACATGTGGCGCCCCACTCTCATTTTATATGCAGGAAATGCCATGCGCTCTTTGACATCCATATGGACGACGAGGCCTTTATCGATGAGAAGGCCCAGAACGTATTTCCGGGAATCATCGAAGGGCATACGGTACAGTATTTCGGGCTCTGTGAGGAATGCGCGAAGATACATACGTCCTGATGCCGTTTCTTCTATATATTATAGGAAATGAGATAGCGAAGGATTTAAAATTTATTGATAATAATTTTTAAATAATGCTTGACGAAATCAGGAACGTATGCTATATTAATATCAGTAACAGGAATTGTTACTGATTTAGTAAAAAATAACTGACAATCTTAAATATCAAAAAAGAAAAGGAGAACACGATTATGAAGACATGGGTATGTACAGTATGTGGTTACGTTTGGGAAGGCGAGACAGCACCGGAGAAATGTCCGCAGTGTGGCGTTCCGGCATCTAAGTTCAAGGAGCAGGCTGAGGGGCTTACCTGGGCAGCTGAGCATGAGGTAGGCGTTGCACAGGGCGTAAGCGAAGATATCCTTGCAGACCTTCGCGCAAACTTCAACGGCGAGTGCTCTGAGGTTGGTATGTATCTGGCAATGGCTCGCGTAGCTCACAGAGAGGGTTATCCGGAAATCGGTCTCTACTGGGAGAAGGCAGCTTACGAAGAGGCTGAGCACGCTGCAAAATTCGCAGAGCTGCTCGGTGAGGTAGTTACCCCCAGCACCAAGAAGAACCTGGAGCTGAGAGTCGCTGCAGAGCACGGCGCAACCGAGGGCAAATTCGACCTGGCAAAGCGCGCAAAGGCTGCTAACCTGGATGCTATTCATGATACCGTTCATGAGATGGCTAAGGACGAAGCCCGCCACGGCAAAGCATTCGAGGGTCTGTTGAAGAGATACTTTGGCTAAGCTATAAGGCATGCAAAAATGTAAGGAAATGACCAAGAGGGAGCTCGCTCCCTCTTGGTCATTTTTTTACATTTTTATAGGGCGCCAGCCCGACAGTGAGATGCAGCGCAGCGG
>NZ_JBBMFE010000010.1:0-134011 GCF_040096155.1 Laedolimicola intestinihominis | reverse complement strand
CCCCCCCCCCCCCCCCTCTTTTTCGTTCGTTTTATTATAAAGAGAGGGCGCTGTTCACCGGCCTTAAGCCGGAAAACAGCGCCCTCTCTGGGATTTCAGGTTATCATAACCGTCGCCTATATCACTCTCTTTCAAGAGGCATAAGCCACTATGTAATTCTTAAATACCTTAGAAGATTCCTACCAGTGCTCCCAGCAGACCTACTACCAGCAGAAGTCCGATACAAGCAACCGGAGTCCAGCCTTTCTTCTTAATCAGGAAGTACAGGCCAAGAGTAATGCCAAGCGGAATCAGCTTCGGCAGGATGCCATCCAGAATGCTCTGGATAACGATCGGGCTATCGCCGTTCTCGATGGTCAGAGCAACAGTTGTTCCACCATAGTTAGATGTCAGAGCACCAACTACGAATACACCCAGCATAGAAGCTGCACGAGTGAACTCTTTTGCGTTAGCGGTCAGAATCTCGATAGCCTTAGAACCAAGTTCATAGGACCAGTTCATCAGGAAGAAACGCAGAGCCATCTGAACAATGTTGAAGATTAACAGGAACAGGATAGGTCCTGCAATAGAACCGTTGATAGCCATGTTCGCTGTAATACCCGCTGTAATCGGAACCAGAGTGAACCAGAACAGAGCGTCACCGATACCACCCAGGGGTCCCATAGCTGCAACACGTACCGCACGGATTGTGTTGATGTCTGCCTTCTGCTGCTCCATAGAAAGTACAATACCCATTACGAATGTTACCAGGAACGGATGAGTATTGAAGAACTCCAGGTTGTGCTGCATAGAAATTGAAAGGTCATCCTTATCGGTATGGATTTTCTCCAGTCCCGGAAGGATACAGTAAAGCCATCCTGCTGCCTGCATTCTCTCATAGTTGAAAGAACCCTGCAGATTCAGAGAACGCCATACCATTTTGTTAAGAGTCTTTTTGTCAAGCGGCTGAGCCGGTGTTAAATTCTTGTAAGTTGTAGCATTAGATGCCATCCTCTTCACCTCCGTTTCCACCATTTCCAGCGTTCTGCTTAATAGCAACGCGAGTCTGGAAGTCGTACAGTGCAATTGCGATACCAACAAAAGCTACCAGAAGCAGAGCAGAACCGCTCAGATCCGGGATGTAGCCAATGATAGTAGCAAGTGTGAAACCTGCGAAATAGATTCCCCACAGGTCGTTGGAAAGCATGATACGAAGCAGAATAGCAAATCCAACGAAACGCATCATTCCACCAGCGGTGCTGAGACCAGTCATGATCCAAGCGTATTTCTCAGAAATAGCGGTCAGAGTCTCGCCAAGTGCGCTTCCGCCAAGCAGACCAGCTACACAAACGATTGCGAACAGAAGTCCCAGAGCGCCCATAGCCAGGTAGTTCAGACGAACGATACCCTTTGCATCTGCCTTCTCAGCCATCTTGTCTGCTGTAGACATCAGCGGGGACATAACGGTGAACAGCAGAGTTACCATGTACTGACCGATCAGAGCGAACGGAACAGCAAGTCCAACTGCTGCGCTGGTGTCAAGACCAGAAGAAATAGCGAATACAGTAGCCATGATTCCACCGATTACGGCGTTAGGCGGCTGAGCTCCACCAACCGGCATGTTACCGATAGTCATTAACTGATAAGTACCACCTACGATAAGTCCTGTCTGCAGGTCACCAAGGATTGCTCCGATGACTGCTCCTGTTACGATAGGCTGGTACAGAGATTCCAATAAGTCGAACTGGTCGATGGCCACGATGAAGGACCATACAGCAACCAGTAAAATCTGAATTGCATTAAAACTCATGATTTATACAATCTCCTTTCCAATAAGTATAAAGCTGCTTAAAATCCCCCTCATAGGAATTCACAACTTATTTGAACAGCTTCTCAATGTTCTCCGCTGCCTCGGTCGGAACACGACGAATCTCGAGTTCCACACCCAGATCACGAAGCTTTGCAAATGCAGCTACATCCGCGTCGTCTACGGCTACAGAGCCTGCAACCTGACGCTTGCCGTCTGCCATATGCATGTTGCCGATGTTTACCTTCTTAATCGGCACGCCACCCTCTACCAGCTTCAGAACATCCTGCGGATTCTCACATACAATGAAAATCAGCTGCTTATCGGACGCCTTGTGGATAGTAGAGATGGTCTTTTCAATGGTCCAGTAACGCATGGAAGCATATGCCGGAGCTGCCATATCCATCAGTCCCTGACGAAGCTTGTTTCCAGCTACTTCATCATTGGCTACCAGGATTAAATTTGCACCGATGGTTCCACACCACTGTGTTGCAACCTGTCCGTGAACCAGACGGTTGTCAATACGTGTTAAAACGATATTGGGCATTTTCATTCCCTCCTTGTTATGATGTACCCCGAAAATCCCCTTCAAGGTGACTTTATTATATCTTATTTGATTCTTTTTGTATTTGTAGTTTTTAGTTGACTTCGTGTTGTTTTTAGTTTCTGTTAATCAAGTTTATTCTTTTTTTAGAATTGCTTCGTTGTTTTCTGGACATTTTGACAAAAAAAAGCTATAATGAATTCCATATATGGAGGTAATTTATGCAATTAAAGACATCCAGCCTGGAATTTGAACGTTATGGTTCTGTCTATGATAAGCCTGTTTCTCCCGGAAACTCCGGCATGATCAGCCGCGATTTACATCTGATTGCCAAGCGCAGCCTCAATCAGGTCTATCATTTCGACTGCGAGGTCTGCCTGGAGCTGCAAAGCGGCATGGCTGCCCTTGTGGTAGGCGAGTCCCTTGACACTGCGAAACTGGAAGAGTTTGCCGTCCACCGCAATGTACGGCTGAAACCCGGACTGTACTGGAATCTCATCGCCGTCACTTCCAATATTACCTGCAAAATGATTGCCACTACAGACTATAGCTACTCTCTGGAGACACTTCCCGCTTCCTATATGTTCCGTCGGATTCTCCCCCGCGTGCGTATCAGCGAGATTCTCGGCTATTACTACAATATCCGGAATTCGGGCTACACCTTCAAGGGCGAGACTCATGGCTATTTTGAGCTGACCTACGTGGATCGGGGCGAGCTGATGACAGAGATAGACGGAAAGGAATATACGATTCGGGAAAAGGAGCTGATGATCTACGGACCCGGTCAGTTCCATAACCAGAATATTGCAGAAGGTCATTCCTGCTCCTATGTTACCATTATTTTCGATATGGAAACCATCGTCTATGATGTAGAAAGCACCCATTACGAGCTCCTGTTAAATAAGGTATTCTCTTATGATAAGAAGATATATACCCTGATCAAGACCTTTGTAGCTGATAGTACATCTGAGATTCCCTATATGAACAGCCTGATGCTCTGCCTGCTGCAGGAGACTGTCATCCGTCTGCTTCAGTCAGAATTTATCTGTCAGAAGTCTGATAAGCCAACGACCGTCGCCCGACAGCATTACGAAGACGAGCTTCTTGAAAAGGTGCTGGCTTACATTGACGAGACTATCTACGAGCCAACTACTATTGCAGAGATTTGCCAGAAGTTCTCCATGTCCCGTTCCTCCCTGCAGATTCTGTTCAAGGAAAATATGGACATGCCGCCCAAGAAGTATATCAATGAGTTGAAGCTGGAGAAGAGCCGTCAGATGATCTGCGAGAATAAGTATACCATCAGCGAGATTGCTCTGATGCTGGGCTTCAATTCCATTCACTATTTTTCCAGGGCCTTTACTCAAAAGTATAACATGCCCCCCAGTGAGTATGCCAAAACCATTTACAAATCAAATTAAATATTGTTAAAAAACAGGAGGCTTTCTCATTTTAAGAAAGCCTCCTGTTTTTATACTTTTTAGTTTTCCAGAGACTGGATTGCAAACCGGGAAATCTTAATGACGGTTCCCTTTGCCACCTCGACATTGACTGTCTCGTCTTCGATTCCTACAACCTTACCATAGATACCTCCGGCGAACATCACCTGGCTTCCAATCTTCAGCTCCGTATGCACCTCTGCAAGCTCGCCACGGCGCTTTTTTACATTTCTTGCGGAAATAATAGCCAATACCAGAGCAATGATGCCCATGATAAATGCCAGTGTAATGCAGGTCCATCCAATTACTTCCCAGTTAATACTCATACTTAAATACCATCCTCTTCTGTGTCGTCGTTATGCTCGGCCAGTTCAAACCGGATGATGTAATCCTTTCCGGTGGGAATCAGAGCCTCTGCCATGTCAAGGGGGTTGTCATAGATACCCATGGACATGGAACCTTCAATCAGCATCGGCAGGTTGGAGCCTGCGATAACCTCAATCTTCTGCTCCGGTCTTGCGAACTTGCACTCTACCGCTGTCTTGAAGGGTGAGCCTCCTGCCAGGTCGGAAAGCACCAATACGCCGTCACAGTCTTTCAGCTTATCGAAAGCCTGATTCAGGTTGTGCGCCAGAGTCTCCGTGGAGTGATCAGCCTCAAAATCCACATACTCGATATTCTCTGTATTGCCGGTAATCAGACGCAGGCTGGAACCCAGTCCTGTGGCAAAGTGGCCGTGGCCGGTAATCAGTAATCCTACCATAATCTTTGTCCTCCGAAATTATTTTACTGTGTACGGATACAGGGTTACACCCTTAACCACACGGTTTACCTCCCCTGTCGGGCAGGGGTTGTCCGGTGTGATACCTAAGGACAGAGACTTCAGGACTGCCAGAGTCTGTGCGAAGGTAATGTAGTTGAAGCCAAGCAGTACGTTCTCCAGAGACTGACCGATATGCATCTCTACGGTATAGTCTACCAGACCTTTGACAGCTTCGCAAGGAGTATTCATAACTGCCACGATGCGGTTCTTCTTTCTCTGCGGTCCCATTTCCTTGATCAGGTCGATCTCGTACTGTCTCTGATACTCGTTGTCGCTTAAGTATACGACAGTCAGTGTGCGATCATCGATAATAGACTTCGGGCCATGGCGGAAGCCAAGCGGTGTATCAAACATAGTTGCTACCTTACCGGCTGTCAGCTCCAGCATCTTCAGAGCGGACTCCTGGGATACGCCCTTCAGGCTTGCGGTTCCCAGATATACGATACGGTTGAAATCGAACTCGTCTACGATCGTCTTTGCGATGGTCCAGTTCTGCTCCAGGAATACCTCACCTGCTGCAGCGATCTTCTCAACTGCCTCGCAGATCTCGTCCAGGCGATCCAGATTGAATGCCAGGTAAGTAGCCAGGTACATGTTGGAGAAGCTGGATGTCATAGCGAAGGACTGGTCATGGGTCTCCGGTGTCAGGTTGATAGCAAAGCAGTTGTGTCTGTCATTTGCCAGCTTGGAAAGAGTTCCCTCATGGTTGCAGGTCACGAACAGATGATACAGGTTTTTGCAGACTGCCTCAGCGTTCTCTACTGCGCCCAGGGACTCCGGTGAATTTCCGGAACGTCCGAAGCTCACCAGAAGAGTCGGCTTGGTTGCGGAAAGGAAGCACTCCGGTGACGGAACAAGATCTGTGGTTCCGAAGGATTTTACCTTATAATTATATTTCTGATTCAGCGCCTGATACAGAGAGTTTCCTACGAACTCGCTGGTACCTGCTCCTGTCAGAACGATATCAAAATCCTCCTGCTTTACTACCTGATCGATGAATTTCTGAAGCTCGTCTTTGCATGCCTTGATCTGGGCGCAGGTCTTTCTCCATGTAGACGGCTGCTGATGGATCTCAGTCAGAGTAAATGTAGAAGAAGTTTCTTTCATTTTTTCATCAGTTACATTGAAAATGGTCATCACATTTTCCTCCCTTATTCTTATTTTGCTTTTTGTGGTTTCGGGCATACCTCATGTGGGGTTCCCTTATCTGACACCATTATATAGCACACTGATTTCAAAAAACAATACAGCTACTAAAACTCATAATCTTTCTTTTAAAAAATGCAAATTCATTTTAAAATCGGGTGCTATAATAAGGATAGATTGCAACCTATGAAATAAAACAGGAGGGAATTTTTATTATGTTGATTCAGAGTAAAAAGGTTTGGATTGCAGATCAGTTTATTGCGGCTGAACTTGAGATCGAGAATGGTAAGATTACAGAAGTTCTTCCTTACGGAAGCAAGCCGGCAGACAAGGATTACGGCGATCTCCGTATCGTCCCCGGCTTCATGGACATCCACTGCCACGGTGCTTTCGGCTTTGACACCAACGACGCCAATGAAGAGGGTCTGCGCAACTGGACGAAAAACATCGTAACCGAAGGTGTTACCTCATTTCTGGCAACTACCATTACCCAGAGCGAGGAGGTTCTGACGAACGCCGTAGCCAATGTGGCGAAGGTCATGGACGAGGGTTACGAAGGCGCTGAAATTCTCGGCATCCATTTTGAGGGACCGTACCTGGATATGGTTTACAAGGGAGCTCAGCCGGAGCAATACATCGTAAAACCGACCATCGAGCAGTTTAAGCATTATCAGGAAGCTGCAAAGGGTCATATCAAATACATCACCATGGCTACCGAGACCGATGAGGATTTCGCCCTGACCCGTTATCTGACTGAGAACGGCGTGGTAGTCAGCATCGGACATTCCGCAGCCACCTACGAGCAGGCTGTTATGGCTTACGCACACGGCGCCCGTTCCATGACCCATGTATACAACGGCATGACTCCGTTCAAGCACCGCGACAACGGCCTGGTAGGCGCTGCTTACCGCCTGCGTACCATGTACGGCGAGATTATCTGCGACGGCAACCATTCCACACCGGCAGCCCTGAATAACTACTTCATGTCCAAGGGACCGGACTACAGCATCATGGTTTCCGATGCTCTGATGGCGAAGGGTTCTCCGGCCGGAAGCAAATACATCTTCGGTGGAAATGAGATTATCATTTACGAGGACGGAAGCGCCCATCTGACCTCCACCGGCGGACTGGCAGGCTCCACCCTGCGTCTGAATCAGGGACTCAGAATTCTGGTTGAGGAAGCTATGATTCCGTTTAATTATGCATTGAACGCATGCACCATCAACCCGGCGCGCTGCCTGGGTCTTGACGATCATAAGGGAGCTATCGGCGTAGGCTATGACGCGGACATCGTAGTTCTGGAAAAGGATTATACCGTGGCTCAGACATACTGCAAGGGTGAAGCACAGCTGTAAATTCAGTTTATAATTGCTAACTTTTTGATTGCATTTTTCAGTCACTATGATTATAATAGGGCTGCATTTATACCGTTTATATAAGGAGGATTATCACCATGAAACACCCACTTCAGAAAATGATGGAAGACCGCAGAAACGGTATCAAAGCCGGCATTCCTTCCTACTGTACTGCCAATCCGCTGGTACTTGAGACAGCACTGCGCCGCGCAAAGCTGCTTGGCCGTCCGGTGCTCATCGAGGCAACTGCCAATCAGGTAAATCAGTACGGCGGATATACCGGAATGGTTCCGAAGGATTTCTATAAAATGGTTCTTGAGATGGCAGAGAAAATCGGCGTACCGGAAAACCAGATGATTCTGGCCGGCGACCACTTAGGACCGCTGACCTGGCAGAACCTGCCGGAGAAAGAAGCCATGGACAAGTCTATTGAACTGGTATATGAGTATGCCCGCGCAGGCTTCACCAAGATCCATCTGGACACCAGCATGAAGGTTGCCGACGATCCGGAAGGACTTCTTTCCACCGAAACCATCGCCCGCCGCGGCGCTATCCTTTACAAGTCCGCTATGAAGGGCTATGAAGAACTGAAGGCGGAGAAACCGGACGCTATGCGCCCCGTATTCGTTATCGGAAGCGAGGTTCCGATCCCGGGCGGCGCTCAGGAGGCTGAGGATACTCTGGCAGTTACCAGCCCGGACGCATTCCGTGACACCGTAGCTACTTACCGCCGTGTCTTCAAGGAGGAAGGCATCGAGGATGGTATGAACGACGTCATCGCAGTCGTTGTACAGCCCGGCGTAGAATTCGGCGACGATCAGGTCTTCCTGTATGACCACGATGCAGCTGTAGACCTGTGTGCAGCATTGAAGGAATATCCGGAAGTATGCTTCGAGGGACATTCCGCAGACTACCAGAGTCCTCAGAGCCTTCGCAACATGTGCCAGGACGGCATCGCCATCCTGAAGGTAGGTCCGGCTCTTACCTACGGTCTGCGCGAAGCACTGTTCGCTTTAAGCTTCATGGAGAAGGAACTGGTTCCGGAAGCAGAGCAGGCACACTTCATCGAGACTCTGGACGAAGTCATGATGAAAAACCCGGCCAACTGGCAGAAGCACTACCATGGCGACGACAAGCAGCTGGCACTGGCAAGAAAATACAGCTTCTCCGACCGCGCCCGCTACTACATCGGCCAGCCGGAGGTAACGGAAGCTATGGATAAGCTTTTCGAGAACCTGCGTAAATACCAGATTCCGATGAACATGCTCCACCAGTACATGCCGGTATCCTACAATAAAGTTCGCGATGGCGAGCTGGAGCTTGACCCGAGAGAGCTGGCTATGGACGGCGTGACCAACTTTATGATGGACTACGAGTACGCAGTAGCACTGTAAGCTTTTCTGAAATCTGAAACTTTAAAAATGCTGGAGATTCCAATAAAAACGAAATCTCCAGCATTTTTTACTTCATCTCATCCTTCACGTGAGCCATCACTTCATCAATATTATTGTGAAACCCATTCGCATTCAGCCAATCCATCCGTTCGCTGTCCAGTCGGAATTCAGATCCCATATTCTGATAAAGGCGCACCTCATTGCTGATCCGATTCCCCGGTTCACCGTATAAATCATCGTAGCTGCAGATGATAATCACATCCTTCTGCCCGTCCCCGTCATAATCCTGAAAGCTGACTGCCAGCACCTCCTGAAACAGCAGCGGATCCCGGTAGCCATTTTCCGTAATTCCCGGAAAATCATAGATTTCCGCATTATCCTGCACCAGGGAAAAGCTCACATCCTGATTGCCGTACATGGTCTGGCCCGGCGCATAGGAGGTAAATATCACCTCGCCCCAGCTTCCACCCAAATCTACCTTAAAGCTCTGGTTATCGATCCGGTAAATGGATCTGGAATAGGTCAGGCTGTCGTCGAACACATTGGAAAGAATCCGGTAATCCTCTCCATCCGCCTGTAAGGTCAGATGACAGGAATGCACATATGGCCGGTAATTCTCATCCCCCGGTACGCAGTCCAGCTCATAGACGCCCGCTGACAGCTCACGTCCGCTGACGCAGGTGAAGTTTACATAATTCGTGTCTCCATGCTCCGTAACCCAGACCTTTGCCTTCTCCAGATAAAACCACGGCAGCTCCCGGCTCATCTCGTCCAACGTACAGCCAAGCCTTTTGGTCAGAACATGGTTAATCTGTTCCGTCGTAAGCCGGACACAGTCCGTCTCTATATCTTCCCGACCGGATATCTTCAGATATTCCTGCCGCTCCGCGGCTGTCAACGGCTCCGTGGCCATGCCCGCGCCCGAATAAAAGATTTCCCCCAGATCTGCGTCCTTCGGATCCCCGTAATCCGACAGCAGAAATCCATAGTTGCCACCGTTATCGCCCTCGTTGATCCAGTCGGTGAATTTCTGCAGCTCGGCAGTGGTCAGATCGCGGGCGTCTGAGGTATCTGCTGTGTTGGTTGAACCTGCCGCCTCTGAAAATGTCTCCGCTGTATCCGCCGGATCTACTGTCTCTCCTGCATCGTCCTTCATAACCATGTCTGCATTGCCTGTATCCGACTTTTTTGAAACTGCGCAGCCGCCAAGGGCTACCACTGCGCACAGGCTCCATATCAGAGCATTCATTTTTCTTTTCATGCAGCCCCTCCTTTTATCCATGCACCCGAGCTTTTCAGATTTTCTTCATTTTCATTACGGATTGCTGTGAAATTTTCCTATTTTTCTTATTGTAACGTATTTCCTATCTTCTGGCTATCTTTTCTTTCCGTTTTTTGTAATTTTTAACAATTTTCAGCAACTGTAAGCCCACAGATTTTTCATCTGATTCATCAGCTTCTGCACATCCCAGTGTTGTTTTGTCCGTTTCACGCTGTTCGGATCCTGCAAAATGATGTCGCCGTTCTTATCCACGCCTGTCAGCACCAGAAAATGTCCCGCATTCGTGAAGTCGCCCGGGCCCATCACGCAGATAATCGGCTGACCCGCCTCCAAGGTGGCACGGATATGCTCCGCATCAAAAATCACGCTGGAGACGGTAAGCCCCAGCTTTTCCGCACCGCTGCTCATCAGAGCCCAGGAAGAACCGGACCCATCCACATAATAACCGTTATCCTCGGCCATTTTTGCCACCTCATAGGGATTCCACTGCGTATCGCCAGTCAGACCGCAGGTCACCATAGACAGACAGGTGGGTCCGCAGCCTGTCACTGCCAGAAAATCGCTACCATAGGTTTCGTATCCCCAGCGCTCATCCCACTGCAAAAAATGGGGAATCTCTCCCTTCATCACGTCTTTCGAAATGTCAATTTCTTCCAGTCCCTTGTATTTCGGATAATCCAGCACGAAATCCTTCGTCTCTGGGTTGCGCTCCACCAGCGCAATCAGGCTTTCCGGGTAACCCTGCTCCCGCAATTTCTGCGTATTCACTTTTCCAAACCCGCAAAAAAGATTTAACGCTGTATAGGCCACCAGCACCAGCAGGATCGCCTCCAGAAGCGTCCCGAGCATGGACGCCAGAAAGCGGATGCGGGCCTTTTGCCGATTCCGACGGCGTCCGCGGCGGTGGTTTCCTGTATTTCCACTCCGGTGGCGGACATCCGTTCTGCTTCTCCGTACATCCCATTCATCTTCCGGATCTGCTGTGCGCTCATCCCTGTACTCTGCTTTATTTTTCTGTCTGGTCATGGTAGTCCCCTCTTCTTTCGTTGTATAGGTTCAGTATAACAAAGGGATTTCCATTCTTCTTGTACATTCTCTTTCGAATTTCTTATATTTCTCTTATTTTTTCTTTCTTCTGTTTTGTGGTCAATGGATCATTCTGCCAGAAGAATATTCCTGCCTTCAAGGATTTCACTGCTTGATTCAGAGCTTTCAGCACGTTTTTTTACATAATAGCTTTCATCCGCTATCCTGTGTTTAAGTATAACTGTAAAGGTGCTGCCCTTTCCCGGTTCACTCTCTACATCTATGGTTCCGCCAAGCAGATCAACATATTTCCTGACGATTGACATGCCCAGTCCGGTTCCTGCGAATGAGTTCGTAGCCATATCCTCGTCTTACACCGTTTTTATCGACATAATCAAAGGTATCCTCAAAGGATCCGATACGGATGATCTGTGGCTGTTTTTCATCATTATTCTTTTCCGCAGCCCGGCAATGTACTGATAACATCATCCACATTCCTAAAACTACAAATATACCTGCAAATAGTACGGCTGATTTTTTTCGACTTTTATCCATTATTCTTTTCTCCCCAAATCATCAGGTTATTACACACCACAAATCTAAAGGGAAAAATGCACTGCCTTTCCAGACAATGCATCTTAAAGGTTGCAGCTGGCTGTCATTTTACAGACCCTATAGCTTTGCGTCTCAGTCTTTCGACTGATTTGCCGATGAATCTTTATTGGTATTATATTGTACATTTTTTTGAAGCTGTCTATTATAAATATTTCATCATTGTTGGCACAAGAATGTTCATATCAACAGGCTTTGCAACATGAGCATTCATTCCAACAGAAAGAACCTTTTGTGTATCTTCTGCGAAAGCATTGGCCGTCATCGCAATAATTGGGATTCTGGCTTTTTTCGTATCCTTCATCTTTCGGATAGTTAATGCAGCGTCATATCCATTCATAACAGGCATCTGAATATCCATAAGGATCATCTTGTAATAACCAGCATCCGCTTTTTCAATCATATCAATGCATGCAACACCATCATTTGCAGTCTCAACAATACAGCCTTCTTCCGTCAATAGTTCCTTTGCGATTTCAGTGTTGATCTCATTATCTTCGACTAATAAGATTCGAACACCGTTCAAGCAATTCTTACTACTCAGATTACTATTTTTTTTCACCAGAGAATCTTCTTTTGACGCTTTCCTGCAAGGAATCGTTACTGTAAATTGGGAACCCTCACCCTGCTTGCTTTTCACTTCTATTGTGCCATCCATGAGATCTACAAGCTTTTTTGTAATGCCCATTCCGATGCCACTACCATCAATATGACTTAACGTAGTGTTACGTTCTCTTTCAAAAGTTTCAAAAATACGCTTTTGGAATTCTTCAGACATACCAATTCCATTATCGGTAATGGTAATGATCAGATTGCACCGGTCTTCTTTTTCACAGGATTTCTGTACAACATTACAGGATATCCTACCTCCTGTATTTGTATACTTTATTGCATTGCTTATAATATTAAGACAGACTTCTGACAGGTGCGGTGCATCCATATATACATACGGATACATGATTTGTTCTGTCAGGGAGAGAGTTTGATTTTTTCTTTCTGCCTGTTGTTGGAACATAATGATACAATTTTCAAAGCACTCATGAACATTCGAAACAGTGTATTCCATTTCGACCTGATTATTTTCAATCCTTGCAAGATTCAGAACATTACCAAGCATCGACAGAAGTTCTTTTCCGCATATTTGAATTTTTTCAAGGTATCTGCCAAGTTTTTCTGTTTCTTGCAAATGTCTGGTCGCCAGTTCTGCATAACCAATAATCGCATTCATAGGCGTCCTGATATCATGGGACATATTGAACAGGAATGTCGATTTTGCTTTATTTGCACATTCTGCTTTTAATTTAGCCTCCCGTAATTCTTCCTCTTGTCTTAATTCCCGCATTTTTTCATCTGTCACATCTCGATTTGCAATCAGCACGGATGTAACATTTCCATTTTTATCATAACTCTGAGGAACGACCATAGCAAGAAACCATGCTCCTTCCTTTAGTTTGAATTCGGAAGACATAGATTCTTTATTATGAAGCCGTGCCGCCATGGTCTGTATATCAAGAAATTCCATATACTTCTGCGCAAACGGTTCTGCCATCACCCTTTCGATAATCTCGATCTTAGGATTCCATTCGGTATAATCTTTCATATCAATAATCATTTTTCGACTTTTTTTGACAAGCTCAACACGCTTTGTTTTTAAATTCAACCTTAAGATTAAATAATATGCAGTTCCTAATGCATGAAAAGCCTGCCGGGTTTTTTTGACCTGCTTTCCCAAGGTAACAGGGAACTCTTCACCGTCCATTTGCTCCAAATCCGGCGTTGACTGATGCAGATGCTGAACCAGCCATTTTCCATTCGTCCACCTATAGATAATCGTAAATCTTGTCTCCATTTTGAAACAGATTGAACCATCTTTAAACAGACCAGTAAAATCTACTGTTCCATGTGCAAGAACATGATCATCATCTAGTCTTTCTTCCTCCTGATATAAATTTTCTATTTCAAGTCTGATTTTATCTCTTCGTTTTACATCAAATTTAAATGATTCCAAAAACTCATGCAGATTCCTGAAAAGCTCATGTTTCCCAGTTCCGATCAGACTGACATTTTCATCAAAATAATTTTCTATACCCAAATCATTTACTGATTCAGCATTAATATATATTTTCATAAGTTGCTCTGTGAGTTTTTTGAAATTATCCATACGGTTTCCTCTCGCTTAGAAAGACTTAAATGGCTTTCAGTTTAAATTTTAAATTTACATATAAAATCGTTTGCTTTATTATATCACAGCGGTATACTATTCTGCCAACATTTTTTCAAGACAGGTGTCCTTAATCTTCCAATACTCTTAGTTCTGCAAACTTGAATTGAGATTTCATATATTCAAAGGGATTTAATAATTGTTATATTTTATTATCAAATATCTCTCAAGCCCTTGAAAACACTAAGTTTATCGCAGGTGAGTTTTCCCTTATTGTTTCCCTTGTATTATATTGTCCCATGAGTATTTACGAACTCTGATAAGGACAAAAACAAGGGCACAAGAGGTCCGGTGGACCTCTGCTCTGTGCCGACCGAAGCGGCAGCGGAGACCAAGATAATCCTCTAAAACAGTATAACATAAAATGAAAACGACATGGTGAACTGATTGAAATGCTTCTAATTTTTGTAACGAATGATTGATTGGACGATAAGGAGATATGATACGATGAGAACAATATTTGCAGAATACAATCCACAACGCAACAGCATTGATGTGTATACCAGTGCTGGTATGCTCCGTATTGACTGTTGGGAAGCTGAGAAAGATTTATAAACCACACCCGGATCAGTCTGTTCATTAAACGCACTTGCCATTGATGAACCACTTGAATATGCAAAATTATATCTTGATGGAACGATGCAAATATGGGTGGATGCAGATGACACTCTTTATTTATAATGTTAAATAATCCCCAAAAATTCTAAAATTTTTCGGGGATTATTTTTGGCTTATATTTATTATTCAATTTAACTGATAATGATTCTCATATGAGATTTATCTTTAGAAATCATACCATCAATCACGCCAGTCTGCATCTGATTCCCATTTACATTCCGTAATCTGCATATTTGAAAATGTTGCCTTATATGAGCCTTCTGTCGGGCTGCATGCATATATTCCATAAGTAATTTTTTCTGCACCTTCCCACATATGGAAAATACGCATTTGTCTGAAATTTATGCCATCCTCACTGCATTCAATACAGTAGTCTCTGTCCCTTCGTGAAAAACGATACCACATACTTTTAATATCAGAGGATACCCCTTTCTGTAAAAATTACAACTTTATCCTCACTAATTTGTACCTGCTTTGGTTGACGTATCCATTTAGGATTGTTTTTCAAAAATTCCACCTTTTTTCTCACTTTCTTTTTTATTTTAATAAGCAACTATATTTAGTGCCTACTTTTCACTGTATTATAATTAGTAATTTTCTTTTGTCTTCTGCAAAGAATGACTCCTATAAGTAGCAACACTGGAAAAATAATTCCTGCCAAAATTCCCATCTTTAGGTTATCCCCAAAAGCTCCTGATACCATTCCAACCAATGTAGGACCTCCTGAACAACCTATATCTCCACCTAATGCCAGCAATGCAAACATGGCTGTTCCCCCTTTGGGCAAAGCTGCTGATGCCTTGCTGAAAGTTCCAGGCCACATGATTCCCACTGAAAGCCCACAGACAGCGCAGGCAATCAGATTTAATAGCGGAATCGAGAATAATGAAATCCCTAAATAGGATAAAATACATAAAAAACTACTATAAATCATAAAGTGTTCCAAATTGATACGGTCACCATACTTACCATAAAACAATCTTGATATTCCCATTAGAACCGCAAATGCCATCGGCCCTGCTAAGTCGCCGGCTGCCTTTGAAATTCCAAGACCTTTTTCTGCAAAAGCAGAGGCCCATTGACTTACTGCTTGCTCACTTGCTCCTGCACATATCATCATAATCAACAAAATCCAAAAAATTTTCATCCAAAACAATTCCTTTAATCCAAGTCCGGTATCTCCATCCTCAAGCAATGGTGCAATGGGAACCTTTGAAAAAACAAAAGCATTTCCAATTGGAATTACCGCCCAAATAATGGCTAATATTTTCCAGTTATCTATACCGACTACATAAAAGAACACGGTTGATATGAGTACAACTCCGGCGTGTCCCCAGCAATAAAAAGAATGCAACAGGCTCATTGCTTTTTCCTTATTGTCGGATGGGCAAGCCTCAACAACTGGACTGACTAGGACTTCCAAAAGTCCACCACCTACCGCATAGATCATTACAGCAATCAAAATTCCAATAAAGGAAACTGGTAAAATCTCTGGTAAAACTGTAAGAAGGAATAATCCTGCCGCTGCTAGAACATGAGCTATAATCATTGATATCCGATATCCTATTTTATCAACAAATCTGACAGAAAGAAAATCAACCAGTAGTTGTATCCCAAAATTAAAAGTCACTAACAATGTAATTTGGGAAATTGGAATATGATAGCATTTCTGAAAAAACAAAAAAAGCAGTGGTGTAAAATTATTAACGATAGCTTGTACAATATAACCTACAAAACAGGCTGTAATTGTCTTATTATATTGGCTTTTCATTTTGTCCTCCTCTAATAAATGTAATTATATCGTAAACTTTATATCTAGTCATTGTATAAAATCATATATTTATGGTACAATATAACAAATTTTATTATTTATGAGGAAATATAGCATGGAGACTTTTAAGATAACTACAGATGAAACACTACGAGAAACCATCCAGCATGGCAACAATCGTTATCCATTTGCATACTATCCTGATAATATTTGGAAATTTGACTTCCATCGCATTGACTGGCATTGGCATCATGAATTAGAATTTCTTTATACTGCTGAAGGTACTGCGCTCTGCCTTATAGGTACAAGTAAAATAGAACTACATAAAGGTTGCGGCATATTTATCAATAGCGGTGTCCTGCATCGTTTTGAAGCACAAAGCAGTACATTTGCACCTAATATTGTTTTTTCGCCAACCCTATTAGCACCCGAAAACAGCCTCATTTACGAAAAATATATTCTTCCTGTGATAAGCTCGTCTGTTCCATATCAAGTTTTCAGTCCATCCAACACATTTGGAAAACAGGTGCTACAACTTTTGTCGCAAATTTGTACTATTCAGGAAACTAAGCCGGATAATGAATTATGTACTATACAACTTTTATTTCAGCTTTGGAACATATTGCAAAAAAATATGGACTGGACTTCTGATTCTAACAGTATTCATCGATTAAATCACAAACAAGCAAAATTACAAGCTATGATGCAGTATATTCATGATCACTACATGGAAGAGATTACATTGGAGACGATTGCGGCATCGGCATCTATCAGCAAAAGTGGAGCTTTACACATTTTTCAAACTGGCATCCACTGTTCTCCGGTAGCATATCTAATTCAATACAGACTAGCACAGGCTGCTGAACAACTTTATATCACTCAAAAATCGGTTTCTTCCATTGCAGAAGAAACCGGATTTACAAGTTCCGGCTATTTCTGCCGGAAGTTTAGACAATATTATCATATGAGTCCAAATGAATACAGAAAGAAGAAAACAGAGGAAATTTCTTAATTTCTACTTTCTGTATTCATACAATATTTGGAGATGATGTTGTTTTTCGTTTTATTATCTGTATCAATTATGCTGACAATATACTATTTATGCATCATATTTACAATGTTCAAAAGATAAAAGTATTCTATATGCAAATGGATAGATTTATATATTTTATCTATCTGTTTGCAATTTTAATAATGACTCCTTGTATCCCGCCAGCCTTTCATATACCACCTGATTGCAACATATACCAGTTGCACGAATAATAAGAGAAATAGCAGATTAATCGGTGTTCTTGTCTTTATCCAATCTCCAAAGTAGATTGCTATTTCCATGCTTATAATTGTTACCAATATGGTAATCATATCCCAACAGCACTTCTTATATACCCCTGCAATCTTTATCCCTATAAACGCTACAAGTATTCCCGCACCCACCAGACATCCACCGCAGATCAGTATTCTTATCAGCCAGTATATAATTCCGGCAATGACAGGATTAGATATTTCATCACTAATCTGTGCCACATTCTTTCCTGTCAGTACAATACAGCCAGCAATGGTCTGTATAAAAGTTGCGATTATATCAAAGAATCTTCCACAATCAGAAATAAATACCTTTGACCGTATCATCTGAAAAAGAGTTGTTGATGCGGAATACCATATCAGCAGAAACATCAATGCTTCATTCTCTGTAAGTGGAACCCGTCAGAACAAAGCACCTCTCCACTGCATGAAATCATTGAGATACCGCTGCTTTATCCTCTGGCCACGATCTTCTGAGCGCCGCATAGGAAATAAGGAAGTTTGCAAGCCAACCTGCCGGGACTGCAAGCCAAACAAAAGCAATGCCAAAACGCGGTGCACAAATCAAAGCAACAGACAAGCGGATTGCAAGGTTTACCATATTTGCAATAAGAAACGGCCGCATGATTCCAAGTCCGCGAAGAACTCCATCGGTTGCCATCTTGATACCCATGAAGATGAAAAAGTAACCAATCCACCTCATATAATCACCAGACACCTGATAGGCAAACGCCGTTCCGTCTTTTCCTAAGAACAGTGAGGAGATCTGCGTATGCAGCGCTTCAATGGTCACAAACGCAATGGCCGCAAAGCACAGATCCAGCATCAGTGCAACATGGTAGCCTTTTTTGATACGCTCAATTTTCTTTGCGCCAAGATTCTGGGATACAAACGGCGAAACTGCATTGCCGATGGATACGAAGATCAGCGAAAAAACATTTTCTACCCGCATCGTTGCCGCATACCCGGCAAGTGCCTGTGTGCCGAAGGGATTTACCACTGCCTGCACGATCATCATACCGATAGACACTGTGGACTGCTGCAAAACCGATGGTACCGCAATGCGAAGCATGGAATACAGCTCCTGCCGGTCGAACCTGCTAAAGGAGCTCTTGTATTGCCGCATCCGAGACAGAAAGATCAAAAACGAAAACACGGCAGAAATTCCTTGTGCGATCAAGGTCGCAAGGGCTACACCAAACACCCCCAGACCAAGACCAGCCACCATCCAGAGATCCATAAAAATATTCAGGATAGATGAGAATATCAGCAGTCCCAGCGGAATTTTGGATTCACCGATGGAAGTGAACATGGTGGAAAGAATGTTGTACATGAATAGAAACGGGAAACCCACAAAGTAGACACGCAGATACAATACTGCTTCTTCCAATATATCGGCAGGGGTTTGTAATCCGCTCATCATGAAATGAGAAAAGCAAAAGCCAAAGACACCAAGGACAACGCTTAAGATCAAAAAGCTGATCAGGGACGTTGACACAATGGTTTTCATTTTACCATAATTTTTTGCACCAAAATAGCGGCTTACAAGCACACCTGCGCCCACACCAGCACCAAGCGCCACACAAATAAAAACATTGGTCAGTGCAGCACAAGCACCAACAGCCGCAAGTGCCGAGGAGCCAACAAATTGACCAACTATTATGGAATCGGCCATATTGTATACTTGTTGAAAAAAACTGCCAAGGATCATCGGCATCGCAAAAACAGTCAGCGCTTTAAGGGGTGGATCTGTGATCAAATATTCATCTTTCGACATGATTATATTCCTTCCAAAAATCGTTTATCGCAAATTTTATCGTAAGTCAAGAAATTAGTGCAACATTCAAACGGCATCTTTGCGATATGCAATTCACCGCTGTTGCATTATAAAGTTGAATTGCTATAAATAACCAACAATCAATGTAACGATTGCTGCCAAAATCGCTTTACCCATATAATCACACTCCTTTGTCAAATTCCGATAATATTATTTCCTCAAAACTGACAAATATGGATGAAATCCTTCAAAATGCCAGTTCCGGCAATGCTGATATCGGTATTTTGCCACAGGCCTGTTCAGATAAAAATCTTCTCTGCATCCCTTATCTTAAGGAGCAGCTCTATGTCTGTATCCCGAAAGAACACAAATTGGCAGAATATTCTCAGCTGAGTCTTTCACAGCTTAACGGTTTTAACTGCCTTCTTCGTGATGAAATCGGTTTCTGGACAAATCTGGTAAAGAGCAAAATGCCAGCATCCCGCTTTCTGATACAGACAGATGAATTTGAGTTTGAAGAATTGGTCAGGACTTCCACATTATTATGTTTTTCCAGCAGTAAAGCACCCGGCTCAGAGCAGACTCTGAAAGGACGGAAACGGATTCCCTTAACTGATCCTGAAGTAAATGTTACCTATCACCTGATTAGTTCCGCTAAGAGTACTATTTTACAATCTGTTTCGCCCACTTTTGAATTTCGTTATCAGAAGTAATCTGTTTTTCTTCATTAAAGCGTACATTGAGTCCCGCATGAACCGTTTTTTTTAGACATAAACCAATAAAATATAACACAAAATGCTAAAGCAAACACAACACCAAAAACATTTTGAATCACTCTAAGACTAACCGCTCCTTGTAGTCCATAAGTCTCTGCAGCAATGGCTAAAGCACCAAATGTGTTAAATACTGCCTGCCAGCCATATTGTGCTGAAAATCCTACACCGATTCCACCAAGAATTCCTATATATGCATAGATTGACGAAGGAAGCAGAAAATATAATACTGTAAAACATATAACACCTGCAATATTTCCGACAATCCTTTTACGGACTCTGTAGTGCATATCTTCCATAAACGGCAAAATCGTGGACATGGCCGCAATACCAGCCCACATTGCACGTGGCATATTACAAAGTTCTGCAATGCAAAGGACAATCGGTACGCATAAAATCTGACATATCTGCCATTTTGTTCTGGAAGAAGTGATATCAAATTCTTGTATCAGATCTTTCAGATTTCTTTTATAGGTTCTGTTTTTATGATTTCGATAAAATACGAAGCAGGTAAGTGCAGCACCTAAAGCCATTCCGACTAATCGCATCTGATAGCTTTTTCCCCTAACATCATAACCATATAGCAGCAGATACCCAAGAACCAATGTAGATTGATTAAACATGAATGGATTATGGCATCCGAACAGAATCAACACAGCCAGTGCCGCAATATTTAACAGCATTCCCAATACCGGTGAAAACTGATTTGCTAAATGCGGACATACAGTCATAATTACAAAGAACAAAGCCAAAAGCATCGTAGATTGTCCGGTGTGGATCCCCAGATCCGCATTCCGAAATACCATAAGGCATAATAAAACTACTACACCCACAATACTATTCTCATTTCCAAATAAGATACTGAAAATAGTAACAAATAAAAAACAAAATGTCATTGTAACAGCTATCTTTACCAAATATACCAGTATATGATATGATTTTTCTTTCACTGTTTCACTCTTTTTCAACAGGTTTTTAGAACCTGCCTGATTTAACTGCAACTCCTGATAAAATGTCATGTAATTCCTCCTCTATCTGTTTTTCTTAAACTTATATGGCCTCATCTTTCTGTATTGGAAGCTCTACAACAAATCTGCATCCACCATATTCACGGTTTTCTGCTTTGATTGTTCCTCCGGCACTATCTACAATCCGTTTCACAAGTGCAAGGCCGAGACCATTTCCTTCTGCTTTGTGAGAACCGTCTGCCTGATAAAATTTATCAAATATTCTGGTTTTCACATCATCCTCTATTCCCGGTCCTTCATCTTCCAGAATGAACTTAACAGAATCCTGTTCTTGTTTCAGAAACATCGTAATTGTCCCCTTTGAAGGGCTGAACTTAATCGCATTATCCAAAAGATTTATCCAGATATGCATAAAAAGTCCTTCATTTCCAGTATATTTAACTTCCTCCAATTCTACCTGAAAATCAATTTCTTTTTCTGTCCATTTTGTTTCCAATGAAAGAAATGCCTGGCGGATCTGTTCATCCAGACGATATTCTGTTTTTTTCATTGGTATATTCTGATTCTCTAACTTGGATAACAGCAAAATATTACCAACCAATCCGGAAAGTCTTTGGGTGTTAAATAAGATTTTTTCTACATATTCCTCTTGATCCGGAGACAGTTCTTCTCCCTGAAGCAGCATTGTATATCCTTCAATGGCATTAATCGGGGTCTTAAACTCATGAGAAACATTAGATACAAAATCCATCTGCAGCACCTCTGTTGCACGAAGTTCTTTTGTCATAACGTTAAAACTTTGATAAGATTCTCCAACTTCTGCGATACGGCTGTTCGTTTCCAAATGCTGTTCAAAATCCCCCTGAGAAACTTCCTTCATTGCTTTACTGAGTCTGGTAATTGGTTCCAGTAACTTTGCATTAATAAAGGAAGTGATCAGCCCTGCAATCAATGTATTGAAAATCAAAAGCCAGCCAAGCACAGGTATGCTGCTCGGCAGATTAAAAAAATGATTCAAAAAAGCAAATAATAAAGCAGATATGACTGTTGAAAATACAAGTGCCAGCCAGATTGCACCAGTCAGACAGGATCGGATCCGCAATCCTTTTTCTTTCTTTTGTTCCATTATTTTTTCACCACCTTGTATCCAATTCCACGCATTGTTACGATTTCAAAATCAGGGTTATCTTTAAAACGCTCTCTGATTCTTCCTATATGTACCTCTATCGTATGTGGGTCTGCCTCCGTCTCGTATCCCCATACTTCATCCATCAACTGTTGTTTTGTAAATGTTCTGCCTGGCGAGGCTGCAAGCTTATATAAAAGCAGGAATTCTTTTTTAGGCAAAACAAGACTTTCCTTATCAGTTGTAACCGTCATTGCATCATAATCAAACTCTGTTGAACCGATCACAATTTTGTGTTCATTCAGTATCTGTGCACGGCGAAGCAGTGCTCCAACTCTTAAAACCATTTCATTCACATTTACCGGTTTTACCATATAATCGTCACTTCCCGAAAGAAATCCCTGGCGCATATCATCAAAGGAACCTTTCGCAGTAATCATAAGTACTGGTATCTGATATCCTGCTGAACGGAGTTCCGACACCAGTTCATAACCATCCATAACCGGCATCATAATATCGGAAATGATCAGATCAATATACTCTTTATCCAATATTTCTAATGCCAGTGCTCCATCCGATGCACTTTTGACCTGATATCCATTCTTCTCAAGCACTTTTTGGAATAGCTGGCTTAATTCTTTATCATCTTCTACAATCAATATTTGAAACACGTTTTCCTTCCTCCTTATTAAAACAGATACCTTGCCCATCCAAGCAGATGCTGTACCAAAAGTACGTTTCTCTGACGCTTCTTTGTCAATTCAATTGGCTCTACATGATACGGATCACGATAGGTTCCATCTTCCAATACCTGTCGGGACACTCTTTCATATTCCATCATGCCTTCTTCCAACTGTTTATTAATCTCTTTGCTACGTATTACAAGCATCAGTTCCGTATCCAGATATGCACTTCTCATATCCATGTTAAAGGAACCGATTACGGATAGATCATCATCAATCAGGATGCTTTTTCCGTGGTAAGAATAGCCGCCTTCATACTCCCAGATATCAATTCCTGTATTTAAAATTCTGTTTCTGTTTCTCGCATAATCAGCAGAACCAAACGGATTTCCATTGTTGGCAACCGAATTGGTCATGATAGAAAAATCCGGAACTCTCTCCGCAATCTCTTTCCATGTATTATACATCATATCATTGCAAATAATATATGGTGTATGAATTTTCACGCGCTCTTTTGCATTTTTCATTAGTTCTCCCAGTTGATACCAGACTACTGGTTCCTTGGAACCTGTGTGGATAGGATTTGACACTAATGCAATCTTTTCTGTCTCAAAAGTTTCGTCCGTGTAATCGGTATCGCAGATTCTTTCCTTATTCTCTTCAAAATATTTCTGATAGCCGTTCTGCAGCTCTAAAACTGCGTTCCTTACAGATTTTCTATTTGCCAGTTTTTTATTGTCATGAAAATAACCACTGTCTTCTTGTTCCCATATCGTTTCAAAATACTCTAACAACTGGTTAACTGAATTTTCTTTCTCAGGTTCATCGCAAACCACTAACACGTCTCTGTCATAGTTCTTATGTCCCGGAAAATCACCCAGGAAATAATTGTATGTATTTCTTCCCCCAAGAATATATCTCTTTCCATCTGCAATCAAATATTTATCATGCATTCTACCCATCATTTTCCACGGTTTCAACGGATTGGCCTTATTATATAGTTTAATTTCAACATTCTCATGGGAAGATAATCCATAGAAATACGGATTTCCTTCCATATCAATCCAGCTCTCCATTCCATCTACTAACAGACGAATATGTACACCCCTGTCTGCCGCAGCATGCAGTGCTCCTAAAATCAATTTTCCACTTTCATCGGATTGAAATGCAAAAGTAGAAAGAATAATTTCCTTTTTTGCATTCTTGATCAAACGCACTCTTTGTAAAAGCGCTTCTGGATTCTTTTCTATGATTACTGCCCGTTCTGTATTTTCACTGCATTCGTTCCATGACCCATTTTTTGTTTCTTTTTTGGTTGTATTGGACACTTCCGGCTGCTTTTTATATGCAACGCAGATTCCGAGCAATTCATAAAAAGCCACACATAAAAAAATTGCCAGTATAACAAGAAGGATTTTACATGTTTTATACTTTTTCATTGTACATCACCTGATTCCTTTTTATTTCATACTTATACAATACATAGTCAATCTCAATTTAACCTCAACAAGGTTTGTTTTTTCATCCATGCAAAATCTTCTTTGTACAACAGACGGTTAGATATAGCAAAAACGGCCTTTCAAAAACAGTTAACTTCTAAATCAACTGTTTTTTGAAAGGTCGTTTCATCAGATTCTTATAGCAATCCAGCAAATAATCTCATAAATAATTGTCCCAGTCGCAAATATGCACTTCGTCCGGTTTGATATTGGTCTGTCACATCACGACATTCTCCCATCGTTCTTATCAGATCATTTTTTATTTCCACAACTGCCTGACAATCTGCCATAAAACAGCCGTTTTCAAAATGGTGATATAAACTTCGATAATCCAGATTAATTGTTCCACAGGTTGCCATACAGTCATCTGCCACACTCATTTTTGCATGACAGAAACCAGGAGTCCACTCATAAACACGAACACCATGTTTAACCAATCCATGATAAAAAGAACGAGTTATATTATAAATGAATTTTTTATCAGGGATACCAGGTGTGATAATTCTTACGTCTACCCCTCGCTTAGCAGCCAGACATAACGCATGCGTCATTTCATCTGTTATGATTAGATATGGAGTCATAAACCAACAATATTTTTCAGCTTTATTTATCATACTGATATAAACTTCTTCTCCTACTTGCTCATTATCCATAGGGCTGTCTGCATAAGGTTGAACAAACCCAGTTTGCTGTGCCGCATAATCATAGTGGAAAAGGTATTTACTAAAATCAGAATCATTAGCATCCTTATCACTTACTGCATTCCACATTTCCAAAAATGTCACCGTAAGCGACTGAACAGCATCTCCTTCTAAACGAATACCTGTATCTTTCCACTGTCCATACGGGTGTGTGTAATTAAAATATTCGTTTGCTAGATTATATCCACCTGTAAATCCGACTTTTCCATCAATAACTGTTATTTTTCTATGATCACGATTGTTCAAAAACAGATTTAAACCTGGCATAAACGGATTGAATACACGGCAATGAATTCCTATTGCCTCCATCTTTTTCACAAAATCTGTGCTAATAAAGCCTATAGAACCCATATCATCGTAGAATACTCTAACTTCCACACCTGCTTTTACTCGCTCTTCCAGAACATCTTGAATCTTATGCCATGCTTCAGCGTCTTCTATCGCATGATATTCCATAAAGATGAACTTCTGTGCTTTCTCCAAATCCTTAAGCTGTGCCTCTAATCCTTTCACTGCTTCATCAAAATACACAATATCCGTATTCTGATAGATTGGATACTGCGAATTTCTTTGTATGTAACTTGCTATATTTCCTGCTTTCGGAATTGTTTCTTTTATTCTGCTCAAACACTCCTGACTGTCCGGAAGCATTGGTAACAATTTGCTATCAATTTCTGCATATCGCTCACGCATTTTATGTGTGCCACCATTCAAACCAATCAACAAATACAGGCCTACACCCATAATTGGGAAAATTAGAATTAAAATGACCCAAGGCATTTTCATAGAGGATGTCTTATTTGATGCGTACAATCCCAAAACCAAGATCCCACTCAAAATCCTTGTAAATAAATTTATGATTTCTGCATATTCATTCAAGCGTGTTACGATAGTAATAATAAAAATCACTTCCAAAAGAATGCAGATTATGGAAAAACACAGTCGTTTTACCCCATTTTTTGTTTTTGCTTTGCCCTCTAAAGTATCTTGTTTCATATATATTCCACCTTCCTACTTGCTCAGTTTTCTCCCTAAATTTCGTGTAACATACCAATTTTGTCTTTTATTCTCTGCATTTCATTATCTGCTTCAATGATAGCTCTTGCAGAATGAAGTAATTCTTCACTTATCTCATCATAGCCAGGCATTTCTTCAATTTCTTTTTTATAGCGAAGTTGATGTTCCAATGTTGCCCAGAAATCCATACCATTGGTTCGAATCTGTAATTCTACACGCATAGGTGTTTTACCCTTAGCAAAAAATACTGGTATTTCAACAATCATATTCTTAAC
This sequence comes from Laedolimicola intestinihominis, assembly GCF_040096155.1. NCBI lineage: Bacteria > Bacillati > Bacillota > Clostridia > Lachnospirales > Lachnospiraceae > Laedolimicola > Laedolimicola intestinihominis. Next base: position 107,873 of record NZ_JBBMFE010000010.1, on the reverse strand, counting down.
TTTTTCTCTTGAATCCTCCGGTACTTTCATGTACTCCCACATAAATGCTACCACATCGGCTGGCCTTATTTATATCATTTCACTCTTTTTTGAAATAGAACAACACCACAGCAACAACTCAAATCGACTTAAAATTCCAGACTATTCGCATTCAGCAAGAAATACTTCATTCCCATGATGACAAAACCTTCATCATTTCTCCAAGGCTTTTTGCTGCCATTTACAATGACGATCTTCTTGAAAGAGTCCGGGATATTACGCAGAGAATTGAACTCCTGCGTCTGTTTTTCTTCCGAAGTCATGTCATATGCAACCTGGATATAGTATCTCTGGTTTCCTTGATTCACCACAAAGTCAACCTCCAACTGCTTGCGAACACGTTTGCCCTCTTTATCCTTATCGAAGATATCCACGACACCCACATCAACATTGTAGCCACGGATCAACAGCTCGTTATAAACAATGTTCTCCATGATATGAGTAGGCTCCTGCTGTCTGAAATTCAGACGTGCATTTCTCAGTCCCAGATCCGTAAAGTAGTATTTCAGATTTGCACCGATATACTTTCTGCCCTTAATATCGTATCGGCTTGCCTTGGAAATCAAAAAGGCATCTGTCAAATAGTCGATATGCTTGGAGATGGTTTTATTAGCATAAGTCATCTGGCGCTCACTGGCAAAGGTATTGGCAATCTTTGAAGGGTTGGTCGGTGCGCCGATTGCAGATGCAAGCACATCAACCAGAATCCCAATCTCATCCACGTTCTGAATCTTATTTCTTTCAATAACATCCTTCAGATAGACATTTGCAAAGATGTTCTTCAGATAGTCCGCTTTCTGTCGTTCGCTCTGGAAACTTACGATCTGCGGCAATCCTCCGTAGATCATGTAGTCATCCCATGCATCATCATAATCGCCGTCATAGACAGAATAAAACTCTGCAAAGGAGAGAGGGTAGATTCTAATCTCATCACCTCTGCCACGGAATTCGGTCACAATGTCGCTGGACAGGAACTTGGAATTACTTCCGGTGACATACACATCAATATTACTCATGCGGAGCAGGCTGTTCAGCACTTCCTCAAATTGTGACATAAACTGCACTTCATCAAGAAACAGATAGTATTTGCCATCGTCTTTCATGGCATCTTTGATGTACTTGAAACACACCTTAGGATCTCTTAGTTCCTCATTTTCAATACCGTCCAATGCAATCTCAATAATATGATCAACATCAACGCCGTTCTCCAGTAAGTATCTCTTAAAGATGGTAAACAGCAAAAAGGATTTGCCACATCTACGAATGCCGGTAATCACCTTTATCATTCCATTATCTTTTCGCAGGGTCAGCTGCTGTAGGTAAGCGTCTCTTTTAATCTCCATCGTTACGCTCCCCCTTTCCGTGCATCTGCACACTTTTTAGTAATGAGATTCTATCACAGAGCGACGTGAATTTCAATATGTATTCCCATTTTATGTGCATCTACACACTTTTATGTAATGTTGATAAATATATTTTCAGATTTTTTTGATTGCAGTGTCTATAATCGACTACTCCAATCGTTATTATAGGTAAACAACAAAAAGAAGATGGTTTCGATGTTTTATTAAATATGTTCGTTAGTCTTTTACGTTGTATGAATGAAAGGGAGCACATTTTATGAAGGAGTCTTTCTTCTGGACTGCCAGCTGATGAAACTCCTCAGACAAGCATCATAGTTGGAAGTCATGAAGAGTTATATAAAGCATTAGAAAATGACAAGGTTGATCTGGTTCTAAGTGATCAGAGACGGGCATTCTCAGATTTATATAATAACGAAATACTCTCCGAGAGCCATATGTACATAGAAATTTCAAACCATAATCCTCTGAGCCGGCTGGAAATGATAGAAATCTCAGAACTAAAAAACATCCCCTGCATACTTGTAATCACTTCTGCCGGACAGCAGGAAGAAAAATCATATTATGAGGAGATTGTTGGAATAAAAGGAGAATACCTTTTCGCCGATTCCATTCAGGAGGCAAGACTTAAAATCATTACCGGACAGGGGTATATGCCTGTTACATGATACATCTCTATATTTTGTTTTTCACAAATCATTGCAATCTTCTCAATACTGCCACGATCGCTTGCTAAAACATTTCCAAAAATTACACTTTCAATGGATTTTTCTGGAAGGTCATAATACATTGCACTAGTCTTTTTCACTACTCTAACTTCTTTTTCATACTCCCATAAATAACTTTTGTCCTCTCTATACAATACCACATCCGGCATTTTATCATGAAGCGTAATTTCAAATCCCAGTTCTGTCAGCTTATTTACATTCTTCACTAAATCATTCGCAATAGTATCGCCCACATACAGACATTCTGAATAAGGAAGAATATGAGATGTGGCTGGAAGATACCTTGCGATTATTCAATGTTCCGATAGAAGATTTTATTCATTGAAAATAGAAATCACAAATTTTTAGAACCAAACTAGAACCACGACAAGAAAATTACACATTTGTAACCGAAAAAAGGCTTCCGGGGAAATCCCCAGAAGCCTTGATCCAGATAAGCGCCAAACCTCGAAAATGCCATGCATTTTCTCGGTCGCGGGCATTCGTTAAATGCCCGCATATTCAATAAAAAACAGCCCTTTTTGTGCAAGCACAAGGGGCTGTTTTTCATCGCCTATTCGGCGCTTATCTCATTGCTTTCGCGTAGATTACTCGATGATTGTAGCAACACGTCCAGATCCTACTGTACGGCCACCCTCGCGGCATTGGAATCGTGTTTTTTGTGGTGCTCACCGTGCTTTTTGTGGTTAAAATCGGTGTTTTTTCGCCAATTTAGTAGCTGGTATTTTTATTTGCCTGAGTTTTTGGCACCGTTTTGGCACCGGAAAGGGGCTGATTACACTTACAGACTGAAAGTTATAAACATCTTTGCAAATATACCATATCTCTTAACTGTACACCACACTCATAAATTGGGTGGTCATAATTGTTCGTAAAGAAATTCGGAATATTATGAGAACGGACAAATCCGCATTTTTCATAAAATGGTACGGTCAACGGACTGTCACCTGTTCCAACTTGCAAAACAGAATATTCATCTGCATATTTACTGGCAAGAAAATCAATTAGTGCTTTCCCATAGCCCTTTCCCTGATTTTCCGGATCGACTGCGATATTCTTGATTTCAAGTATTTCGTTACCTTCATCGGTGACAACACATTCAGCTTTTACATTACCATCTTCAAGTACATACATATTACCTTTTTCAAGATAGCGATCAACCATGCTCTCCTGTTCATCAGCTAATAGCAATAATGATATAAACTGCTTTTTATTTTCATTCACTTCTCTGATTTTCATATCCATTACTCCGTCAAACTTGAATTTTATCGTTCTTTCATACAATACACATAAGTCTGTACAATATTACGCATATAAATAAACTGATTATGTTTGCTCTATTTGTTTTATAGTTTGCATTTGCCGGATTTCATTTTTTTATTTTGTTATTTCAAGTAAAATCAAATACATGCAATGGGACAATAACAATAATAAGACTAAATAGTAAAGTCACTATCTTTAATATTTTACTTTTTTTCCAGAAAAAATAGTACATTGCAAACTGCAATATTATACTTATTGTAAAATAAAGTATCCACTTTAATTCCCATTGCACAATAGCTATTATTGATTCATAATCAAATTCAGTAAAAATTATGCACACAATAAATATCCAAAGAAAAAGTAAAAATACAATAAATTCGTATCCTGCTAATGCAAGTACTTTTTTTCTTATACTTGCATTTCGCATAAAAAAAACAACCCCAATAGATAATATACACAATAAAAATGTTCTATAATAATCCGAAAAAATTATTTCTGTTATCACATTCGTGTCTCCTATAAAAACTTCTGTTAAATCAGCACAATTTTTCAAATATTGATAGCAGCAATATTCCGATTTTACGCTCTCTGCAACTTCCCGACAAATTGGAATTTATCTAACTTTTCCTTGAAAGCCTAAATTCTTCAAAGCATCTTCTCCAAACTTTGCAAAGTCACCTTCTGCACCAAAAGAAAAGAAAGCTTCTTTACCACCAGTGGCAATAATATCTGCACTCTGATACCCCTGATACTCGGATAACATAATTACTAAACTGGCATAACTTCCTGTTCGTAAAAACCAGTTTTCAAAAATTAATAGTAGTGTTTTGGTGTCTCCTAATTCACGTATAATTTCGTCTTTGAATTCCACATTGGAGAACTTACGTTTATCAAATTCTTCTTTGATTTTATTTTTGATTTCATCTAATTCATATCGTTTTTTAGCATACATTTCGACTTTCTTGCTTGCCATTGAAAACGCTCCTTTCAAATTCCAGTTTATACACCCCTATTCTACTACAAAACCATCCTTTATGAAAGCCTCTTAATCTTCTCCCTGGCCTCATATAACTCCTTATCCTTCGCCATCAGGTATTGCAACAGAAAACTATAATCATCACCCGAAATCAGGCCACTGGCACCATATCCAATAATCAAACGAATGAATCGCTGCTCATTTTCCGGTAAAGAATCAAGAGTCTGCCAAAGCAGATAGACCTCTGTTGTCAGTTTTAATTCACTATCCATTTCTATATTTACCTCGCTTAAACTCATCTTTGACACTTAGTAAATGTCATTTGTATAGCAATCCTATCATACACTATAAGAAAAGTAAATGACATTTAGTAATTGTCAAAAGGTGAGCTATGTATAAGAACAAAATCGACAACATGAATAACCTCTCTGGTATTGCTATCCGTAATCTTCGTATAGAAAAAGGCTGGTCTCAACGAGAACTGGCTGACGCTTTGCAGCTTCTTGGCCTAGATTTGGACAAGAATGCTATCCAGAGAATTGAAGCCCGGAAACGGTTTGTCACGGATATTGAATTAACCTATTTTGCTAAAATCTTCGAAGTTGATTATTCCGTTTTACTGGATTCCCAAACAGAATGAAATCCCCCAGGACACTCTCCTGAGGGATTCTTCACTATCTGGCTCCTCTGCCACTACTACGATAACCTCTGTATTCTTCTCTCTCCTCCGTTCTTTTCTTTGCTTCCCGGAGCTGCATATCCACAAACCCTTTCACTTCTGTCCGTCTCCTCCATTCTTCCACCGCAGCCATATACCCTTTATACTCTTTTCTGGCTGCCTGATATTCCTGCATAAACTCCTGGACTGTTTCATATCCATGCTCCCGTACGATCCCGGACAGCCAGCGCTTCATGCTTGCCACCTGACGTTCCAATGAATCCACTTGCTCCTGCAGGCTTTTCCGCTCTTTTCGTTTGAATATTCCTGTCGCACTGACCAGTTCATTCCTTACCCGTCCCAGTTCAAGCTCCCTGTTGAAAATGGCTTCGTTCTGATCATCCAGCTTTCTTTGGATTGATTCAAGCTGTTGGTATTTGGCTGCAAGCGGGCTTCTTACCGGAAACTCCAGTCTTTCTTCTTTCGCCTCCGCTACTCTTTCCCTTACCCTCTCAATCAGCTCTTTCAGCTTGAAAACCGCCTCGAAAAGATATAGCAAAAACAGCTCTGGCCTTTTTCCTCTCCTATCAATACTCGCTTTTATCTCTTCCGAAATACACTCCCGCTTTATCTCCCGGATCTGCTCCTCTGCCGCTCCGCTGACCAATGCCTGATCCACCGTAGCATTCCACTCCTGCCCAGTATGCTCTCGGAATCTTACCTGCTATGGTAAGATATCCCTGCTGTGCCAGCTCGGTATTCATTCTCTTAACCAGCTTGTAGGCATGAGATTTTGAACAGTTTAGCTCCCTTGCTACATCTTCGACATTCATCATATACTTGTAATCTGCCATTCATTCTGCCTCCCTTCTCCGGAACGATTAAGGAAGAAGAAATCTATCCGACACTACCGGACGGACTGAACGGAGCCCTGGATGGCAGCCGTGTAAAAACATATCTGAAGAATTCTATGTTCCCGCTGATGTATCTTTTCGGAAAAAACAGTATGCCGGACGTAGATAATCTACTTACATCTTTTTATCAGCTCGACGACGAGGCCAGAAAAGAAGTCGTAGACACCATACAACTCAAGCTTCAATATCACCGAGATCCGGAACGGGCAGAGCAAATCAAACAGATCAATGGCTGGTAAAATACCACCCGTGGTTCTATTTTGGTTCTATAAAAGCACCGGAGTTTTGATTTTTGGCACCGTTTTGGCACCGCTCAGCTCTATTTTTACACATACGGACGTAAAAAAGGCTTCCGGGGAATTCCCCAGAAGCCTTGATCCAGATAAGCGCCAAACCTCGAAAATGCCATGCATTTTCTCGGTCGCGGGCATTCGTTAAATGCCCGCATATTCAATAAAAAACAGCCCTTTTTGTGCAAGCACAAGGGGCTGTTTTTCATCGCCTATTCGGCGCTTATCTCATTGCTTTCGCGTAGATTACTCGACGATTGTAGCAACACGTCCAGATCCTACTGTACGGCCACCCTCACGGATAGCGAATGTAAGACCCTGCTCCATAGCGATCGGGTGGATCAGCTCGATGGTCATCTCTACGTTGTCACCAGGCATGCACATCTCTGTACCAGCCGGCAGGTTGCAAACGCCAGTAACGTCAGTTGTACGGAAGTAGAACTGCGGTCTGTAGTTGTTGAAGAACGGTGTATGACGGCCACCCTCGTCCTTTGTCAGAACGTAAACCTGAGCGGTGAACTTTGTATGGCAGGTGATGCTGCCCGGCTTAACGATAACCTGACCTCTTTCGATCTCGGTTCTCTGAACACCACGAAGCAGAGCTCCGATGTTGTCACCAGCCTGAGCCTCGTCAAGCAGCTTACGGAACATCTCGATACCGGTTACAACGGTCTTACGAGTCTCTTCCTTAATACCAACGATCTCAACTTCCTCATTCAGATGCAGAACACCACGCTCAACACGGCCGGTAGCAACAGTACCACGACCTGTGATGGTGAATACGTCCTCGACCGGCATCAGGAACGGCTGGTCTGTAGCACGCTTCGGATCCGGAATCCAGGTATCAACTGCATCCATCAGCTCCATAACCTTGTCTCCCCACGGTCCCATCGGATCCTCAAGAGCCTTCAGAGCGGAACCCTGGATGATCGGAGTGTCATCTCCCGGGAACTCGTACTCGTTCAGCAGCTCACGGATCTCCATGTCTACCAGCTCAAGCAGCTCCTCATCGTCTACCATGTCGCACTTGTTCATGAATACTACGATGTAGGGAACGCCTACCTGACGGGACAGAAGGATGTGCTCCTTAGTCTGAGCCATAACACCATCGGTAGCTGCTACTACCAGGATAGCGCCGTCCATCTGTGCTGCACCAGTGATCATGTTCTTTACATAGTCAGCATGGCCCGGGCAGTCAACGTGTGCATAGTGTCTCTTCTCTGTCTCATACTCAACGTGTGCGGTAGAGATGGTGATTCCACGCTCTCTCTCTTCCGGAGCCTTGTCGATGTTCTCGAAGTCTGTAGCTGTGTTACCAGCAACACGAGCTGCCAGAACCTTTGTGATAGCTGCAGTCAGAGTAGTTTTACCATGGTCTACGTGACCGATGGTACCGATATTACAATGCGGTTTTGTTCTGTCAAATTTAGCTTTAGCCATTTTGATTGTCCTCCTTGAATTCATTCACCCTGAGGGTAAAAGTTGATTTTTTCCTGTTTCGATATTAAAACTCGGCTACTTCTGATTATATTTCATAGAGCCTTATTTTTCAAGCAAAATTTAGGAATTTTGCTTATTTCTTTACCGCAATCCGGCTAAAAATACCGGATTGCAGTTATTTTTATAATTATTTCTTAGCAGCAAGTACTTTCTCCTGGATATTCTTCGGTACCTGCTCGTACTTCTCGAAGAACATGGAGTAGTTACCACGGCCCTGAGTCTTGGAACGCAGGTCTGTGGAATAACCGAACATCTCTGCAAGCGGTACATATCCGCGGATCATCTTACCGCCGCCGATATCATCCATACCCTCGATACGTCCACGACGGCTGTTGATATCACCGATAACATCACCCATGTACTCCTCCGGAGTAGTAACCTCAACCTTCATGATCGGCTCGAGCAGTACCGGATTACCCTTCTGCATAGCCTCCTTGAAAGCCATGGAACCAGCGATATGGAATGCCATCTCACTGGAGTCGACCTCATGGTAAGATCCATCGTATACGGTAGCATGAACACCGAGTACCGGGAAGCCTCCCAGAATACCGGACTGTGCCGCCTCTTCGATACCTTCGCCGACTGCCGGGATGTACTCCTTCGGAATCGCACCACCGACAACCTGAGACTCGAATTTGAACAGCTCTTCTCCGTTGGCATCCATCGGCTCAAAGCGAACCTTACAGTGTCCGTACTGTCCACGTCCACCGGACTGCTTAGCGTACTTGCTGTCTACGTCAACAGCCTTGGTGAAGGTCTCCTTGTAAGCTACCTGCGGTGCGCCTACGTTAGCCTCTACCTTGAACTCACGCAGCAGACGGTCTACGATGATTTCCAGATGCAGCTCTCCCATTCCGGCGATGATAGTCTGACCAGTCTCCTGATCGGTATGCGCACGGAAGGTCGGATCCTCCTCTGCCAGCTTTGCAAGAGCCTCGCCCATCTTGCCCTGACCTGCTTTGGTCTTCGGCTCGATAGCCAGCTCGATAACCGGCTCCGGGAACTCCATGGACTCCAGGATTACCGGATGCTGCTCGTCGCAGATGGTATCACCGGTTGTGGTGAACTTGAATCCAACTGCTGCAGCGATATCACCGGAATATACCTTGTCCAGCTCTGCTCTCTTATTTGCATGCATCTGAAGGATACGTCCTACACGCTCCTTCTTCTGCTTGGTAGAGTTATATACATAAGAACCGGAATTCATGGTTCCTGAGTATACACGGAAGAATGCAAGCTTTCCTACAAACGGGTCAGCCATGATCTTGAATGCAAGTGCAGCGAACGGCTCATCATCAGAGGAGTGACGCTCTACTTCATTGCCTTCCATGTCGGTACCCTTGATAGACGGAATGTCTGTCGGAGCCGGCATGTACTCAATGATAGCATCCAGAAGCTTCTGAACACCCTTATTTCTGTAAGCGGTACCACAGCAAACCGGAACAGCGGTACACTCACAGGTTGCCTTACGAAGAACTCTCTTCAGATCCTCAACCGGGATAGATGCTCCCTCGTCCTCAAGGTACTGCATCATCAGGTCATCATCCAGCTCGCAGATCTTCTCGATCAGCTCCTGGTGATAGAGCTCTGCTTCGTCCTTCATGTCCTCCGGAATCTCTGTGATGGAGATATCCTCGCCCTTCTCATCGTTGTAGATGTAGGCCTGCATCTCGAACAGGTCGATGATTCCCTTGAACTCGTCTTCCTTACCAATCGGAAGCTGCAGACAGATGGCATTCTTGCCAAGTCTGGTCTTAATCATATCTACTGCATTGTAGAAATCTGCTCCCAGGATATCCATCTTGTTGATGAATGCCATACGGGGAACATTGTAGGTATCAGCCTGACGCCATACGTTCTCAGACTGCGGCTCTACACCACCCTTCGCACAGAACACGCCGACAGCGCCGTCCAGTACACGAAGGGAACGCTCTACCTCAACCGTAAAGTCTACGTGGCCCGGGGTATCAATGATATTGATACGGTTCTCTAATGCGCCCGGCTTCGGCTTGCAGTGCTCCTGCAGCGTCCAGTGACAGGTTGTAGCAGCGGAAGTGATGGTGATACCACGCTCCTGCTCCTGCTCCATCCAGTCCATGGTAGCAGTACCTTCATGAGTATCACCGATCTTATAGTTTACACCAGTGTAATACAGAATACGCTCTGTCAGTGTGGTCTTACCAGCATCGATATGAGCCATGATTCCGATATTTCTGGTTCTCTCCAATGGATATTCTCTTCCAGCCACGGGATTTTCCTCCTCAAATAATTAGAAACGATAGTGAGCAAACGCCTTGTTTGCCTCTGCCATCTTGTGCATGTCCTCTTTTCTCTTTACAGATGCGCCTGTGTTGTTGGCTGCATCCATAATCTCATTTGCCAGACGCTCTTCCATGGTCTTCTCACCGCGCTTACGGGAGAACATGGTCATCCAGCGAAGAGCCAGAGCCTGACGACGATCAGCGCGAACCTCGATGGGAACCTGGTAGGTCGCTCCGCCGACACGTCTTGCCTTTACCTCGAGAAGCGGCATGATGTTGTTCATTGCCTCTTCGAATACTTCCAGAGCCGGCTTTTCTGTCTTAGCCTCTACTCTTTCGAATGCTCCGTAAACAATTTTCTGAGCCACGCCCTTCTTACCATCCAGCATGATGTTGTTGATAAGCTTGGTGACTACCTTGTTGTTGTACAGCGGATCCGCTAATACATCTCTTTTCTGAGTATGTCCTTTACGTGCCACAATACTTCCCTCCTTAATACATGCTTACCGAATCTGTGATTCAGTAAGATTCACTCTTAATTCTCAGGTACTCACATGTGTCTTTCTACTTGTGTCGTGCACGGCAAATCTATATACGACCCGCAGCCTAAGGGACGATATTTCATTCCGGCAATATAGACAATTGTCTATCCAACGAATAGTTCTGTTACTGTGAACACTTGGCGAGGTACTTTCGAGCCTAGTGTGAACGTACACCCGGACACTTGGCGAGGTCTTTCCGAGCCTAGTGACCGCGGTGTTTCCTTATTCTGACACTGGCTGTACCCTTCTCTGTTCACAGCGTGTTACCTGTACTAGTTACAAAACCAAACGACCTTTAAATTACTTTTTTGCGTCTTTCGGTCTCTTGGCACCGTACTTGGAACGTGCCTGTCTTCTCTTTGCAACTCCTGCTGTATCCAGGGTACCACGGATGATGTGATATCTGGTACCGGGCAGGTCCTTTACTCTACCGCCACGGATCATAACAACACTATGCTCCTGAAGGTTGTGTCCTTCTCCGGGGATATAGCTTGTTACCTCGATACCGTTGGAAAGACGTACTCTGGCGATCTTACGAAGAGCAGAGTTCGGTTTCTTCGGGGTAGCGGTCTTTACTGCGGTACAAACGCCACGCTTCTGCGGTGCGGATGTATCAGTTGCTTTCTTCTTCAGAGAGTTGAATCCTTTCTGAAGGGCGGGCGCTGTAGACTTCTTTACAGTTGTCTGACGTCCTTTTCTAACTAACTGGTTGAATGTTGGCATTCCTTTCACCTCCTGTGATGAGTGGCAGGCAATGTTGCCGGCCCTGTCAGGCTGCTGTGTCGGTAATTCGACTGTTTCAGGCGCGCAAAAATACTATACGCTTTTCGCGCACACTAGATTAGTATAATAAGAAAAACCCCCTGTGTCAAGGGGTTTTTCTGTAAAAAAACATTGGATTTTCGGGGCATTTTTGGGTATTTTTTCAGAGTTCATAGCGCTTTCCGGTACCGTCACCGAACACCGGTACCGGCAGCCCGTCGCCCGCCGTCTCGCAGATGTGCTGCGCGTTTTTTCGCCAGCTCTCCGTATCCTTATCGGGACGGGGTAGATGAATCGCCAGCACATCTCCCAGTTCCAGATACCGGGTTATCAGCCGCCTGGAGGAGGGCAGACCCATCAGTGGAAATGGGCCAATCAGCCAGTCGATCTTCTTCGACCAGACCGCTGTCCTTTCATATAGAATCTTTTCAGGCCTGGCGTCCCCCGGCAGCATCAGATGCTTTCCTCCAGCCTCCAGAAGGCAGACCAGATTCTGGATATCCGCAAACCGGTCGCCCATGTGAATGCTGTTGAACAGGGTCAGGCGCATACCCGGCAAGGTCATGACCCGGTATTTCTGCTCGGACGCGGCCACAGCCGTCAGCCGTCCCGCCTCCGGCTCCAGCGCCCGGATCCGCCGAATGGTCTCCTCCGTGGAAATGATGCGGAGATCCGGATTCATTTTCAGGGCCTCCGCCACGTCCTCCGGGCAGAAATGATCCGCGTGCTCATGGGTAAATACCAGCGTTCCCAGCTTCTTTTCCCGGATATCCCGCAGAAGCTCCTGCCGAATCGCCTCCGGCGTGTCAGGGTAAAGCCCGCCGGGCTGCCTTGCAAACACGTCGAAGCCGATGGCCGCGCAGCCCTTTTCTTCTATATTAAGAACCCGTATTACTACGCCCGCATTTCCCGTGTGCCAGGCTGTCATTTTCGTTCCCATCATTCATTCCGCCGTATCTTTAATTCATAAGTGCTTCCCTGATAATCTCACATACCGTGGGATGCGGGAAAATCGTCCGTCGAACCTGTCTCAGCGGAAGCTGCAGGTCAATCATCAGCGCCAGCGCATAGATATACTCCGACGCGTAGGATGACATCAGCGCCGCCCCGATAAGCGTTTCTTTGTTCTTATCCACAATCAGCTTGCAGATACCGTTGCTTAAGCCGTTCTCCGCCACATGGCGTCCGCTGAAATTGATGGATACCTTTTTCACCTCATAATTCCGGCCTGACGCCTTCGCCTGCTCCTCGGACAAACCTACAAAGGCCGCCTCCGGACTGGTGTAAACCACGCCGCTGATCGCATCATAGCTCATGGCGTCGTCCTCGCCCAGGATATGGTTCACAGCCACTTCGCCTTCCCGGTAGCCCACATGGGCCAGCATGACCTTGCCGTTCACATCGCCGATAGCATAGACATGCGGCACGTTGGTCTGCATATGCTCATCTGTCACGATGGCTCCCCGCTCGGTCTGTACGCCCAACTCCTCCAGGCCCTCGATCTGGCTGTTGGCACGACGGCCCACGCACATCAGAGCCTTATCATAAGCTGCCAGCTGAAGCCTTCCGTCCTTTTCATAAGTCACGACTCCGCCTGCCAGCTTTTTCACTCCGGAGGACAGATGGAAGGTCACACCCTTTTTCTCCAGCTCCTTCTGAAGCAGTTCGCTGACCTCCCGATCATTGCCGCCCAGGACCTTATCCAGCATCTCGATCACGGTTACCTTCGCTCCAACCTCCTGAAAATAAGCCGCCATCTCAAAACCAATGACTCCGCCTCCCACGACCAGAAGCTTCTTCGGGATCTCCTTCATATCCAGGATCTCGTCGCTGATCATGACCGTTCCGTCCGCCATACCTTCTTTCACACCTTCGATAGGCGGTACTGCAGGAGTCGAACCGGTAGCCAGAATCAAATTCTCCGCTGTATAGGTCTCTTCTCCTACGAACACCGCAGGTTTTCCATCCAATCTGCCAAGCTTCGCTGTTCCGTTTACTACTTTTACCTTGCTGCGGCGAAGGGCACTGCCTACGCTCTGCACCAGCATTTTTACAACCTCGTCTTTTTTTTCCACTACTGCAGCCTGATCCACGTGAACCGGACCCTCCGCCGTTACACCGTACGCTTCTCCGGCCCCCGATGCGTAATGGTACATTTTTCCCGCGTAAAGAAAGGTTTTTGTCGGGATACATCCCACATTCAGACAGGTTCCTCCCAGGCTCTTCTTTTCCACCAGCAGCACCTTCTTTCCATGGTGAGCTGCGTACTCAGCGCTGTTATACCCGGCCGGACCGCCGCCAACAACAATGACATCAAAATTCTGCATACCTCTTTTCCTCCTTGTTTTCGCTGTCGCATTGCATGTTACCCGTCCAAACCTTCAAAGGCTTCCGCCTTCCTGCCATATCCCGATTATACCTTTCGCCCGCGAGATTGTCAATTTTTTATCATGCATTTTCTTTAAATTTTGATAACCATACTTTCCCGGTGGAGTTGTCTTAAATTTCTGAAATTTCTTTTGTGGCAATAATGTCTACACCTGTCTCAGCCACGTCCGCCAGAATCACGTTACCGATCTGCACCGGGGCCTCCGCGGTCACGTTCTTCAGAGCCCGCATACAGGCCTGTACCTTCGCTTTCGGGATGTCGGTCCGCGTCTTCACCGACAGCATTTTCTCACGGCCGCCCCGAACCGGAATGATCGTCGTCACGGTGCGGGTGGGGTTCGTCACCTCTTTTTCGGCGTACTGCGCGCCCCGCTTACAGTGGTTGCCCTCCACCAGCGTCACCCGGCCAGCTTCCAGGCGGACGCGTAAGGAACATCCTTTCGGGCAAATAATACAGGTCAGGCGCCGCTCCTCTGTCTGTTTTATAGAAACCGCTGCGTTTTTCCCGGCCTCCGCCGCTTCTTCGGATACGGAATCCACCAGACCGTGGACATGCAGCACATTGCCGCAGGCGAAGACGCCGGGGATGGTAGTCTCCAGCTTCTCGTTGACCACCGGACCGTGGGTAGCCGGATCCATTCTCGCGCCCAGTTCCCGGGTCAGCTCATTTTCCGGGATCAGGCCCACAGAGAGAAGCAGGGTGTCACAGTCGTATTCCTGACCGGTGCCCGGAATGGGCTTGCCCTGTTCGTCCACGGCGGACACGGTCACGCCGCTGACCCGCTCCCTGCCTTTGATATCCACCACCGTATGACGCAGCAATAGCGGAATATCGAAATCCTCCAGACACTGGACGATGTTCCGCTGCAGGCCGCCGGATTTCGGGAGAATCTCAACCACAGCCTGCACCCTGGCTCCCTCCAGGGTCAGGCGGCGGGCCATGATGAGGCCGATGTCGCCAGATCCCAGGATCACGATTTTCCGGCCGGGCAGAAAACCTTCAATATTTACCAGGCGTTGGGCGGTTCCTGCTGTGTAAATTCCAGCGGGGCGAAAGCCCGGAATATTCAGAGCGCCCCGGGGGCGCTCCCGGCAGCCCATGGCCAAAATCACCGCTTTTGCCTGAACCTCGAAAAGTCCATCCTCCCGGTTCATGGCCGCGACCCTTTTGTTCGGCATAATATTCAGCACCATGGTTTGCAGCTTATAAGGAATCTGAAGTTCCTCGACTTTTTCGATATAGCGGGCCGCGTACTCCGGTCCGGTCAGTTCCTCCTGGAAGGTGTGAAGGCCAAAACCGTTGTGGATGCACTGGTTCAGAATGCCGCCAAGCCGATCTTCCCGTTCCAGAATCAGGATATCTGCTACGCCATTTTCCCGGGCTGCCAGAGCCGCCGCCAACCCCGCCGGGCCGCCGCCAACGATAACGATATCATAAGTCTGCATGATAAATCCTCCCTTCCTATAAGCTGTCCTTATTCTGACCACAGAGCAGCGTGGACGCGCCGCCCCGCTTGGTGATCTGCTCCAGCGGGATGTCCAATTCCCGGGACAGAAGCTCCATGACCCGCGGTGAACAGAAGCCGCCCTGGCAGCGGCCCATGCCCGCCCTGACTCTGCGCTTAACTCCGTCCAGGGATCGCGCGCCCAGAGGCCGATGAATCGCGTCCAGAATTTCCCCTTCGGAAATGTGTTCGCAGCGGCAGACGATATGTCCATATGCCGGATGCCGACGAATCCATTCCTGCCGTTCCCCGTCGGGAAGCTGCGTCGGATTCATAATGCCCTTTCTCCGGGAAATAAAATGTTCTTTCTCGGACAACTCCAGCTTTGACCGCACGATCTCCGCCACCATTTCACCGATGGCCGGGCTGCTGGTGAGACCGGGCGATTCGATGCCGGCGCAGTCAATGAAGTTCTCTGTACCCGGGACTTCACCGATGATGAATTCATGGCCGTCCTCGTGGGCGCGCAGACCCGCGAAGGAGGTGATAACATTTTTATAAGGAATCTCCTTTACGTAGCGGCCGGCGTTTTCCAGCACCTGAGCGAGGCCGTCTGCAGTGGTGTTCGTGGCCTCCGGATCCGCCACATCAATGGCAGTAGGGCCTAACAGCAGATTGCCGTGGATCGTAGGGGACACCAGGATACCTTTTCCATATTTGCCAGGCAAGGGGAAAATGGTATGGTTTACATGGGACCCGGTGGTTTTGTCCAGGAGACAGTAATCACCGCGGCGCGGCGTGATGTGGATCTTCCCGGAGCTTATCATGTTATGTAAACTATCCGCATAGACACCTGCTGCATTGACCACCAGACGGGTCTCATAGGAGCCCTGGCTGGTATGCAGAATCCAGCCGCCGCCCTGCCTCCGTTCCAGGCTTTGTACTTCCGTGTCAAAATGAAACTCCACACCGTTCATGGCCGCATTTTCCGCCAGGGCGATGTTCAGGCCGAAGGGACAGACAATGCCCGCCGTGGGCGCATAGAGAGCCGCATAGGTCTCCTCCGACAGGTTAGGCTCCATCTGCAGCAGTTCGTCGTGGTAAATGATACGAAGATCCGGGACGCCGTTCGCCTGTCCCCGGTCGTAGAGTGCCTGAAGGCCCGGCATGTCTTCCTCGGAGAGACAGACCACCAGGGAACCGATGCGCCGGAACGGGATATCCAGATCTTTTGCCAGATCGCCCATCAGCGCATTGCCGCGCACGTTGAGCTTTGCCATCAGACTGCCGGGCGCGGCGTCATAGCCGGCGTGGACGATGGCGCTGTTGGCCTTGGAGGTGCCGCAGCAGACATCCTCCTCCTTTTCCAGGACGCAGACGCGGGCCGCGCAGCGGGACAGCTCCCGGGCGGAGGCTGCGCCGGAGACGCCCGCGCCTACTATGATTACATCGTACATAGATACTCCTTTCTATTTTGTGCATATTTTCGCACATACAGATATCTCCAATAGAGCAAAAAAGGAACCCGACAAGCTCCCGCACCCTCATGCGTTCTTCCTGTCAGGTTCTCTTCTTTTATCCCAATTTTGTTTTCTTATAATCTTTTTACCCGCCAACGTAATTCTATCATTTTCCATTTACCACGGAATTGCCGCATACAACGCCACCGCCGCAATCGCACCGAGAATCGGCCCCACCAGCGGCACAATGCCGTAGTCCCAGTCGGAGCTTCCCTTTCCTCGAATGGGCAGCACCGCATGGGCCAGTCTCGGCCCCAGATCCCGCGCCGGGTTGATAGCGTATCCGGTCAGACCTCCCAGGGACATACCGATGGAAACAATGATACCGAAGACGATGAATTTACCAAGGCCATCCGTCAGTCCGGGCACATTTCCCATGCCCTTGATGGCAAAGACCAGCACAAAGGTGCCGATGGCTTCGCTTAAGATATTCAGGCCACGGTTCCGGATAGACGGCGCGGTGCAGAATACGCCCCGCTTGACGGCTGCGTCGTCGGTAGCGTCAAACTGGCCCTTGAACAGCAGATAGACCAAACACGCGCCTACGAAGGCTCCCGCGAACTGGGCGATGATGTAGCCGGGTACCATAAACCAGGCGAAGCTGCCGTCGATGGCCAGCGCCAGGGTCAGGGCCGGGTTGAAGGACGCGCCCGAGGCTGCCCCGAAGATACAGGCCGGAATCATGACCGCCAGGCCCCAGGCAAAGGTAATCTGGACGCTTCCCGCGCCCTTCATACCGGATTTATTGAGTGTCACATTGGCTACCACGCCGTCACCCAGAAGGATGAGCAGCATGGTGCCGAGGAATTCTGCGATATATGGCAGCATAAGATACCCTCTCTTTCATGGGCGCTCCGCCCTGCGAAGCGCCATATCAGTTTCATTGATTTGTTCACGCCCTTCGCTTTCGCAGTCGTTCACCTTATGTAAACCATAAACTTTTCAGTCTGTCTAATCCTCTTTTGCCCAGCCGTAAGCGTATTTCACAGCCTTTTTCCAGCCCTTAATCTTCTTCTCCCGCTCTTCCGCGCCGATCTGCGGCTCAAAAATCGCGTTGATGGCCCAGTTCTTCCGTACATCTTCCTTATTTGCCCAGTAGCCTACCGCCAGACCGGCCAGATATGCCGCGCCCATGGCCGTAGTCTCCACGCAGCTTGGACGGTTCACCGGAGCGCCAATAATATCCGACTGAGTCTGCATCAGGAAATCATTGGCGCTGGCGCCGCCGTCCACTTTCAGCGCAGACAGCTTAATGCCTGAATCCGCCTCCATAGCCACCAGCACGTCATTGACCTGGTAAGCCAGGGATTCCAGGGTTGCACGGATGATGTGGTACTTATTTACGCCGCGGGTGATGCCCACGATGGTGCCCCGGGCGTACTGATCCCAGTAAGGTGCGCCTAACCCAGTAAACGCAGGCACCACATAGCAGCCGTTGGTATCCGGCACCTTTTTCGCCATATACTCGGAATCCGGTGCGGAATCGATGATACGAAGCTCATCCCGCAGCCACTGAATGGCCGCGCCTGCCACGAAGATGGATCCTTCCAGGGCGTAATTTACCTTGCCGTCCAGGCCCCAGGCGATGGTGGTCACCAGCCCGTTGTCGGAAAATACCGGTTTCTCTCCTGTATTCATCAGCATGAAGCAGCCGGTTCCGTATGTATTCTTGGCCTCGCCCGGTTCAAAGCAGGTCTGTCCGAACAGAGCCGCCTGCTGGTCGCCCGCCGCGCCCGCAATGGGAATCGAACCGCCCAGGAAGGATGGATCCGTCTGACCGTACACACAGCTCGACGGTTTCGCCTCGGGCAGCATACCTCTGGGGATACCAAGCTCTGCCAGAATCTCATCGTCCCACTGCAGGGTGTTAATGTTGAACAACATGGTTCGGGATGCGTTGGAATAGTCTGTCACATGTACCGCGCCTTTGGTCAGTTTCCAGATAAGCCAGGTCTCCACGGTTCCGAAAAGCAGTTCGCCCTTTTCGGCCCGCTCTCTGGCTCCATCCACATGGTCGAGAATCCATTTTACCTTGGTTCCGGAAAAGTAGGCATCAATAACCAGCCCCGTCTTCTTCCGGAATTTCTCAGTCAGTCCTTTCTCCTTCAGGGAGTCGCAATACTCGCTGGTCCGACGGCATTGCCACACGATCGCGTGGTAGATAGGATCTCCCGTCTTCTTATCCCAGACAATGGACGTCTCTCTCTGATTGGTAATGCCGATGGCCGCGATGTCCGCCGCCGTGGCTCCGATGCGGCTCATGGCCTCCACGGCTACGCCCAGCATGCTTGCCCAGATTTCGTCCGCGTCATGCTCCACCCAGCCGGGCTTCGGAAAATACTGCTTGAATTCCCGCTGTGCCACGCTGCACATTTCTCCCCTTTCGTTGAACAGGATACACCGGTTGCTGGTGGTTCCTGCGTCCAATGCCATTACATACTTTGCCATAGTTTTCCTCCTTCAGGTTTCCTTGCTTCTATTTGCATCCTATGAAACTATTGTCTCACTTATTAATCATTTTCCGAATCCTGAAAATATTTTTGAAGCGCCTCCTTCGACAGTCCTTCACCGATGACAATCAGAATTTCCTGCCCCCTGGAAATGGGCTTTAACAGTGTCTCCCGGCGAGTGGCGTTAAGCTCCAGCCATCCATCCCCTACCGGCAGAAAGCCTTTAATCCGGAAAATATGTCCGCAGGCTCGATCCGCGAATACGGCGTGTACAGCCCCTAAAAGTTCCTCTTCGGTCATTTTCACATGCATAAAAAAGAAGGAATCAAAGACCTCCTCCTGCTGCGGCGCCTTGCAGTAATCAGACATCTGATAGCCCGCGCGCATCAGCCGTTCGAAATCTTCGTCTGTAAATTCAAACCAGTTGCTTCGTATTATCTCATTATCCAGCTGCCTGCTGCATCCGACTTTTTTAAGTGCCCGATTCAGGTGCGCCACGGTCGCGTCCATCTCCGCCGCACTGGCCTCCCGGGCCCGGCTTAAGAGCACCGCTCCGGCGTCCGCCGCCTCGGCAGCCAGCAGATAATCAGCCGCATCCGACAATTCCTGCGGCAGCTTCGCGTCCACGATGGCAAATACATTTCCTATCTCGTACCAGCGATCCAGAGGCTCCTCATGGAGAGCGTCAAAGAATTCATCCACGTCGTAGATACCCGAGGGCTCCACCAGCACCCGGTCATAGCCGCTCATGCCCATGGCGATAAGCTTGGTCTTGAATCGGCGTCTGTGGCAGTCTTTATCACAGCCGCCCGAAACCATTTCCAGCTCGCAGTTGTCGCCCTCCAGATCCTGAAGCAGCATCATGTCCACGTTCACCGCGCCGAAATCATTTTCCAGGATGCCGATGTTGTAGCCCTTTTTTATCAGCCACTGGGCGTACTGGCGGATGAAGGTGGTCTTGCCGGAGCCTAAGAAGCCTGTGATCAAATCTATTTTTACCATACTGTCCTCATTTCCTATTCTGCAAAATATGTGTCCAGGCCGTCCGCGATACCCCGGGCAATCTTCCACTGGTAATCATCGGAAGCCATCTTCAGATCCTCTGTCGGATTGGTCATGTAACCCATCTCCACGATGGTGACCGGAACCTGACACCAGTTGATTCCGCTCATGGTGTCCGTCTCCCAGACACGCTCCCTCTTACATCCGGTGGAAGCGCACAGGGCGTCCAGAATATCGCCTGACAGCTTTTTACTCTGTGCCGCCAGTCCGCCGTTGTAGGGATTGGAAGCCGTCTGGCAGATGGTCATGGCCCCGTGAACCGACGAGTCGGTGGAACCGTTCGCATGGATGCGCACAAAAGCATCCGCGCCCGCCTCATTGGCCATCTGCGCCCGCTCGCTGTTGCTGATATTTACATCATTTTCCGTGCGGATCATCAGAACCTGATAACCGCGGTTTGTCAGTTCCTCTTCCAGCTTCAAAGCCACCTGCAGGGTCAGCTGATACTCTGCCAGGCCGCTGGCCGCTCCCGAAGTTCCGGAGGCCACCTTCGCCTTCGTCTTGCCGGCTCCCGGTCCGATAGGCTCCTGCCCGGAATTGCCGTGGGCCTGATGTCCTGCATCGATAGCGATCAGATAACCCGATGGCAGCGCATCCTCTGTCACCAGATAAGCGCTGGCCACATAGCAGGTTTCCCCGTCCAGAAGAATCTTCGTCCATTCTCCCTCTTCGCCGATTTTCTGAATCTCTTCCCGGCGATTCAACACCGCCACGATATCAGATTCCGTGCTGGCTTCGCTCCGCACATTGACACGACTGCCGGCATACATGGATACCGGTTCCGTCTCCTGCGTTTCTTCCGGCTCTGTTTCCTCCGGCTGTTCTTCTTCCGTCTTTTCTGCCGTCTCTTCTGCAGGCTCCTCTGTGTTCTCCACCTGTGTTACGGTTGGCTCCTCCTCTTTCCCGGATCCGCAGCCGAGCATTCCTGTCACCGCCAGATTCAGAGCTGCAACGCCAAGTATTATAATTAATTTTTTTCCTGTCTTTATCATAATTCACCTCATTTCCCAGTATAAAGCATTTTCCGTAATTCTTCTACTATTTTCACCACTTCTTGAATCTGCCGCAAAATCGTATTAAAATAGGATCGGCTTATGAAATAAAATTTCGCAATAACGGAGGATCTCTATGAAAAATATTACACTGGGCACTACCGGCATTACCGTTCCCCAGAACGCCTTCGGCGCGCTTCCGGTACAGCGCGTGGACATGGACACAGCTGTGGCGATTCTGCGCCGCGCCTATGAGGGCGGCATGCGCTTCTTCGACACGGCCCGGGCCTACACCGACAGTGAAGAAAAGCTGGGCAACGCCTTCGAAGGCATACGCGACCGCATCTACATCGCCAGCAAGACCATGGGCCGCACCCCGGAAGCCTTCCGGGAGCAGCTTGACACCTCTTTAAAGCTCCTGAAAACCGACTATCTGGACATCTACCAGTTCCACTGTGTCGACCAGTGCTACCGTCCCGGCGACGGTACCGGCATGTACGAGTGTATGCTGGAAGCCAAAGAGCAGGGCAAGATTCGTCATATCGGCGTCACCGCCCATAAGCTTGGCGTGGCAAAGGAATGCATCGAATCCGGGCTTTATGAGACTCTGCAATACCCCTTAAGCTACCTCTCCTCTGAGAAGGAGCTCAATTTGATTCAGCTTTGTAAAGAACATAACATGGGCTTCATCGCCATGAAAGGGCTGGCCGGAGGCCTCATCAATAACTCCCGGGCTGCCTTTGCCTTCATGTCCCAGTTCGACAATGTGCTTCCCATCTGGGGCATTCAAAAAATGACCGAGCTGGAAGAGTGGCTTTCCTACATGGACGAGCCGCCCGCCCTGAACGCGGAGATCACTGCCTTTATCGAGAAGGAAAAAGCGGAGCTGAACGGGGAATTCTGCCGCGGCTGCGGCTATTGCATGCCCTGTCCCGCCGGCATTCTCATCAACAACTGCGCCCGCATGTCCCTGATGGTCCGCCGCGCCCCTTCCGCCAGCTGGCTGAGTCCCCAGTGGCAGGAGAACATGAAGAAGATCGAAGACTGTCTACACTGCAACCAGTGCATGGCACAATGCCCCTACGAGCTGAACACGCCGGAGCTGCTTCAGAAGAATTATGAAGATTATAAGAAGATTCTGGCCGGGGAAGTGAAAGTGAATTAAGTAGTTTCCATAAAATCAGGAGGAGTTTCTTTATACAAAACTCCTCCTAATTTATTAAAATTCAATCCCTTCCACCGCCTGCAACACGGCTTCTCTGTTCTTTTCATGCAGATATACCGGATTCAGGCGATTCTTTCGATATTGTAGATAACTGTTCTCCGCTGATTAAACCCGATTTCAAAATCAGCCACTCGAAAGACTCTGGAAGATACAACTTGATATTTCTATGATTACGTGTCCATTTATACAACGCATTCATCTCCGGTTTCACCGGAAATGCCTCCACATCTGTATATATCCGGTTATCTCAAATTCATAATGTAATCTGTTATTTTGAACAAATAATGATTCGTTTTTTCATATCTTCTCAATTTTTCACCTACAGAATCTGCCGCCTACAGTTCCTTACGGATACTTCGTAACAAAAAAGGAGCTCACAGTCTCTACTATGAACTCCCTATTTATCCATCCTCTCCTGGCCTATCACGCCGCTTTCTTCAGTTCCTTCCTCCAGCTGTGCGTCACGTAAAAATAATAAGGCACCAGCGGAATCAGCGCGGAAATCCATGCCGCAGGATCCGACAGACAGACGCCCGCAAAGCTGGCCTTTCCGGCTACCAGCAGTACGATCCCTGTCCGGGCAACCAGCTCGAAGACACCGCCCAGCATCGGCACCAGGCCATAGCCCAGACCCTGCAGGGTATTCCGGTACAGAAAGATGCTGCCCAGGAACGGATAGCACCAGAATACCATACGAAAATACAGCACCGCCACATCGATAACCTCTGTCTCCGAAGCGCTGACGAATAAGAGCGTCATATATTTACTGAAGAAAAATACCAGCGCCATGGCAAATACACTGTAAATCAGAATCATAACCTGGGTACAGCGCACGCCCTCCTGCACGCGCTCCTTCTTGCCCGCGCCCCAGTTCTGTCCCACATAAGTGGCAATGGTGGCGCCAAAGGCCACATAGACGGTCGCTATGATATTCTGGAGCTTGCCGCCCGCAGAGAAGCCCGCCATATAAGTCTCTCCATATACGTTGACCGCGCCCTGCACGATGATGGTTCCAATGGCCGTAATGGAAAACTGAAGCGCCATGGGAATACCCAACGCCAGCAGTCTTCCACAGGAATGCAGTGAAAACGCAAAGTTCTCTTTTTTCAAATGCAGAATCGGATAACGCTTTACAATATAGAAGAAACACAATACCGCGGAAATCCCCTGGGCAATGACAGTCGCGTAAGCACAGCCCTCTACGCCCATACCGCCATAAATGATAAAGGCCACGTCCAGCCCCACATTGATGATTGCGGAAATAATCAGGAAATACAGCGGCGATTTGGAATCTCCCAGCGCGCGCAGGAAGGCCGCCAGCGCATTGTAGGCCGCCGTCACAATCAGGCCCGCATAAATAATTCCCATATAGGCTTTTACATCCGGCATGATCTCGTCCGAATAATTCATCAGCCGCAGAATTGGCACATTGGCTGCTCCCAGTCCCACCGTCATCAGCACTGCGAAACCGATGGACAGGTAGACGGACATGGCCACATAATGGCGCATCCGTTCATATTCCTTTGCGCCAAACCACTGGGCCACCAGAATCGCAAAGCCACTGGCCAGACCGTTCAACCATCCGGTCACAAAGAACATCAGAGAACCCGTACTCCCAATCGCTGCCAGGGCCCGCACGCCCAGGAACTGGCCGGCGATGATGGAATCGGCCACGTTATAGAACTGCTGGAACACATTGCCCAGAAACATGGGCACCATAAAATGGAGAATCAGCTTCACGGGGCTTCCCACCGTCATATCATGCATTTTTCCGGCTGTATTTTCACTCATTTCCAAAACTCCTCACATATTACAAAACTTCGTAACTGTTCAGTACCTGACCAGTTACAAAACTTCTATCTATGGCTACGGCTTCACATTATAACATGGGTGCCTTTAAAAATACAGCTTTTTTCGCTGATTTTGCAGTTATTTTTTCTGCTTTCTTGACACTCCGGGGCCTTTCCGATACTATTAGCTTATTACTCAAGGAGATGGTATCTTCCATGCAAATGACCATTGAAAATACATACGATAATCTGAAATCCAGCCTGGACGATCTGGAGCTGATGCTGCACCAGATGGTCCGGATTGACCGCGCCCGGGATGTACACGAGCTGCACGATTCCATTCAGAATCTGCTGCAGGCCATGGGCGACTATACAAAGGCCGACCGGGTCTTTATTTTTGAATTCCGTGACGCTCTGCATATCTATCGCAACACCTATGAATGGTGCGCTCCCGGAATCACGCCGCAGATCGATAACCTGCAGACCATAGAGCCATCCGATATTCCCGTCTGGCAGGCGGCCTTTGAGCAGGGAGAAAATATCGTTATTCCGAATTTGGAGGATGTTCGGGACACGATGCCCGGGGAATATGAAATTCTGCGGGTACAGGACATTCACAGTGAGATTTCTTTCCCTATCTTCAGTAAGGATGCACTCATCGGCTTTCTCGGGCTGGATAACCCAACCATCGAAGGTTCATACCGTTTCATCAACCTGCTGGCGGTCGTCGGAAGTCACCTGGGCGGCGCCTGGGCCAATTTCCGTACAAGCGCCCTGCTGGAGCAGAGCCAGTCGGATCTGCGTGACAGCATGCAGGCTTTGCAGAAGGATCAGCAGGTACTGGAAGCTCTGTGCCGGGACTACACCTGTGTATACACGCTGGATCCTGTGACGGATCGCATCGAGCTGGTACAGGTAGACCCCAATGCCAACGCACAGCTGGTTCTGGCTGCCCTTCAGACCCGCCAGCTTTCTCACCATGAGATCATTCACGCCTATTACCAGAATTTTGTCGTCAAGGCTTCCGCCCGGGATTTTCTCACCCGGCTGGATGGCCGCGCGCTTCAGGAAGAGCTGAACCGGAAAGAACGTGTCATTTATCGTTTTCGCGCTCTGCCAAATTCTGCCGGACAGGAATATTTTGAGCTGCAGGCCGTGAAAATCAACACCAAGAACAACCCTTACCGTATCCTTGTGGGCTTCCATCATATCGATGATATTGTAAATGAGGAGCTTCGGCAGCAGAAGGAGCTGGAAACGGCTCTGGCATAGGCACGCCTGAACAGTGAGATTGTGTCTGCCATCAGCAAGATTTACTTTTCTATCTATCGCATTGATTTGAACGCGGATATTTATGATGAGATTTCCAGCGGAGAAGAATTCCACCGGCTGACTGGTCTGTCCGGAAAGGCTTCCCTGAAAATGAAGGAGCTTTGCAATACCTTCGTCACCCATGAATACTATGATCGGGTCATGCTCTTTCTGGATCTGTCCACCCTGAAAGAACGTCTGTCCAGGGACGAGTCGGTGGGCATCGAGTATCTGGCCAAGGACGGCAACTGGCATCTGGCCCGCTTTATCGTCAAGAAGCGGGATGAGAACGGCCAGGTATCCCATGTCCTCTACACCACCCGCCTGATCAGCGACACCAAGCACCGGGAGCAGAACTGGATCGTCATTGCCGAAGCGGCCAATAAGGCAAATAAGGCAAAGACGGATTTTCTCTCCCGTATGGCCCACGATATCCGGACTCCCATGAACGCCATCATGGGCTTCACTTCCATCGCCCAGAATCAGCTGGACAACACGGAACGGCTGAAGGATACCCTGCGGAAGATTCAGATCTCCGGGCGCTATCTGCAGCAGATCGCGGACGACGTGCTGGATATCAGCCGCATCGAAAGCGGATCGCTGAAGCTGGATAATGTGGATACCAGCATTACCAGACTGTTTCAGGATACCGCAGACACAGCCCGGGAGATTCAGCCTGAAAAGCATCTGCAGTTCTTCTGTGACGCCCATGACATCGCTTACGAACACGTCCTTGGCGATCCGCTGCATCTACAGCAGATCTATATGAACCTTCTGTCCAACGCGATAAAATATACGCCTGAGGGCGGTGAAATCCATTTTGAGATTTATCAGGAGCTGCTGCCCCATAACCATCAGCTGAACCTGATTTCCATTATCCGGGATACCGGCATCGGCATGTCGCCGGAATTTATGAAGGAAATGTATTCCAAGTTTTCCCGGGCTGTGGATACCCGGGTCAATAAGGTGCGCGGCAGCGGATTGGGGCTGACCATCGTGCGGGAGCTGATGGAGTTGATGCAGGGAACCATCCATGTGCATAGCACGCCGGGCGAAGGAACCTGTTTTAAGCTCACCATTCCGCTTACCTATCTGGATCCCGACGCAGAGCCTGACAAAATCGGACAGAAAAAAGCCCCGGCCGGAGAACTCTGCAAAGGTATGCATCTTCTCGTAGCCGAGGACAATGATTTAAATTATGAAGTGGCGTCCGAGCTTCTGGCTCTCCGCGACGTCACCTGCGACCGGGCCGAGGACGGCGCCATCTGTGTGGAGCGGTTTAATACAGCTCAGCCCTTCACCTACAACGCCATTCTCATGGATATTCAGATGCCTGTCATGGACGGACTGGAAGCCACCATGGCTATCCGCACACTGGAGCATCCCCAGGCCAAGTCCATTCCCATCATCGCCATGACGGCCAACGCGTTTACCGATGATGTGAACAGCTGTATGGCGGCCGGTATGAACCGGCATATGTCCAAGCCGCTGAATATCGACGATTTACTGGAAGTTCTCGCTTCCTACCGCAATTAAATCAAAAAACAATTAAAGCACTTCCACCTGACACATTTTCATGGTGGTCAACGCCGCCTCGTGGCTTGCGGGTGTCACGCCCGCACAGCAGGCGGCGATTACTTTCACCGGAGTCTCCGGCAGATACGCCTTGATGAGCAGTGCGTTGGATACCACACAGATATCCGTACACAGGCCAATCAGGGTCACCTCCAGTTCTTCCTTTTCCGCCAGCTTTTCGATTTTTTCCGCCAGCTTTCTGGAGCCGAAGGTGGGCTTATCGATGATCTCTGCTTCGCCCAGAGCCTTCGCCACCTTTTCGTTAATCTCCCAGCCCTTTGTTCCCTTTACACAGTGAACCACCGGAAGCTTTCTTCCTTCCTGGGTCTCCAGATAATTCTCCGGATGGGTATCTCTGGTAGCGAATACATCTTTCACATCGTATTTTCCAATTTCATCCACTACGTTATCTACAATCTGAACGGCTTCCGCTGTTCCCAGACTTCCGTCAATGAAATCATTCTGCATATCTACTACAACCAGTAATTTCCGCATGCTAAATTCCTCCAAAATACAGTTTTTCATATCCAAGCAGGCTGCACAGCCGGGTCATATAGGGCTGCTCAATTCGTGCTTTCTTCAATACCTCTTCCTGGGCGAAGACCTCTTCCCGGGTTCCGTCAGCCAGTACCTGGCCGTGGGCCATGACAATGACACGCTCGAAATTCTCCGCCACGAAATCCATATCGTGAAGAATGGCCAGCAGCATGTTCAGCACGTTGAGACTGATTCTCACTGCGTACAGAATGCCCTCGTTCACGTCGTAAAGCGCCGTCAGCTTCTTCGGAAGTCCCTTCAGAATCGCGTAACGGACGCCCAGATTGTCCGGAAGCTTCAGATGCGGCATCAGTTCCATATGCTACTCCCTCTTTCTTCTCTGTCTGTTGTCTGCATTGAACATAAAAATAGCACTTTACAGGTGTCTTGTCAACTGTAAAGTGCTATTTAAAAGGGCTGCCCGGAATTTGGACAGCCCTTTTCGCTATTTATCAAGGCATTTTTTCAATTCTTCCACAGTCGCCGCAATCCTCGCTGCGCCTGCTTCCGTGAGCTCCTCCCGGCTGCCATAGCCGTAAAGCACGCCGATGCAGGGAAGGCCGTTTTCTCTGGCTCCGCGGACGTCATTTTCCCGATCGCCGACCATCACAGCCCCGGACAGATCATAGCTACCCGCCTCTATAGCATAGCGGAGCACATCCGCCTTCTCCACCCGGTTTTCGTCCATACTGGCTCCCGCAATCCGATCGAAATACTGTGCCAGCCCGAAATGTTCCATAATCTGAACCGCAAACTCTTCCGGCTTGGAAGTAGCAACGACCAGCTTCCGTCCGGCGTCTTTCAGATACGCCGCCAGTTCCCTGATGCCGGGATACACGGAGTTCTCAAACATTCCCTTTTCCACATAGTACTCCCGGTAATATTCAATACTTTTTTGGCACTGCTCTGGCGTAAAGTTATAATATTTCGCAAAGGATTCCGCCAGCGGCGGACCTACAAATGCATTTAACACGCTGTAGTCCTCCACCTTGATATTCCATTTATTCAGGGCATACGCCACTGAATGAGTGATACCCGGGCCGGAATCTGTCAAGGTTCCATCCAAATCAAAGAAAATCGTCTGATACATGTTATTCTCCTGTGTCGATCTCATCCGTGTCATCACTTTCTCCGGTATCAATCTCGCCAACTGCCGCGGAACCGTCTGTTGGCGGCTGATTTACCGCGCCGATTACATTGCCCGGATGCAGGCTGCAGGGCTTCGCTACCAGCGGGGAACCGGATACGCTGTTATCTTCCGGAACCAAGGTAATAACCCGGAACTCATGTACCGGGCACGCGTCTGTGGCCAGAGCGCCGCTCTCCACGCAGGCCTCACCGATTACATGAACGTCACAGTACTCCGTAGGCACAGTTCCCTCCGCAAAGTATTCTGTTTTCACCATACCGTCACAGATGCCGGGAATCGGAAGCTTACCGGACGCCGCGCATACAGTGGCGCTGGTTACAGAAGACGGTTTCGGAAATCCGATATCGGACTGTCCCTCGCTTAATCTGGACATCACTGCCTTCCAGATCTTTTTGTGGTAACCGGTCTCTCCCTTCTTACTGGAGAGCTCATGGTTATTATCATAGCCGGCCCAGATACCCGCCGTGTAATAAGGCGTGTAGCCTACGAACCAGACGTCGCGGTTATCCGATGTCGTACCGGTCTTACCGGCAACGCTCATGCCGCCGAAGTTCACGGCTTTACCGGTACCCGTGGTCACTACATCCTGCATGGCGCTGGTCAGAAGCCATGCGGTACTATCCTTCAGGACAGTTCTGCTGTAAGCTTCCGTATTATCAATCAGGACATTACCGTCGTGATCGGTAATCTTTGTGTAGAAAACCGGCTTTTCATAGACACCGCCGTTGGCGATGGTTGCGTAAGCAGCAGTCAGTTCCACGTTCTTGACGCCATTCGTGATACCACCCAATACCATAGCCTGGGTGTAATCGTTCTTGCCATCCTTCAGCTCTTTCTGCATGGTGGTAATACCCATATTTTCCAGGTAATTAATGCCAAGCGCCGGAGTGATATCCGTAATCGTCTTCACAGCTACGATATTCATAGACTGCTCAATACCTCTCCGGAGAGAAGTCCAGCCCTGATAATTCTCGCCGTTCCAGTTCCGGACCGGACGTCCCTTGCCGCCGTCGTAATTATAGGGTGCGTCATACTGGGTAGTCGCCAGCGTCATACCCGCGGAATCCAGCGCTGCCGCGTAGGCCGCCACCACCTTGAAGGTAGAACCGGGCTGACGGGTCGTATCTGTGGCACGGTTCAGGGACAGGCTCTCGGTCTTCTCGCCACGGCCGCCTACTATTCCCTTCACATAGCCTGTGGACTGATCCATCACAACCATGGAGATCTGCGGCTGGATGGTCATATTGATAGTTTCGTAGATCTTATCGCCGTCCTCGACAATGGATTCCTTGTATGCGTCAATGTGCGCCTGGGCGTCCTCTTTGCTGTCAAACAGCAGTTCGAAATTCGAAGACTCATTTTCCTTGAAATACTTCTCCATCATTTCTTTGCTGTAATTGGTCTGCGTGCCGTCCGGCTTCACCACAGTCAGCGCATACTCCAGACCTATCTTGGCACCTGCCGGATAGTTATCCTCATTGGATGTCTCCTCATCCATAATCTTCTGGACTTCCGGATCCTGCGCGGTCTCGATGGTCAGGCCGCCGTTGTATACCAGATTATAAGCCTGCTGGGAGGTGTATCCCTTGACCTCCTGCAGATCGTTGATCACCTGCGCAATGGTCGCGTCCACATAATAGGAATAGACGCTTGCGCTGCTCTTGGTCTCATTGGTGGTCTGAATGCGGTCATAGACGTCATCCGCCATGGCCTCCTGATATTCTTCCTCGCTGATATCACCGCATTTTTTCATATCATTCAGTACAATCTCACGCCGCTTGGCATTCTCCTCCGGATCTGTAACCGGATTGTACTTGGTGGGGCTCTTGGTGATACCCGCGAGAACCGCAGCTTCAGAGACACTCAGTTCGCTGACGTCCTTATTGAAATAGCGGTTGGCTGCCGCCTGAATACCCAGAGTATTCTGTCCTAAATTGATCGTATTCAGATAGGCTTCCAGAATTTCATCCTTGGTCATGATCTTCTCAAGCTCCAGAGCCAGATACTGCTCCTGCAGCTTACGCTCAATCTTCTCCACCAGCGTATCCTCACTCATGAAGTCAAAGACACTGTTCTTCAGAAGCTGCTGGGTAATGGTGCTGGCGCCTTCGGTTTTCCTGAAGCCGCTGGCGATCCCCTTCATGCCTGCTCTGATGATACCCTTCAGGTCAATGCCGTTATGCTTATAAAATCGCTCGTCCTCTACATCTACAAAAGCTTTCTGCACATGCTCCGGAATATTGTCAATATCCACCCAGACACGGTTGGATCCCGCTGTGATAAGCTCTGCCATTTTATTTCCATCAGAGTCTACCATGACGGACTTGTATCCTCTCGGAATCACACTGGTGCTGTCAATATCCGGCGCATTGTCGATGACTCCCTTGACGATTCCGATTCCGGCGCACAGACCGATCACACCTGCTGCCAGCAGGCAAACCAGAAATGCTTTTATAAAAATTACGCTGGCCTTTTTACCGGCCTTCGCGGACTTGGAGTGCATAGACTTCTGCTTTTTCGAAGTACTGCGTTTCCCGTAATTCATGTTTTATCCTCCTATACATCCAATCATTATATCAAAAAGTAATGTCAGAATAAAGAGTTATTTGAGAAATTCACAGTTTCTTAAGCATTTCCCCGCGTCTGTCCCTTGTGCGGAGACGCCTGTTTATATTATAATAATATACACTGTAAAAATTTAATATCTGTGACAGCTTTCGACATTCTTTTTTCAGGTATTCCTGTATAATTTTTGAAAACCCGGCACAGCCCGACGCAAAGGAGATTATCATGCAAAAAGAATACCTGATTGAAACCCGTTCTGTCACAGACGAAAAAGGAAACCTGCTGCACCTGAAATATTATCTGATAGAGGAAGAACGGCCCGTATCACCCGCCCCGCTCTATCGGATCTGCATTAAAAAATCACTGACGGAGTATCCCGGAGTGGAGGAGGCGGAAAGCACGCCGCCCGTATCAGCTTCAGAAAGCCGGGCCCGGGAAATGCTCCGAAGTCTAATAAAGAATGCAGTGACGCCCGTATGTCTTCTGGAAATCGTGGACGATATGATGTCTCTGGAGAGCGGACAGGCTTCCTGAAAGGAAGTAACATGTCAGAAACATACCGTTTTGCATATGAGGGCGGTGTGGGTGAGCTTGTGGAAAAAAAATCTCGTTTTATCGCCACAGTAACCCCCGTCACCTCTGAAGAAGAAGCCCTTCGCTTCATCGAACAGACAAAGAAAAAATACTGGGATGCCCGTCATAACTGCACAGCCTTCACCATCGGCAGCCGCCACCAGCTGACCCGCTGCAGCGACGATGGCGAACCGGCCGGAACCGCGGGCCGTCCCATGCTGGACGTCCTCTTAAAAGAAGATATTCACAATGTGGCCGTTGTCGTAACCCGCTATTTCGGCGGCACCCTGCTGGGCACCGGCGGACTGGTGCGCGCCTATTCCGGGGCGGTTCAGGAGGGACTCCGAAGCTCCGTGATTCTTACCCGTCAGTCCGGCGTACGACTGGAGATCCGCACCGATTACACAGATCTGGGTAAAATTCAGTATCTGATGGGGCAGGAACAAATTCCGACCCTCGCTTCCGATTATACCGATTCCGTCTATCTCGAAGCCCTGGTGCCTGTCAGACAGCTGGAGTCTTTTTGCAATGCCCTGACGGAAGGAACTGCCGGAAAAGTATCGCTCACAAAAGGAGACCCCTGTGATTACGCCCTGAATGGCGGCGAATTGCTTCTGCTTGATAAGGGGGAGCCTGTATGAAGACCTTTTCCCCCCGGTTCCGAAAAGCACTCCCGGTTCTTCTGATTACTGCCGCCCTGGCGCTCTCACTCTCTGCCTGGGGACTCTGGAAATACCGCTTCTTCCGGCTTGAAGCTCCTCGGAAACCGCTCTGTATCAATGAGCTCTCGGTTTCCAGCCTCGCCACGCAGGTCGGCGGTTCCACGATATACGAGGATTACATCGAGCTCTACAATCCCAATAATAATACAATTTCCCTGGACGGACTGTATCTGTCTGATACCTCCGACTACACGCTGGCCCCGCTGCCCGATGTTACCATCGGCCCCGGCGCTCATCTCTGCATCTACGCCGCAGGGCAGGATGGCTCCGTGCCTGAAGGGCAGCTTTCTGTCCCTTTCAGTCTCTCTGAAAACGAAACTGTCTCACTGACACGTTTGGAGGAAAATACAGCCGGTACAGCATCCGCCGTTTTGCTGGATACCGTCTACATCCCCGATTCTATGAAAATCGGAGCTGTCTATGCACGCACGGAAGACGGCGGAGAAATCTTTGCCCAGATGAGACCCTCACCCGGGACTGCCAATCAGGAGGCTGCCCTTGTACTCGAAGATCCCACATTTTCACAGCCAAGTGATTTTTATGAAGACGCGGTTTCTCTGCAAATCAATTCTTCCAGCGGCACTACGGTTCATTATACGCTGGACGGAAGCGACCCGACGACGGACTCTCCCCTCTACAGCGGCTCGTTGACACTGATGGATCCCAGCTCTCATTCCGATCGCTATGCCTCCCGCACTGATATCACCGAAGAAGATAGCGGATACCTGCCACCGGATTCTCCGGTCGATAAGGCTGTGGTGCTGCGCGCCGTCGCTTTTGACGCCGCCGGTAATTCCAGCAATATCACTACGGCCACCTATTTTATCGACTTTGATCAGAAGGATGGGTATGAAAATGCTGCTGTGCTTTCTCTCGTGACGGATCCGGACAACCTTTTTTCTTCTGAAACCGGTATTTACGTCCGCGGCGCCCTGTATGATGACGCCATGGAAGCCGGACTCATTTACAACGGCCTTCCATGGACCTATCTGACCGAATACACCAACTATTATCTGGAAGGCGCAGAAGCTGAACGCCCGGTCTATATCCAATTCTTTGACGCCTCCCGGGAAGAGACGCTGGCTCAGGACTGCGGTATACGGATTCGCGGCAATGAATCCCGTCATTTCCCGCAGAAAAGCTTCTCCCTGTACGCCAGAAGCCGCTATGGTTCCTCTTCCTTTTCGCCTGTTTTCTTTGATACGGGCATTTCCTATCCGAATCTGATACTGAACTCCGGCCGTCAGCTGAAGAAGATCTTTTTCTTTTCCCTGGTGGAAGACCGCGATACGGCCATTCAGCAATATACTCCCTGCCAGGTCTTTCTGAACGGCGAGTATTGGGGCATGTATTACCTGATGGAAAAATATTCCTCCGAATACCTTGCAGGACATTACGACGTAGCTCCCGACAATACCCTGCTCGTCAAGGATACCCGCTATGTGGAAAATGGCAGCCCTCAGGATATTGCCCGCTACAAAGAACTCCGCACCTTTCTCGCGGAGCAGAATCTGGCTGATCCGGACGTCTATCAGGAGCTTCTCACCAAAATGGATATGCAGAGCTTCATCGACTGGATGTGTACCAACATCTACATCGCCAACACCGATACCAAGCCTCTGGGTGGAAATGTCCTCACCTGGCAGACACTCACACCGGAAAACGATGCCGAGGGTGACGGACGCTTCCGCTGGATGCTCTACGACCTGGACGACTCCCTGGCTGTCGGAACGGATCTGGCTGCTACCCCAGCCTACGCCTTCGACTCCTTCACCGGACATTCCGCTTACTCCGAGCTGGGTTTTCTGGACGATGATCCCTTGCCCGCCCTCATGAAAAATGAGGACTTCCGCCGCCAGTTTGTCCTGACCTTCCTGGACATGGCCAACGAGAGCTTCCGCTGGGAGCACGTAAAAGCGCTTCTGGAAAATCTTGAAGAACAGCATGCCTGGGCTGACACAGGCTGGATGCGCTGGAACACAGCTCCCCAGACAGGCACCTTCGAAGAACAGACCGCGGAGCTCCACACATTCTTCGAGCACCGTGCCGAATACATCATCCCGATGCTGGCCGAACATTTTGGCCTGCAAGGGCCATTAGTTGACATAACTTTATCTTCTGTTCCGGACAAGCAGGGCAGCATCAAACTGAATACCATCTCCCCGGATCTTTCCGAAACCGACTGGACCGGCCAGTACTACACCGATTATCCGGTGTCCTTACAGGCCCTGCATGCCAAAGGGTATCGGTTTGTGCGCTGGGAGATAGAAAATGGGGAGATTGTGTCGGGGGACTCGGAACACAAGAAGATAGAGGTGCAGTTGAACGCGGATACGCGGATCACTGCGGTATTTGAAAAGAAATAATTTAGGTTATGAGGCCCGAGGGGCAGGACAGGGACTTTGTAATTTCCAGTGTACAGCGTTTTAGCGGACTGCGTGGGGCACCTGCGGACCTCAAGTCCGTGGGTGGCACACACTGTCCGATAAACGATGAACACGGAAATTACCAAGTCCCTGCCCGTCCGTCTTCTATACCTTACTTCACATTAAACGCCTTAATTCCCGGATAAACCGCTGATTTACCCAATGCCTCCTCGATACGCAGCAGCTGATTGTACTTCGCCACACGCTCACTTCTGCTCGGCGCACCCGTCTTAATCTGGCAGGTATTCAACGCAACCGCCAGATCTGCGATCGTCGTATCCGCAGTCTCGCCGGAACGATGGGAGGTAACAGCCGTATAACCAGCCTTATGAGCCATCTTGATAGCTTCCAGCGTCTCAGACACAGAACCAATCTGGTTCAGTTTGATCAGAATAGAGTTACCGCAGCCCATCTCAATTCCCTTAGACAGACGCTCCGTATTGGTCACAAACAGGTCATCGCCAACCAGCTGTACCTTGTCGCCCAGACGGGCCGTCAGCTTCTGCCAGCCTTCCCAATCCTCCTCATCCAGACCATCCTCGATCGAAATAATCGGATACTTTTCGCAAAGGTCAGCCCAGTGCTCAATCAGCTGCTCCGCCGTAAATTCTGTACCGGCCTTCGGCAGCTTGTAAAAGCCCCTGCCCTTCTCGCTCTTCCACTCAGAAGAAGCCGCATCCATTGCAATCATGAAATCCTTACCCGGCTCGTATCCGGCCTTCTTTACGGCCTCCAGAATCGTCTCAATAGCCTCTGCGTCAGATTTCAGTGCCGGAGCAAAACCACCCTCGTCACCGACGGATGTGGCCAGCCCTCTCTCTTTCAGGATAGACGCCAGCGCATGGAATACCTCCGCACACCATCTTAGGCACTCCTTAAAGGAAGGCGCGCCCACCGGCATGATCATGAACTCCTGTACATCCAGTCCGGAGGACAGTGCATGGCAGCCACCATTTACAATATTCATCATCGGCACCGGCAGGCGATTGCCATTGATGCCGCCCAGGAAACGATACAGCGGCATATCCAGAGCTGCTGCTGACGCACGGCAGGTCGCGATGGATACGGCCAGAATCGCGTTTGCACCCAGCTTGGACTTGTCCTTCGTGCCGTCCGCCTCGATCATGGCGCGGTCTACGGCGTAGATGTCAGAAGCATCCAGGCCTTTGACTGCCTCATTGATAATGGTATTGATGTTCTCTACGGCCTTTGTAACGCCCTTTCCCAGATATCGGCTTTTGTCACCGTCACGCAGCTCCAGCGCCTCAAATTCACCTGTAGAAGCCCCGCTGGGAGCGGTTCCGCGCGCTACGGTGCCATCTGCCAGAGTTACCTCAGCCTCTACCGTCGGATTTCCTCTGGAATCCAGAATCTCTCTTCCCACAACCTTCTCAATCTGTAAAAAATCCATTTTGATAATCTCCTTTCAATATGAATCTCTTTTCGGGCAGAACACCGGAAGATGCAAGGGAGCCACCCGATACATCTTCCCAGTCTCATGGACACAGGAAGGATAATCCAATTCTTCCCAAAGGAGTCTGCCTGATTTATTCACATGCAGTTAGTGTTGTCTAACTCCATGTATCGTAACAGATTCCATTTTTTAAGTCAATGCGCGGATGCCCTTTTCTCATAGTATTGACAAAGATTATCAAATTATTTACTTTGAAAACATCGATTCAAATTTCTGAAACGAAAGCAGCTGCGTGAACAAATAAAAAACAGCAGTCGAATCACATGGGATCCGGCTGCTGCTTTCTTATCTCTCTTTCTTTATCTCTTAATCTGTCCGTAGTAAGCATTCGCACCGTGCTTTCTCAGGAAATGCTTGTCCTGGATAACCTGCGGTGCAGGCTGTACTCTGGCATTCAGGATCTCGGTGCGGCATGCCATCTTGGCAACCTCTTCGAGAACGACTGCGTTGTGTACTGCGTTGGCTGCGTCGGTTCCCCAGGTGAACGGTCCATGGTTGGTACACAGAACGCCCGGTACGTGCATCGGATCGATGCCTCTCTCGTTGAAGGTCTCGATGATAACAAGGCCTGTGTTCTTCTCATACTCACCGTTGATCTCGTCAGCGGTCAGGCTTCTTGCACAGGGAATCTCGCCGTAGAAGTAGTCTGCGTGAGTGGTTCCGTAGCAGGGAATGCTGCGGCCTGCCTGTGCCCAGGAGGTAGCCCACGGAGAATGGGTATGTACCACGCCTCCAATCTTCGGGAATGCCTTGTACAGCTCCAGATGGGTCGGTGTATCGGAAGACGGATTGTAATCGCCCTCTACTTTATTACCGTTCAGGTCGATAACTACCATATCTTCCGGCTTCAGCAGATCGTACTCAACTCCGCTGGGTTTGATTACGAAAAGTCCTTTTTCACGGTCAATTCCGCTGACATTTCCCCATGTATAGGTGATGAGTCCTCTTCTCGGAAGCTCCATATTTGCTTCGTATACCTGTTTTTTCAGTTCCTCTAACACGATTTTTCCTCCTTGAAAATAATACTGTGGACCGCGCTTAGTCGTTTTCTTTCTGATCCAGAAGCTTACGCATGGCAGAATTTGCAAAATGCAGGTCTGCCTTCCAGTCTTCCTTGCCCAGATACCAGAACTCCGTTACATAACGGCGTACGCCCATCTCCCATGCGGTGTCAATCATCGCCGGAAAATCTACCTGTCCCTCTCCGTACATCATGTCGCGGAATTTACCCGGAACAGTTTCTTTCAGATGCATAGCAACCACATGACCGTCGCAGCTTCGAAGATCTGCAAGTACATCGGTTCCGTAAGTGATTGCTGCATTATTGATGTTACCACAATCCGGATATACATTCAAGTAAGTGGAATTAATCTTGTCCAAATATTTCATGGACTTTTCACAGGTATTCATGAACTCGGTCTCCATGGTCTCAAAGCCCATGAGTACGCCTGCTCTGGCTGCCATCCGGGCAGCCTTCTTAAGGTTCCGTCCGAAACGCTCTACGGTCTCCGGTGTGGACTCGTCGTAATATACGTCGTAGCCTGCCAGCTGAATGATGCGGACGCCCAGGTCGTCTGCCAGCTGAATAGCCTTCTCCATGATCTCCAGGCTTCTGGCCTCTGTCGCCGGGTCGCTGCTTCCCAGCGGGTATTTCCGGTGACCGGACAGACACATGCTGCGAATGGGCAGACCCACCTCATACATGGTCTTTACCAGCTCCAGGCGTTCTTCCTTCGTCCAGTCCAGACGGGCCAGCTTCGTGTCGGTCTCATCGATACTGATTTCCACGAAATCGTAGCCTGCCTCTTTGGCCGCCTCCAGCTTCTCTTTCCAGGTCAGCGTGTTCGGCATGGCTTTCTCGTATAATCCAATGCTATATGCTTTCATAATATTTCCTCTCATAGGGAGAGCCCTTACAGGCTCTCAATCTCATAAAACGCGATTTCGTCAATCTCACGGTTGGTGGACAGGATACCCAGCTTGTTGCCCGGTTTCTTGTATACACGGGTATTTGCCGGTCCTACGTTATGATCCAGCACTTCCAGAACATAATCCTTGCCGTCATGGTAGCATGCCATCAGGTCGCGGTCGCCCTTACGGTTGCCGATGATCGCCATGCCCTTGCCCAGGATCTCCGCACCCCAGATACCGTGCAGAAACTCATAGGAGCCCTCAAAGGTTTTCACGCAGGTATACTTGCCGTCTGCCTTCTTGTAAATCTTGATGGTGTCGCCGTGGAACGGTGTCATTACCAGCATCTCATCCTCGCCGTCTCCGTCGAAATCAGCGAAGGTCATATCGCTGGCCGGATCCTCTGTCAGAGTTTCTACGGTCCACTCGCCGTCTTTTTCAGCAGGCGGTGTTACCTTGAAGATGCCGTTCTCGGTTCCCACGATACCGCTCATGACGCCGTCCTTCTCTACGCGGCAATAGCCATGATTCTTCAGCAGATCCTCCTTCAGCGGAACCAGCTTGATCTGGTTGTTCTCGTTGATGTCGCTTAAGTCATTCGGAAGCTCGCCGACCCATACCTTACCCGGCATACTCCAGTCGTCCTTGAACTCATGACCGGACTTCAGCGCGCAGGCAATGATGTAGTTTACGCCGCCTCTGGTCAGGATATCGAAACGATGTACGAAGGGCAGGTCTACGATGGTCTTTACTACCCAGTCATTCTTTCCCTTCGGGGAAGCCAGAATGATCTTTGCCTCCTTGGAATCATTCGGTGAATAGAATTTATGGGTAGCAAGGAACTCGCCGTTGCTTCCCGGAATCTGAACCATAGTCATAACTCCGCCCGGCTCGTCCCATACGGTCTCCTCCAGGTTTCCATCCAAGTCAAACAGCAGGCACTTGTTTACCTTCTCTGCTGCTACCAGCATATGCTCTGTTCCGTTGTAGGTCAGCGGACAGATAGAATAGCATTTCTCAAGCTCATGTGTTTTAATCTTATTTACCTTCATTGTCACAATCTCCTAATCTGTAACTGTTCAGTACCTGACCAGTTACCTAATCTACTTGATATACCCAGGTTCCCATTTCTCGAAATTCACAGACCATCTGCGCCGGGGCATTTACGTCCGTGATAATATTTTCTATCTTCTCCGGCG
Organism: Laedolimicola intestinihominis; assembly: GCF_040096155.1. Classification (NCBI taxonomy): domain Bacteria; kingdom Bacillati; phylum Bacillota; class Clostridia; order Lachnospirales; family Lachnospiraceae; genus Laedolimicola; species Laedolimicola intestinihominis. The sequence continues at coordinate 68,264 of NZ_JBBMFE010000010.1, read as the reverse complement.
GACAGGATACGCCTCCGGTTCTGATACCGAATTTGGAGCTGTCTGCCAAAATATAGGTCGTTCCAGTCACTCTCTGAAACATCATCTGATTCAGGTTTACCTCGCTCATCATCTCTGTCACCATACCGATATCCGGACTGATACCCGTACATCCGACAAAGCACTTTTTCGCGGCCACATAGGCCAGACTGTTCTTGGTGAAATCACCCACCATGGCGCCCTTCTGATAACGGAGTTCTCCGCCCAGAAGCACAATGGTCGCCTGGGAGGGATTCTCTTCGTTGATAATATTTCCATTATTTGTAATGATCGTTACATTCCGGCTGGTGATATATTTTACCATAGCAAGAGCTGTGGAGCTGGTATTCAGAAGAATACTGTCTCCATCCTCCACCAGACCGGCCGCATACCTGGCAATTCTTTCCTTTCGAAGCTCCCGGCTGTTCTGGCGCGGAACCTCCGCATTTCCTGTACGCGCTCCTCCGTAGAAACGCTCCAGCAATTTATGTTCTTCCAGATACTGGAGATCGCGTCGAATCGTCAGAGGTGATACCTGCAGCTGCTCCGATAAGCTGTTTACAGATACATCTCCACCATTCCTCACGGTCTCCAAGATTCTCTCTCTTCGACTGTTTACAATTGAACGGCTTATTTTCACGACGCCACACTCCTTCTCTCTTATTTACCCAAAACTCAAAAGCGCCTCCCCGCGGCCTTCCAGCCACAGGGAAGCGCCCTCGTTTTAGTTATTACTCAAGCGGCACTCCGGATGCTTTCAGTTTTTCTTCCATCTCTGCCTGGGACATTACGTTCTTCAGACCGATTACATGGACACCCTTTGCTTCTGCTTCCTTGAACATAGAGATGAAGTTCAGCGGGCAGAATACTACATCAAACTGAGTTGCGGAGCTCTTTCCTTCAGAAAGAGAGCAGTGATGCAGCTTTCCAACCTTGATACCCAGAGACTTTACAACCTTCTCTGTAGTCATCTTCATCATCAGACTTGTTCCGGCGCCGTTTGCGCAGCAAACCAAAATGTTCAGCATTGTTGTTTCCTCCTATCGGATTAACTTGTATATTTGACGAATCTTTATTCAGCCTTCTTAGCCTTCAGCTCTTTGTATGCTTCCCAGTCCTCAGTCATCAGGAAGTAGCCTTCCTTGTCAGCTCTGTACTGCAGCTGCGGGATAGCCAGCAGGGCAACGATTACGATTGCCAGACCTGCGTAGCTTAAGTACTTCATCAGAACTGTGAATACCGGCCATACAACTGCCCAGTCCCACATACCAAGGTATCCGCCGTATGCTGCCATACCTACCCAGCCTGCGATTAATGCAGAACCGAATACCTGGCACAGACCGGAGATAAACGGCAGGATAAGTGCTGCCTTCAGACCGCCCTTGTTATTAGCATACACCGCGATGGTCGCATTGTCAAAGAAAACAGGTACGAATCCGGCAATTACCAGTACCGGGCTCTTCAGAAGAATCAGAGCGCCGATGGCAAGGAACTGTCCAAGAGCACCAGCCAGGAATCCAAGCGGTACTGCGTTCGGAGAACCGAAACCGTAAGATACTGCACAGTCTACTGCCGGTACGGAACCCGGGAGCCACTTATTGGCAATACCCTGGAAGGAATTGGTCAGCTCTGTTACGAAGGTACGAACACCCAGCTGCAGGATTGCCAGATATACTGCGAAGTTCAGGCAGACAGTCAGGATATAGAACAGGAAGCTCTGTCCTTCCTTCATGAATCCGGCCTCAGTCAGATAATCTCTGCCAAGAATCAGAAGGATTGCTCCAAAGAATACAGTCATCAGGATTGCGGTACATACCATGTTCTCATTGAAGATGGACATAAAGCCCGGAAGCTCGATATCCTCCAGCTTCTTGGAAGCCTCTTTGCCCTTCTTTACATCGCGCTCATGCATCTTGCCTGCGATCCAGGAGAACAGTGCCACTCCCATGATCTGCTGATGTCCAAGACAGAAGCCTGCGCCGTCTGTCAGCTCCTGGGTCGGCTTGATGGTCAGGTTGGAGCCTACTGCCCAGTACAGACCAAGTACGATTGCCATTACCACCAGAAGCGCTGTGTTATTGGTAGCCAGTCCCGGCAGTGCAAACAGGATCAGCCAGTAAGCTGTGGAAGCCTGCTGTACCTGTACGTGACCTGTGGTAAACAGGGAACGAAGCTTTGTCACCTTACTGAAACGAACCAGTAAAATATTGATGATAAACGCAATCAGAAGAAGCAGCATAACCTGTGAAAAGGGCTTTCCAAATACTTCCTCCACACCTGCGGTTACCGCGTTCTGTCCGAAATACGGGTCGATAACCATAGCGTCCAGATTGAAACGATCCTTCAGACCTACCAGCACCGGACGGAAGTTACTTACCAGTCCGCCGGAACCTGCTGCCAGGATCATGTAACCTACGACTGCCTTGATGGTTCCGCCAAGTACATCATACCAGGGTTTCTTCAACAGTACATAGCCAATCAGTACAATCAGGCCGATCATCCAGGCCGGCTGCTGCAGAATGTTCGTAGCAAAATACGACCATGCTCTCATTAAAATATCCATAACTCTTTTCCTCCTACATTTTCCCCTTTATGATAACTGCAGCCCGACCTCACGGGCCGCAGTCAGGTTCTTACTTGTCCAGATACTTCTCCTGAAGCTTCAGCAGATCCTCGGGCCCCTCAGCCTTCAGAAGCTCTGCTACCAGCTCCTCGTTCATCAGCATCTCGGACAGACGCATCATATTATTCAGATGCTGATCCGGGTTGCAGGATGCCAGTGTGAAGAACAGCTGAGCGTCCTTTTCCGGGTCGTTTGGGTCAAAGCTGACCGGCTTCTCCAGCTTCATGAAGCCGATGGCCGTCTTATTGACTCCGACTGCGCCCTCCTGGGAATGCGGCATCGCGATGTTCGGCATGATTACGATATACGGACCGTACTTGCGAACGCACTCTACGATGTCATGGGCATAATTGGATTCTACCGTTCCGTCTGCCTCCAGAGACTTGCAGCTCATGATGATAGCGTCTTCCCAGTCCTTTGCTTCCTTGGCAAACAGATAATGCTTCTTTTCTACAAACTCTCTTAACATAATCCTCTTCTCCCTTATTCCAAAGCTTACAGACAGGAACGGAACGGAATGTTCTGGGGATGCTCGAAGCAGTCCTCAAAGCCTCTTCTGTGATGATAGTAAATCTTATCCTTGTCCTGGGGATAGGTGTACTTTCCGCCTACCTGCCAGAAGAACGGATGGAACTTATACTCGTTTCTGTCCTTCTTGAAATCATACAGAACCTTGATCTCGTCGCAGTCAGCCTGGAAGTTGGTCCATACGTCCCAGTGAATCGGAACAACAACCTTACACCGCAGGTTCTCTGCCATACGAAGGATATCGATGGATGTCATCTTATCCTGCATACCGATGGGGTTCTCACCGAAGGAACCAAATGCAACATCGATATCATAATCCTTACCATGCTTTGCAAAGTAAATGGAGAAGTGAGAGTCACCGGAGTGATAGATATTTCCGCCCGGAGTCTTAACCAGGTAGTTTACTGCCTTATCATCCATATCGGTGGGGCAAACGCCTGTCAGCTCTTCTCTGTTCTCGCTGGTATCATCTGTGGTAACGATACAGGTACGGTCAAAGCTGTCCAGAGCAACAATCTCCAGGTCCTTGATCTTGATGGTGTCGCCCGGCTTCACAGTAATGCAGCGGTCTTCCGGAACGCCCCATTTTACCCAGGTCTCTACAGATTTCTTCGGTCCGATGAAGGGTACCGGAATCTCTTTTCCGTTCTCATCGGTCGTAGTCATTCCGCTCTGGATAACATGTGCTGCCCACTCTGCAGACATATGATCCTGATGGTAATGGGTTGCCAGAACTGCGTCCACATGCTTGAAAGCAAACGGGTCAATGACGAAGGGTACGTTTCTCAGGTTCGGCTGCATCAGACGTCCGCCGCACATATTTGCCATCTGATGGCCTGGCTTCATCTTGTTGTCGCCATGGGTTCTCTTACCGTTTCCGCACCACAGGTCGATGGTGATATTGGTGTCAGCCGGTGTCTTAAACCATACGCCGGTACATCCCAGCCACCACATAGCCACGTTTCCGGGAGCTACAACCTCGTTCTCGATATCTTCTACGAGCCAGGTTCCCCACTCCGGGAAGGTGCTTTTGATCCAGCTGTCTCTTGTCATTTCACTAATCTTGGACATTTCTCAAATCTCCCTTTCTTTGCTTAACTTTATGTTTTTTGATTCCTTATTTCCTATGGGTTTATCTTACATGACGGTGAAATTTCTTTCAAGTATTTTTATGAACATTTTGCATATTTTATGCTCATTTTATGTCTGTTTTGATACTTTTGTCGTATTAAACAATTTTTATATGTCTATTGTACAGTTATGTAAACATAGATTTGGCACTTTGTATAGAATATTGATAATTTATGAATTTTTTGAACGTTTTAGTTTTATGTATTTCCTCCTGTTTATCTATTTTTACCTATTTTCGAAAGCTTTCACACATTTTTACGACAAATTTGAACGCAAAAAACCCGGTCGTAAAAATCCGACCGGGTTTCGCTTTGCAATTTATTTCACTTTTCTGTCAGGATCTCCATCGCCTTCTGCAGCTGATTGTCCTTCTCCTCCGGTATCACCACTTCATTGGCTACAGCCGGATCCAGTTCCACCTCCACGTCTGGCGCAATGCCGATTCCGTGGATGTTGTTGCCGTTTGGCGTGTAGTACTTGGAGACGGTCAGCTTCACGGCGGTGCCGTCGCTTAAGGGGTAGATCTTCTGGACAATACCTTTGCCGAAGGTCTGAGTACCCACCAGGGTACCGATGCCATAATCTTTGATGGCTCCGGCAAAGATCTCCGAAGCGCTGGCGCTGTTGCCGTTTACCAGGAGAACCAGCGGTTTGTCGAAATAGTTTTCCACATCAGATTTCATCTCATCCCGGTTGCCGTATTTATCCTCCGTGTATACAATCAGGCCCTCCGGAAGCAGACGATCCAGCATGCTGCAGGCACTGGATACCAGGCCGCCGCCATTATTACGGAGATCGATGATGAGAGCGGTCTCACCCTGATTTTCCAGGTCATCCAGGGCGGCCAGAAACTGATTTACCGTCACGTCGTCGAAGCTGGTCACGGAGATATAACCAATATTGCCATCCAGCAGCTTATGAGCTACGGTAGATATCTCGATCATTCTGCGCTCCACATCGAAGGTCAGATAATCGCTCTCCCCTTCCCGGGCCACAGAGATCGGTATGGTCGTGCCCTCGGCTCCTTTTACTTTGGAGACCACCTTGGTCAGATCCTCACCGGTTACCTCCTCATCATCCACCCTGTAGATCACGTCGCCCGGAAGCAGCCCCGCTTCCTCCGCAGGCGATCCCTCGAAGACACGGGTAATGGTAATGATACCGGTGGTCATGTTCTGGCTCATTTCCACGCCAATGCCATAATAGCTGCCATTAGTGGAGTCCATCAGACTCTGGTACTCTTCCTTCGTATAATAAGCGGCATAGGGGTCGTCAAGCCCCACGATCATGCCTTTATACAGATAGTTCTCTACCTGATCCGTGTCGATGTCATTCAGATAATAATTCTGAACCAGTGTCTCAATCTCGGTGATTTTATCCTCTACCTGACTGCTGGTCAGATTCAGTTCGCCACTTTCTGCTTTCTTTTCATCAGATGCTTTGGTAAGCGCATTGCTTCCGGCAAAGATACCGCCCGCCAACAGCACGGTGACGAGTATGCCCACGGCAAAGCCTTTGATAAACTGCTTTTTATTTTCCATAATTCCAGTATACGTCCTTATCTTTTGTCCCATGCATGCCAAAACGTCTCACGAGACGGTGCCTGCAAACAGTCATGATCATCCGCCCACGTATGCCGTTGGGTTTACATAACTTCCGTTCTTAATTACGCCGAAATGCAGGTGGTTGCCGGTGGAATAACCGGTGGAACCCACTGCCGCGATTGCCTGGCCTGCGCTGACGGTCTGGCCTGCGCTCACATACAGCGCAGAACAATGCATATATACGGTAGACAGACTGTTTCCATGGGAAATGACGATGTAATTGCCGGCGGAACTACTATAGGCCGCCGTGGTCACACGCCCGGAGGCTGCCGCTACGATCGAAGCTCCGTAGGATGCTCCGATATCAATGCCCTTGTGGTTGGTCGACGCGCCTGCTGTAGGCTGGGCACGATTGCCAAATCCACTGGTAATTCTCCGACTGCTGGGACAGGGCCATACGAAGCCGGAGGCTCCTCCATCACCGTCACTGGCCTGAGCGTTGGCTGCTGCCGCCGCCGCGATCTGCTGCTCAATCTGATCCAGAAGCTTCTGCTGCTTTGCCAAATCGGCTTTATACTCTTCTGCATTGCTGTTCTCGCTGTCGATCTGATCCTGATAGCTCTGAATCTGGGCTGTCTTGGTCTTGATCAGAGCGTCTACGGTCTTCTTCTGCTCGGAAGCCGCGCCCGCCATGGCGTCCAGCTCTTCCTTTTCAGATTCCAGCTCCTTTTTCTTCTCTTCCACCGCCTGTTTCTGGGCAATGTACTCCTCCAGCATATTCCGGTCGTAGGCCGTCATCTGCTCCGCATAGCTGGACTTATTCAGAAAATCCGCCATACTTTCGGAGGTAAGAAGCAGCTCCAGATAAGAAGGATTTCCATTTTCGTAAAGATACTGAATCCGTTTCTTCATATCCTCATACTGCCGGGCAGCTGTAGCTTCCGCTTCGTCAAGCTCTGCCTCAGCGGTCGAAATCTCTTCTTTTTTCACTTCAATATCCTTATTCAGCTTATCGATCTGCTTCGCCAGATCATTTGCCTCCTGATCAAGCTTGGAAATATAGGTTTCCAGATTACTCTTGCTATTTTCCAGATCAGAAATCTTTTTTTTCGTATTGCTGATGTCAGATTTGATATCCTTGATTTTATCCAACGTATCCTGCTTCTTATCTTCCAGATCGCCGGTATCGATCTGGTTCGCCGTAGCGGACACCCGCAGGTTCTCATTTGTGAAAATACAGCCAGCTGTAAGCGCAACCACAAGCAGCGCGCTTACCATACGCGTTCTTTTCATTCTATTTTTTATCCTTTTCTATGAGGCATTGTAACGGTTCAGTACCTGACCAGTTACGGAGCACTTACACCTTCAGATGCTTCCGAATCGTAAAGAAGCTACCGAAGAAACCAATGCCTACACCAAGCGCCAAGCCTACCGGAAGCAGAATCCGGAACATATCATTTACCGGAAGGAACTGCAGAAGTCCCGTCAGGGCATTAAATTTGTCTCCCACAAAACCCACCAGCTGTGTATACAGATAATACAGCAGCGTCAGCGGGAAGGCCGCGCCCAGAATACCGATGACAATACCCTCTACCACAAAGGGCGCCTTGACAAAACCGTTGGTGGCGCCGATCAGCTTCATGATCGCGATTTCTTCCTTGCGGACCGCGATACCGATAGTGACCGTGTTGCTGATCAGGAAGACCGATACACACAAAAGCAATATAATCACCGCGATGGAAATATATCCAATCAGCATATTGAAGTTTGTCAGAATATCCGCCACCTGCGCGGACTGGTTAATCTTGCGGACGCCTTCTACACTGCCCAGCCAGTCTACCAGGCTCTGCTGATCCTCCACATCATTTAAGTAAATCTCATAGTGAGCCTGGTTGGCCAGCGGATTATCGTCCGCAAAGCCCTCCGCCAGCTGAGGATTGTCCTTAAAGTAAATCGCCTTATACTGTTCCCAGGATTCCTCCGCGGATACAAAGACCGCCTCAGATACCTCATCCCGGGCCTGAATCTTCTCACCGATGGCCTGAATCTCCTCATCGGACAGACCTTCATCAAAGAACACAGTTACAGCCACGGATTTCTCCGCCTCCCTCACCATGTACTGGAAGTTCTCTACTACGCAGAAAAAGATTCCGAACAGGAAAATGCAGGCGGACATGGTCGCGATGGACGCAAGAGAGAACATTTTGTTACGCCAGATATTTTTCATGCCCTGCTTCAGGCAGTAGCCGATAGAACTAATTCGCATTCTGCTTGTACCCAGCGTTGCGCTCGTCACTGATAATGACGCCTTTGTTCATAACAATTACCCGCTTCTTCATCTGATCTACAATCTCCTGGTTGTGGGTCACCACCAGAACGGTGGTACCGCGCTCATTGATAGTCTCCAGAAGCTTCATGATTTCCCTGGAATTCTTCGGGTCCAGATTGCCGGTGGGCTCGTCGGCCAGAAGAATATTTGGCCGGTTCACCAGGGCTCTCGCCAGAGCCACACGCTGCTGCTCGCCGCCGGAAAGCTGCTTCGGGAATGACTTATACTTCTCCGCCAGTCCCACCAGGGACAGCATCTTCGGCACATTCTTGCGGATATCCTTGCTTGGGGTCGCGATAACCCGCTGAGCGAACGCGATATTTTCATAGACATTCCGGTCCTTCAGAAGACGGAAATCCTGGAACACCACGCCCAGCTTTCTGCGGTACTTGGGGATGGCCTGCGCTTTCATCTTATTCAGATTAATTCCATTTACCTTAATGGTTCCGGAGCTGGGATCCAGCTCCTTCAGAAGCAGCTTAATCAGCGTAGACTTACCGGAACCGCTGTTTCCTACGATAAAAACAAATTCGCCCTTGTCAATATGCAGCGTCACGCCGTTTAAGGCCTGCACGCCCGTGGCATAGGACTTTGTCACATTTTGCATGTCAATCATTTTTTCACTCCTCAGCCGAAGCTTAATAATCCATAGATTCCATGTACTTCATATACTTTACAACCATCAACGCGATCTTGAAGGTAATCGCGTCCTCAAAAACCCGCAGGTCAAGGCCCGTACTCTTCTGCAGCTTGTCAAGCCTGTACACCAGTGTATTGCGGTGGATATACAGCTGTCTGGATGTCTCAGACACATTCAGGCTGTTCTCAAAAAACTTATTGATGGTGGTCAGAGTCTCCTCGTCAAAATCATCGGGAGACTTGCCATCAAAAATTTCCCGGATAAACATCTTGCACAGCGGAATCGGCAGCTGATAAATCAGACGGCCGATACCCAGCGTACTGTAGGCAATAATATCCTTATCATCAAAGAAAATCTTGCCCACGTCAAGAGCCATCCGCGCTTCCTTGTAGGAACGGGACACTTCTTTAATTTCATTTACAATGGTGCCGTAAGCGATATGAACGTGCTCGTCGCCCTCGCTGTTCAGCAGATCACAGATCACCCTGGCCGTACGGTTCAGCTCCGGATACCCCTCATTATCCGCCAGCTCCTTGACCACAATGATATTCTTCTCGTCCACAGCTGTGATAAAATCATGGGACTTGGTGCCAAACAGTGTCCGCACATTTTCCAGGGAAGCCGTATCCTTCTCCCGACCCGTCTCAATGATAAAGACCGCTCTGCGCACCTCAGTCTGGATATGCAGCTTCTTGGCGCGGTTGTAGATATCCACCAGAAGCAGATTGTCCAGAAGCAGGTTCTTGATAAAATTATCTTTATCGAAACGCTCCTTATATGCAACCAGTAAATTCTGGATCTGGAAGACCACCAGCTTGCCAATCATATACGCATCCTCACTTCCGCCGTTCAGCAGAAGAATATATTCCAACTGCGTATCGTCAAAAATCTTAAAAAACTGGAAGCCCTGAATCACCTGGCTATCCGCCGGAGAATCAATGAAAGCAAGCACAGACCCTGTATAAGCGTCCGCCTCCGGAAAAGTAGACGCAAGAACTTTACCCTCGGTATCAATCACACAAAGATCGATCCGGGTAATTCCTTTGAGACCGTCAATCGTATTCTGCAGTACCTGATTCGAAATCATAACTCTCTCCGCTCCTTTTTTGCATATAGTTTTTGTATTTGTGCATATCGCCAGTCCTTCTCCCATCGCATATCTGGCAAAATTTACAAAAAAACACCCCTGTTTTCTCTAAAACATTAAATACCTAATCTATATATTAATGCAAAACTACAAAATTGAAAAGAGGAAATGCAAAATTTTTATGCATTTCCGCAATTTACCTTCATAAAATCCCCCAGAAATCCCCTATGCATAGTTCACAAAGAAGTATCCGGCAGTTCCCCCTTGCTTTTTCTTACTTCCTATGATAGTTTGAATCGTGGAAAGATCATATTGAAAGGGAATTAAAAAAATGACTGTAACCAGAAAAATGAAATTGCGGGACATTCTGCTCATCACCATCGGAACTGCCCTGATGGCCTTCGCCGTAGCGTCCGTCTTCGACCCGGCAAGCCTCATCACCGGTGGCTTCTCCGGTCTGGCCATTATCATCCGCCAGCTCACCGAAAAACTGGTGCCCGGCGGCGTCCCGCTGTCCGTCACCAACCTGATCCTGAACGTGCCGTTCATGCTGCTGGCTGTGAAGCTCAAAGGCCTCCGCTACCTGCTGCGGACAGGCTTCGCCACCGTCATGCTGTCATTCTGGCTGTCCGTCCTTCCGGTCATCCCCATCGCCGAAGGCGACCTGCTGCTGTCAGCCCTCTACGGCGGCCTCATCATGGGCGCCGGCATCGGCCTTGTCTTCGTAGCCCAGGCCACCACCGGCGGCACTGATCTCATCGCCGCCCTGATTCAGCACTTCCTTCGGCACTATAGCACAGCATCCATCATGTGGATCCTGGACACCCTCATCGTCCTGTTCGGCGCGTACCTGTTCGGCGTCCAGATGGCCCTCTACGCCATCATTGCCATCTATCTGACTTCCCGCATCGCCGACGGCCTGATAGACGGTCTGAAATTCTCCAAAGCCGCCTTCATCATCACCGAAAGGCCGGATGAGCTGGCCCGGATCCTCATGGCCGACCTGGATCGCGGCGTCACCGGCATCTCAGCCACCGGCATGTACTCCGGCGACGCCAAGAACATGCTTTTTTGCGTAGTCGCAAAAAAGGAGATTGTCTACCTGAAAGAGCTGACAAAAGAATGCGACCCGAACGCCTTTGTTATCGTGACAGATGTTCGGGAAGTACTGGGCGAAGGTTTCATCGAGCGGTAGAACGCTAACCTGTATGCTATAACAAGGCAGGGGGTGTGTATTTATCTGTGCGCATCGTTTATCTGACACTGTATGTCCTCCGCGGACGCATGGTCCGCAGCGGAACATACAGCGTCCGCTAAAAAGCTGCACACATGATAATATACACACTCCCTGCCTTTCTACATCATACGTATATCCCGCTTCCCTCCTGCATATTCTGTAACAATCGACCCCGCAGGAGGCATTCCCTTGAGTTCCAAAACCAAAATCGTCGTACTCCGTATGAAAGAGCTGATCTACACCGGGATCTTTGTGGCCCTTGGAATCCTGCTGATTCTGCTACTGGTGTATATGTTCGCGCCGAAGGATCAAAAAAGCAGCACCTCTGCTGATGCTGCTTATATCCCGGGCGTCTACACCTCCTCCATCACCCTGGGAGGCAACGCCGTAGACGTAGCCGTCACCGTAAGCGAGACCCGCATCGAAGCCATCGCCTTCAACAACCTAGACGAAACCATCGAAACCATGTACCCTCTGATGCAGCCCGCCCTCGACAACCTGGCGGACCAGATTTGTGAAACCCAGTCCATGGACGGTCTGGACTACTCCGAAGAAACCCAGTACACCTCCCAGGTAATCCTCGGAGCCGTGGAGCGGGCGCTAGAGAAGGCGAAGTTCCCGTCCGAAGAATAATAATGAATTATGTAAATCATTTATTCTAAAAAAAGAGTGTGCATCTTTGCAAACTCTGCTTGCTTTTATGGAATAGGGAATTCTATCGGAATTTCCTATTCCATAAAAGGCTGCTGCAGACAGATCCTCTTAAATCTGTCCGCAGCAGCCTTTCCAATATTTCATTCCAATTTAAAACTCAAACACAGCCACTCCATACCCCGGCAGCGGATAGGCGATCGAATAGGGCTGACCGTCGCACTCGCCGACCTCGGCCTTGTAGACGGTCGGCTTCTCTACGCCGCTGCCTCCAAACTCTGCCGCGTCGCTGTCCAGAACCAGCTTGTACTGCTTCTTTTTCGGCACACCCACCCGGTAATCGGGGCGCTCCACCGGCGTGAAGTTGCAGACAAAGAGCAGATTCTTCTTCCGCGCCTTGTCGAAGCGCATGAAGGAGAAGATACTGCGGTAGCCGTCGTTGGCATTGATCCACTGGAAGCCATCGGGATGGGTATCCAGCTCGTAGAGAGCCGGATGCTTCTGGTAGAGATGCAGCAGCGCCTTCACAAAGGCCTGAAGCTCCCGGTGCTGGTCCTGCTCCAGCAGATACCAGTCAAGCTCCCTGGCCTCGCTCCACTCCTGAAGCTGGGCGAATTCCTGCCCCATGAACAGCAGCTTCTTGCCCGGGTGGCCCAGCATGAACGCGTAAGCCGCCTTCAGGTTTGCGAATTTTTCCTCGTACTCGCCCGGCATCTTATTGATCATAGAGCGCTTCAGATGCACCACCTCGTCATGGGACAGCACCAGAATATAATTCTCGCTGTAGGCATAGGTCATGGCAAAGGTCATCATATTATGCGCACCCTTCCGGAAATAAGGGTCCAGCTTCATATATTCCAGGAAATCGTTCATCCAACCCATATTCCATTTGAAGGAGAAGCCCAGGCCATCTTCCTCGGGGCTGCCCGTCACCATGGGCCATGCCGTAGACTCCTCGGCGATAGTCACCGCGCCCGGGTTGCGGCCCAGCAGCACGGAATTCAGATGCTTGAAGAACTCGATGGCCTCCAGGTTCTTATTGCCGCCGAACTTATTCGGAATCCACTGGCCGGACTCTCTGCCGTAATCCAGGTACAGCATGGAAGCCACCGCGTCCACGCGCAGTCCATCCACATGGAACTCCTCGACCCAGTACAGGGCATTGGCAATCAGGAAGTTCTTCACTTCGTTCATCTCGTAGTTAAATACCTTGGTGCCCCAGTCGGGATGCTCGCCCTTTCTGGGATCCGGATACTCATACAACGGCTGGCCGTCGAAGTCCGCCAGACCATGGGCGTCCTTGGGAAAATGGGCCGGAACCCAATCCAGGATGACGCCAATCTTCTTCTGATGCAGGTAATTGATCAGATACATGAAATCCTTCGGGCTGCCATGGCGGGAGGTGGGCGCATAATAACCGGTCACCTGATAGCCCCAGGAGCCGTCAAAGGGGTGCTCCGCAATACCCATCAGCTCCACATGGGTATAACCCATCTCATGGACATAATCCGCCAGCGCGTGTGCCAGCTCCCGATAGTTATAATACCCGTCCTCATCGGGACCATGGGGATGCTTCTTCCAGGAGCCCGGATGCACTTCATAGATGGCCATGGGTTCTTCCTTCGGATCCTTCTTTTTCCGCTTCTCCATCCAGTCCTTGTCCGACCAACGGAAATCCGAGATATCGGATACTTTGGACGCGGTTCCCGGACGCATCTCCGCCTCGGTTGCGTACGGATCCGCCTTGTAAAGCAGACTGTGATCCTGCGCCTCAATCAGATATTTATAGAGGCAGCCAAGCTGTACGCCCGGCACGAACACCTCCCAGATTCCTAATGGATCCAGCCGGCTCATGGGATGGCTTGTCTCATTCCAGCCGTTGAATTCGCCGATGACGTGTACTGCCACCGCATGGGGCGCCCAGACTGCGAAATGCACGCCCTTCTGTCCCTCATGCTCCGTCAGATGCGCGCCCAGCTTCCGGAAAATATCATAGTGATTGCCCTGTCCGAACAGATACTGGTCAAAATCGCTGATGAAGCAGGATACCTCCGGCTTCTGTGCCGTTGCTGTCCCGGTTTCTGTTGCCTTTACTGCAGCTATTTTCTTCGGTTTATTTCCCTGTGCGGCTCTCTTCGCCGCCTTTTCTGCCTCTCTTACCTTGGCGTCCGCCCGTGTTCTCTTACCCTTCATAATCTCACCCCTATTTAACTATAAATAACGGAATCACTTTCTCACGCCTTCAGCAGTAAATGCTTCAGGCTGATTTAACAAATTACAAATATTGCACTGCCATACGCGGGCATTTCCCAGATAATCCTGCCGTCCCGGAGCTCTGCGCCCGTACCGGTCAGTGCTTCCTGTGCGCCTGATGCGGACACCGGGCAGTTGATTTCCATGTGGACCGGGTTCGCATCGTTGTTCACTGCTGTGATTACAGCCTCATTTCCCAGGATTCTGGCAAATGCGTACTGCCTGTTCGTCAGAAGCAGCTCCCGATACACGCCGTCGGTCAGTGCCGGATTCGCCTGACGGATGGCACCCAGTTTACATAACAATCCTTTTAGCTCCGGAATCGGCGGATTGGCCTCCATCTCAGAGAGTACCAGGTGGGGCCGCAGACCATCGTCGCAGGCTCCCTCTTTTCGGCCTTCCACGCCCCACTCGCCGCCGTAGTAGACGGATGGGATACCGGGCAGTGTGTACAGTAACGTGTATACTGACTGTAAAAAGCCCTTTTCCTTTAACTTATTGACGATACGATCTACGTCGTGGTTCTCTACAAAGGAATAGAGTCTGCATCCCTTGTAAATGCCGCCGTTCGCGTCGAACTGCCGTCTTATGGTATGGGCGATTTCGAAATAATTATGATCATTGTGGCCGGAATACAGACCCTTCCACAGCTCATAATTGGTCACCGAATGAAGCGTCTCATCGTTGACCCACCGGGCGTAATCTCCGTGAATCACCTCGCCCATGAGCCAGAAATCCTCCTTTTTCTGACCGGTCACCCAACGCAGCTCCTTCATGAAATCAAACTGCAGGCAGTCTGCACAGTCCAGGCGGATACCGTCGATATCGAATTCGTCAATCCAGAACCGCACCACATCCAGAAGGTAATCCTTCACGCCCCGATCCCAGAGATTCAGGTTCGCCAGTTCGAAGCAGTTGTGCCATGCCTTGTAGTAAAAGCCGTCGTTGTAATGGGTATTGCCCTCAAAGCTCACGTCCTGATACCAGCAACGGTACGGGGAATTCTCCCGGTTTTTCTGAATATCCCGGAATGCGAAAAATTCGCGGCCGGTGTGATTAAAGACGCCGTCTACCACCACCCGGATGCCATTTTCATGGCAAAGCTTTACGAAATGCTTAAAATCCTCATTGTCGCCCAGGCGGCTGTCCACCTGCTTATAATCCCTTGTATCGTAACCGTGGCTGGTGGATTCGAACAGAGGTCCGATATAGGTCGCCGTGAATCCGCACTCCTTCATGTGCCGCACCCAGTCGTCCAGCTCCCGCAGCCGGTGGGTCACGCCGTCCTCCGTGTGGGTCTTGGGCGCGCCCAGAAGTCCCAGCGGATAAATATGATAAAAAATGGCTTCTTCATACCATTTGGCCATCTTTTTCTGCCTCCCTTTGTAAGTCTTTTTTTATCCGTTATGAATAAATACCATGCATGAACTGGTGCACCAGCGCCTCAATCTCCGCCTCGGTGATCTGTACGTCTTCACGCTTACTGGTCTCCTGCTTCATGACGATGTAATACAGAACCAGGCCGATGAAGCCGAGGGAAAACTGCCGCTGCCGCCCGTGCATATTGCCCAAGTCCGCTGAGGCGTCGATGAAAATCTCTTCAATCTGCCGCTGCAGGCGGAACACCAGGGGGCGCACGGCCTTATAAGCGTCATTTCCCTTTGCCGAATGGTAGAGCGCCACGAAAAGCGCCGAAAACTTCGGTTCCCGCGCCACAAAGGCCGCCGCCGTCCGGGCCGCCGCGCACAGGGTATTCTTCAGGTCGCCGCGGTAAGCGCACGCCTCACGAAGCTCCGCCGCGAAGGCCTCGCTCCGGCTCGTCAGCAGCTGTTCCAGAAGACCGTATTTACTTTTAAAATAATAGTACAGCGTCGGCTTCGTCACGCCGGATCGCTCCGCGATCTCCTGGACGCCCACTGCGTCGTAGCCCCTGGTATAAAATAAATCCAGCGCTGTCTCAAGAATGGTTTCCCTGTTGTCCATATGTGTGTCCCTCCGGTAAGAATCCCCTTTCCAGGCTCTTCCGAGATACCAGAATTTCCGTCGGTTCTGTTTCTATTTCCATTATATACCGAGCGGTATAAAGCGTCAAGGTTTCCGCCAATCTTTTCCTTTCTTTTTTATATTTCAGAATTTTCCATCAACATTGACTTTCTTTTCTGTATTTTCTATAATGAAAGACAGAGGGAGAGACGTGAATCATCTGTAAGAAAGGATAGTTAGGTATTTATTTATGGTATTATCTGTAACTTTGAATCCCTGCATCGACAAAACCATTTATCTGGATAATCTGGAAATCGGCGCTTACAACCGGGTGAAGAATACCCGCGTAGACCTGTCCGGAAAAGGACTGAATGTGAGCACCGTGCTGAATAACCTGAAAGAAGAAACCATGTGCATGGGACTGAACTTCCGTGAAAGCGGCAATACTCTGGAACATGCCATGACAGCCCGGGGCCTGCAATACTATTTTGTCCGTTCAGAGGGCGCTATCCGAACGAATATCAAGCTTTTTGACCAGTCCAACCACATCATGACTGAGGTCAATGAGGCCGGACCTAACGTCTCCTTCGCTGCCATCGAAAAGCTGGTGGACGAAATTGATGTGCGACTGGATCACACACATATTCTGGTGTTAAGCGGCAGCGTGCCGCCCGGCGTCCCCGCCAATATCTATCAGCGCCTCATCCACCTGGCCCACAAAAAAGATGTCAAGACTGTGCTGGACACCACCGGTGAACCGTTCCGGCTGGGACTGGAAGAAAAGCCCTTCCTGATTAAGCCCAACAGTAAGGAATTTGAGCAGGCCTTCAAGAACGAACTGAAATCCGGCAAGGGTCCCCTCGAGGTTGCCCGCCAAATCGTAGATGGGGGCATCCCCTATGTCTGCATTTCCATGGGCGCCGACGGCGCGCTATTGCTGGATCAGGAGCACACCTACCGGGCGAAAGCCATTCCTGTGGAGGCCAAGGGCCTGACCGGCGCCGGCGATTCCATGGTGGCCGGTATGTGCTATGCTCTCCGGAAGCGCCTGGACACCGCCGATATGCTCCGCTACGCCATGGCCTGCGCGGCCGGCTCTGTACGGCAGGAGGGTACCCTGCTTGCCCGGGAGGCCGATGTGAAGGAGCTTCTGCCCCAGGTGGAGCTGGAGATCATCGCCTGACTGTTTTTTGAAAATAGTTCTGACAACAAAAGTGTTCCATTGACATAACTCTTTCTCCTGAACGCTGAATATCTGAAAATACGATACCGCCAGCCCTCTACAGACTGGCGGTACTTTTATATCTGCCCTTTCTTCTCTTTTGCTTTCTCCATCGCTTCCGTCTCCCGCACTATCCCCGGAAATGTCTTCAAAAACAGAACCGTCGTCATCGTCGCGGCTATCACATCCGCAGCCGGCTCTGACAGGAACGCCGCTTCCGCGCTCACCAGCATCGGAAGCAGTATCAGGCAGGAGAAATAAATCAGTTTTCGGAAAGCGGAGCAGAACAGTGCCCGCTTCACGTGCCCCAGCGCCGTAGTCTCGTCCACCAGCGGATACTGCACAGCCAGCGGCACAATCATGGCGGTAAATACTTTGATGTACCGTACAGATCGCAGCTTGATTTCCGCGTCTTTCGTAAACATGCTCACATAGAGCGGCGACAGCGTGTACGTAAATACCATCATCAGACTGCAGAAAATCACGCAAAGTCCGGTGATGCACCAAATGGCTTTTCGAATCCGTCCCGCATCACCCCTGCCATAATTAAAGCTGACCACCGGCTGACTGCCCAGGGTAATGCCGCTCATGGGCATAGTAATCAACAATAGATAACTCTGCACGATGGTGGCGCAGGTGACCAGAATATCCCCCTCGCCCGGACCTCCATAGCGCTGCAGCACTGTGTTCAGCACAATCAGCAGGATACTGTCGCTGGCGATAATCAAAAACGGAGAAAATCCGAAGCTTATGATTTTCCGCATCGTTTGTTTGGCAAAGCCGCCCCAGCCAAGTCTTATGGGCATTCTTTTTCCCCGCAGGCTCACCAGCACAAAGACGGCGGAAGCAAGCTGAGACAAAACTGTCGCAGCAGCCGCTCCGGCTACGCCCATATGGAAGCCGAAAATAAAAATGGGATCCAGAATAATATTCAACACTGCGCCCAGCATGACCGTCACCATGCCAAGTCCTGAAAAGCCCTGGGCTATCAGAAAGCTGTTCATGCCCGTGGATAACAACGCAAATACGGTTCCCAACGTATAGATGGTCACATAGGTGTTCGCATAAGCAAATGTGGCCTGACTCGCGCCAAACCACATCAGAAGCTTCTCCTTCGAAGCCAGAAATCCAAGGGTCAGAATCACCGACGTCACCAGAAGCATAAAAAAGCTGTTATTCAATATCTTCTGTGCTTCCCGCTCGTCCCCGGCTCCCATCCGCATGGCCATAATCGGCGATCCGCCAAGGCCAATCAGAGAAGCAAAGGAAGACAGCAGGGTGACAATGGGCGCACACACGCCCACTCCGGCCAATGCCAGACTTCCCACGCCTGCGCCGATGTACATTCGATCCACGATGGAATACAGGACGCTTACAAACTGTGCCAGCATGGTGGGAATCGCAAGCCGCAGCACCAGTGGGAATATCGGATCCTTTCCCAAATCATTTGTATGTCTCATTTTAAATCTCAAAATCCTTTTCCAACAAAATGGTATGACCAAACTCATCCAGTCTGCTCTTCTTCACCTTGCCAAAAAGTCCTTTCTTACCACCCCGGTCAATGGCTTCGTCTACCATCTCCTTTACCTCGGCCACGTTGACCAGATGATCGCTGGTCTGATTGTTGCCAATCCGGTTGTAGAGGGCCAGCACGGCCATCTCGTCCAGAACGCATTCCTGCTCCAGCGCGTAGGACTCGCCAAAGGCTACCAGCTCTTTGTTGGTAAATACCGGAATGTCAATGGTGCGGGTGAACTTGGCGCCCAGGCTCTCGCAGCGGATGAACAGCTTACGGATCTCATCTTTTTCATCCTCCAGAATAACCAGAAGACCGCCGGTCCTGCGGGTCATGGCATGGGACAGCTGTACAGCTGTCTCGGTCTTCAGCGCGCCTGCCTTTTCGATCAGCAATGCTCCGCCGCCCAGCTTCTGGATGACGCCGGATACATTCTTGCCGTTCAGATTGTCAGCCGGAACCTTGGCCATCTTCGCGCCCTTAATGCGGCGCTGCTTCTGCAGGGCCTTTACGATATCGGCTGCCAACGTGGTCTTGCCGTTACCACTCTCACCGGTAATAACGATATTGCCAAGCAGAGAATCGTCCCTGCGTTCTTTCCGCATCCGATCCTCTTCCAGGAGGGCTGCCAGCTGCTGGTTCATGCCCCGCACAGAGGTGAAGTATGCGAACAGCTTCTTCTGCTCCTCAGAAAGCTGGCCGGAAGGCAGGGTCGCTACGGTCTCTTCCAGATCCTTTTCCAGGTCATCCAGCATGGGGGAGACGGACTCAGCTTCTACCGGTTCCGGCTCTGTCTCCTCTGTTTCAGTCATGGGGGCTTCTGCTATTGTTCTCGTCTGCTCATTTTTTGTATCCGCCTCTGACGGCGCTTCCAGAATCTCCAGGATCTCCTGCGGCTCTTTCACTGTCTCGACAGATCCCTCGGATTTCTCCTCAGTTTCAGCTTCTGACGGTGCCTCCAGAATCTCCAGAATCTCCTGCGGCTCTTTTTCCGTTTCCACCGGTTTCTCCGGCTCAGCTTTCTCCACAACGGTTACTTCCGGCTTTGGCTCCGCTGCTGCCTTTGCTTCCGGCACAGTCTGCCGCGGCGCGGCGCTCCGCTCAATGGGATCCACATGCACCTTATAGGGATACCGCCCCTCGATCTCCTCAATCAGACGTAGTACCTCTTCCGGCACAGTCTGCTTTACTTCGATATTCAAATCCGGAAGCTGTCCGGTGGCACGCAGGCGCTCCCGCTCTTTTTTCCGTGCTTCATCACGTTTCGCTGCCTCGGCGATGGCCGCCTCGGTCTCCCGTTTCTTCTCCTCCCAGGTGTTCAGCACATCCTTGATGCTCATCTGACCAGTAATCTGCTTTTCTACAACGCTTTCATCCGGATCGAAGGTAATCTGTCCGGTATCCGTCTGTCCCAGAAATCCCGAAGGCCTGACAGGCTCTGAAGGCTCTTTCTTCTCCCGCAGAAGCTTATCCGGATCCAGATCCTCAAACTGCTGTGCCTCCCTCACCTCCGGAGCTTCTTCCGGAACCGCGTCTGCCCGCGGTGCTTCCGCTTTCGGCTCCTCCGGCGTCAGCTCCTCCGCCTGCTCCTCCTGATGCTTCTCTTCCTCGATATAATCCTGCACGCCTGCTGCCAGCGCCGCCTGCAGGTTCACGGTATTGAACCTGTCCTCCATATTGACCGTCTTGATCTCGATGGATCGGGCGCGCTCCTCGCCCACCATCTGGCGGTACTTTTCCTCCTGGGAAGCAGTCAGCGGCTGAATCTTCCTCTTCAGCTCCATGGCCTTGCGCACATACTCGCCCTCGCTGAACCACAGAATCAGGTCGTCGCACTCCTCCACACACTTGGAAAGCTGACCGTCCTGATAATAAAGCTCCGCCAGCTCGTAAGCCCACTGCTCCTGATATTCCCGGCTCTTATACTCCTCCAGAATCGCGATCTGATCCTCCAGCGCCGCGCCTCTGCCCTTGTAAATCTTATACTTCAGCACATATCTGCCCAGATCATGGGGCGCAATCTTCACGAACTCCTTGTAAAGCTCCACCGCCTCATTGTAATCTTCCATCCTGACCGCAATCTCCGCCATCTTGTATACAATCATACGACCAATGGGCGCGCAGTCATAGGCAATATTCAAAATCTCATAGCAGTCCTCAAAACGTCCGCAGCCCTCGTAGGCTTCCGCCACTTCCATCAAAAGGCCCACATTGCGGACCTTTCTCCAGTCGATGGAGTCCGCAATCTTCGCCGCCGTCTCATAATTTTTCCTGTCCAGCTGCTTTTCCAGCTGTTCTGTCTTTATCTGAAATTCATATTTATCCAACGATATTCACCTCAGTTATTTCCGCACATTCTCAAACTTTAGTGTATCACAGGGCTGTATGCTTGTCAAAGCAAAACACCCGGAGAAATTCGCCATTTCTCCGGGTGTAACATACTTTTATTCTGTAATTTCTGTAATAGCCAGCGCCAGCGCGCCGTCGCCGATGTGGCAGGATACGCTTAAGGACAGCGGGTCTATAAAACCGACCTGATATCCCTGAAATGCCGCCTCGACCTCGTCGCGGAATTTCAGGGCCTCGACCTCGTTGTTGGTGTGCGCGATATCCATGTGAACCTTATGGGCCGCCACGCCGCCGAAACGGGTCTCAATGTCCTCCCGGATATGATCAATCATCAGCTGCTTGGCCTGGTGCATGGTGCGGGCCTTGGCGCAGCTGTCCAGCTTCTCGCCCTGGATGGTCAGCACCGGCTTCAGACGGAGCATGGTCCCGATAGCCGCTACTGCCGGGGTCAGACGGCCGCCTTTTTTCAGGTATTTTAAGGTGGCTACGGTGATGTAGATGCTGGAATTCTTTCCGGTTTCTTCCAGGAAATCTTTGATCTCCTGACCGCTTTTTCCATCCTTCACCATGGCAAGGGCTGTGTCCACGGAACGTCTCTGGGTAACAGAAATCCGGTGGTTATTGACTACAAATACTCTGTCTTCATAATCCGCCGCCAGCGCTGCCGCTGTCTGGCAGGAGCCTGACAGGCCGCTGGACATGGGAATCTGTACGATCTCGTCATATTCCTTTAGAAGCTCGTCCCAAAGCTTCAGGATCGCGTGGGGAGACGGCTGGGAGGTGGCGATATCCGCATCTCCTTTCAGCTTCTCGTAAAACTCTTCCTGTGTCAGATTGATTCCTTCAAAATATTCATTTCCATCAATTGTAAAAGGCATCGGCAGCACATGGATTCCCATCTTCTGTGCTTCTTCCTGCGTAATGCCACTGTTGCTGTCTGTCACAACCGCTATCTTTTTCACCTGGGCTGCCCCTTTCTGTGCTTTCTCTTATTAAGAATACTGCATATACTGATTTTCTTACTGCAAATATCACAAGTATAGCAGTTTGCGCAGAAAAAGGCAAGAAATTACGTTTATTTCCCTTTCCCTTTCATTTCTTCATCTTCGGCTGAAAGATCAGACTGGCCAGGTAGCCGAATACCAGGGCCGCGCTGATACCCACAGCGCTGGCTTTGAAGCCGCCCTTAAAGATTCCTAAGAATCCGTCTGCGTCTACCGCCTCTTTGACGCCCTTCCAGAGGACATTGCCGAAGCCCGGCAGAGGGACAGAAGCACCCGCGCCCGCGAACTTCTGGAAGGGTTCGTAGATACCGACAGCGCCCAGTACTGCGCCGGTGCAGACCAACAATACCATGATCCGTCCCGGCATCATTTTCGTCTTCTCCATCAGGATCTGGATCAGGGCGCAGATGAGACCGCCAATGAGGAATGCTTTTACGTAGTCCATAATGTTTCTCTCCTTTTTAGCAATGTTCTATCACAATCGCATGCGCGATGCCCGGTACACTCTGACCCTCATTAAAGCTTACCGTCGATAACAGTGCGCCCGTAGGCACGAAAAGCATCCGTTTCCATTCCCCGCGCTCAATCTTAGGCAGCAGATACGCCGCCAGCGTCACAGCAGAGCAGGCACAGCCGCTGCCGCCGGAATGTGTATCCTGTTTCTCCGGGTCGAAGATCAGTATTCCGCAATCCTGATGCCGGGCGGAAATATCGTACCCCCGCTCAGCCGTCAAATCAATCAGAATCTTCCGCCCCACATTTCCCAGATCACCGGTTACGATGGCATCGTAGTCCTCCGGCTTCCGCCCGAAGTCCGCAAGATGCGCACAGATGGTATCGCAGGCCGCCGGAGCCATGCAGGCTCCCATGTTCATGGAATCTTTCACGCCGTAGTCGATGACCTTGCCCGGCGTGGCTCCGGTAATTTTCGCGTGTCCGCCACTCCCGGACAGTACAAAGGCTCCGCTGCCGGTGACGGTCCAGGTAGCCGATAAGGGACGCTGACCGCCGTACCCAAGCGGAAACCGAAACTGCTTCTCCGCACTGCCGAAGTGGCTGGAGGTCAGCGCCAGAACGGCCTCAGAATAACCGCCCTGTACGGTCATGGCTCCCAGCATCAGCGCCTCCCCTATGGTCGAGCAGGCCCCGTACAGACCGAACAAAGGCAGCTTCAGATCCATCACGCCGAAAGAGGTGGCAATGAGCTGTCCCAACAGATCCCCGGAAAAAAGATACCGCACCGGCGGCACGCCCGGTCCCGGCAGCTCCGCCGCTTTCCGCATTGCCAGCTGCGCCGCCCGCTTCTGCAGCGCGCTCTCGGCCTCCTCCCAGGTAGCCTGTCCCGCCATCGGATCCGGCTCCGCCTCATCAAAAAGAGCCCCCAGCGGCCCCTCGCTCTCCTTCTTTCCCACCACACTGGCCGCGCTCACGATCTGCGGCGGCCGCTGGAAGCAGATGCTCTGTTTTCCTACAATCGTATTCATGTATGTCCGCACCTCCGTGTTCCTTTTTTGCTTTCTTATTTGGAAATTATTTTCTCCGAACACGGTTATTTTATGCGGGAGGGCAGAAAAATAGTCCTGAGAGTTTTAAGTCTCAGGACTATCGTTCAAAACTCAATTATGCCTATATGATTGTTTATTCGTATCTCTGTACCTAGTGGACGTGACAATTCTGCAAGATATTCTAAGACATCGTCATTGCCCGCAATACTGGGAACACCGATCCTGCTACGCGGCTTTTTCATATGTAGATCAATAGGATACAGGCGAATCTGCCGGAACCCTCCGTCCTCAACTGTAAACCCGGCCATTACAGAACGCCAGATATTTTCCTGCACGATGTAACCTGTAGTGCCGTCATGATTACGCATGCTGATGTATGCGCCGACTGTTGTGGTATTGGGCATATTCACATTTTCGTAGGCGTCCGCAGGCTGTACACGAACTGTATCGGTCTCAAAGATAAAATTACCCAAGCTGTAAAAAATTGGTTTATTCCTATATATCTCGATACCACGCAATTCATGCGGACCATGTCCTATAATCGCATCCGCACCGGCATCAATGCACTGGTGTGAAAAGCTCTTTAAAAAATCAGCCGGTTCTGTCGGATCTGTACCTGCGAATTCATGGGAATGCACGCTGACAAGCACATAATCTGCCTGACGGCGCGCCTCCTGAATAGCACTGCAAATGCGCGCCATATCCTTATCATTCGGCTCCGTGGTGATATAATTGCGTTCATCCAGTTGAAAATACATACCGTCAAAATACAGCTTACCCTCCGGCATAGGACGGGCATAGCCGTTCTGAACATTTCTCTCATAGTTCGCGTTCAGGTGTGTCTCCTTACTGAGTTGGGCAAGCATATTATAATATGACTTTTCAACATGGACAGTTTTCTGAAAACGCAGGCCGTTGAGGCCGGGACGTCCACTTAACTCGATACTCTGATTACCTGCCATATCTGAATCATGAAAAGTAGAACATACACCAAGCATAGCAACCCGTGCATCTGCAGTTTCCACATAGACAGCAGAACTGGCATCTGCCATATTTTTCCCGGTTCCGGCATAGAGCATATCCCGTTCCCGAAGATGACGGATGGTTGCAAGCAATCCACCATGACTGTAATCCAGCGAATGATTATTTGCGGTATTGTACAAATTAAAACCGAATTTTTTCAAATCGTCCAGTATTTCCGGCTCAGCCATTGCCCATGTTCCACCGGAAAAAGCTGAGGGAACGCCTTCCTGATTATGGGTCGTTATCTCCAGATTGTTGAAACGGACTTCGTAACGAGAAAGGATCTCCCGGATCTGGTCAAATCCCTCGTAACCGTTCTCCGGCAGTCTCCGTGTCATGAATGAATCGCCAGTCGCAATGATTGTCGTCTTTGACATAATACTTTCCTTCCTTCCAGTTTCACACTAACATTACTCCACCCTTACGCGAAGTAACTCATCATAATATCCATAACCAACTTTCTTCCGGGAAGCAGGCTGTCAATTAGAACATATTCTTCTCTGGAATGTGCGCCTTCGCCATTATAGCAGGCAAGGCACAGAGATGGGATACCACGGGACAGAGGAATATTACAGTCTGTTGAGCCGCTACCGAACTGCGCCTCACAGCCAAAATAATCCTGATAAGCCTGATTTGCCTTATCCATCATTTTCTGCTGCTCCACCGCATCCACATCACCAGTACAGGGACGCTCGCCCAGCACCTCGACCTCTATTCTGACACCTTTCTGCCGATAGAAAGACACGCATGCATCGAAATGTGCCTGCATCTGCTCCATGGCGTCCATTCGATCGGAACGGAACTCATAAAGCATCTCTGCCTTCTGCGCAATGGTGTTTACTGAGGTTCCTCCCTGGATCACTCCTACATTATAACTCGTTCCAGTTGGCGGCTTAATTGTATACAGCGCGTCTATCATAGAGGCCATATAAGCTATGGCGTTCCGATTTCCGAAAGCATTGTAAGAATGGCCTCCTTCCGTTTCTATCGTAACCCGGAAGCGTCTTGATCCAACGGCGATATTTATCATTTTCCCATTCCACCCATCAATCGTATAGAAATGATGAATCCGATCGCCGTAGTCCTCCATGATCTTACGGCTTCCCTTCAGATTGCCCAGCCCCTCCTCGCCAGAATTAATAACAATCAGGAGCCCGCTTCTTCGGGGCTGGAGCTGTTCGCTGATAGCATACCGAGCCGCCATCAGCAACGCAATGATGCTCGTCGTATTGTCTCCGATACCCGGACAGCAGATGCGCTCTTCCGTAACACTCAGGGGCAGCTCTTCCAGATCCGGAAATACGACATCACTGTGCGCCATAAATACATCTACCTCGTCGTTACATTCCCCAAGCTTACAAACCACATTCAGGGCATCGTCTATATAGACGTCCTTTGCGCCTGCCTTAAGAAACCAGTCCCGGCAGAATTCCGCACGCTTCTCCTCGTGATTAGAGGGCGCGGGAATCTTTGCCAGTGTCGTCAAAAGCTCCATGGCCTCCTGAGCTGTATTGCATACATAATCCATCATTTTCTTGCTTAATGCCATATTTTATATCTCCCTTTTTCAGACATTATACACATATACTACAATGTGGAAAGACATTGTAGTCATCTTTTGTTATGTGTTGTCGAACTGCCGACGCGAACCCCCACGATCTTCTGATGCATTCGGATAAAAATCACTGCGCCCAGATCGCAGGCAAAAGTATCACCAAAAACATATACGCAGGCATGCGTACCTCCATTTTTCTCTATGCTTAAGCCACTTTCGGAACACCTGACAATATAGCGTTCCAGCACAGTACCATATGCACCCTCATATTCACGCAGATCCGTATTCGCGGGAAGAGGCTGGGCATCGACCCGTCTGCACAACAAAGACTGTAACATCAGGTGATCTGCAGAACCCCCGTTGACCGCCGGCAGACCTACGCAAACTCTCTGCGTTCCTGCCGTATAATAATAAACACCGCTGCGGCTATGGGGATAAAGCAGATGTTCGCCATCTTTATCTCTTAAAACAGGTTTGCCATCTATCATTTGCAGGCTGAACAAACCATTTGCATCTCCAAGATATGTCCCCTCATGAAGCCGTTCCCTCTCTGGACAATACCTGCCACTCTCCCAGAGTTCAACACTCTTCGGCAGGGCACACAGATCATCCAGAATCAACTCCGGGATCAAATTTGTACTCAGTATATCGCCACCATCCGTATTTAGCGTCAGCGTAACAGCAAAGCCACGCTCTGGAACAGTCCAGATCGACGCAAAATAGGGCGGAGATTGTCCGTCATGTCCGGCCAGCGCAATTGTTTTATACTGCTTCAGGCGCATGGTGATACCGTATTCATTCCGATAATTCAGATACAGACTTGTCTGAGGCGTCATCATTTCCCGCATGGAAGCCGGGCTGATCAGAGGTGCTCCGTCGTTGAGCAGGAGTCTGGCCAACTTCGCCATGTCATCCACAGTCGAGAACAGGCCGCCGACCGCATGTCTCGTTGCATTCACCGGAATATAGTGCAGCACTTCCGGGCCAGCTCTGTGCGGCACAGCGAGAGAAAAGGTCGCCGCCTCACACAGCGTAAAGGTCGTATGATCCATACCAAGCGGCTGAAGAATATACTCCTTTTCCAACTGCGTAAAGGGTTTCCCCATAATGCTCTGCACCGCGTACGCTACCAACCGAATGCCCCAGTTGGAATAGTAATAAAGTTGATCCTCCGGTCTGGTAACTGGCTCAAGTGTGCTCAGTCCTTCTTTCAGCACTTCCTCCAGTTTATCCTCGTCGTGCGGACCGTCCGGTGTATATTCCGAAGGAAGTCCTGCAGAATGACTCAACAATCTGCGGATCGTAATCCGATCACGTGTTGAGTTATCCCGGAATTGAAGCCAGGGTACATATTGGATGATCGGTGCATCCAGATCAAGTCTGCCTTCTTCCACCAGACGCATTACCAGGATACCAAGCGTAATCTTCGTGCAGGACGCAATACGGAACAGTGTCTGCGTCGTGACTTTATCCCAAGGCTTTTCAACGCTTGTCACACCGTAAGCGTTGTGCCATAAGATCTTTTCGCGATCAGAAACTGCTACAGCCAGACCAGCGATCCCATATGTATCCATGAATTCCCTGATCTTACGCTCCCATCGTTCCTGATATTGCATAGATACCTCCTTCACCTGCCTGTCCGGCACAGTTTTATTAATACTTCTGAAAAATACCGCGAATCTCATCCAGATCAGAAGTTACCGTCAAAGCAAGCTGAAGCAGTAATCTTGCCTTGATCGGAGTAAAGTCGCCTGCACAGATCGTACCATATTCCTGATCTGGTGTGGCGCTATGGGCTGCAACATAACCAGAATAAACGCGGCTGGCCCTCACAAGGAAAGGCTTTTTCTCCAATGCCTTATAATACTCCCGCATGCGCGGCGGGATAGCTCCCGAACCCATTCCGGCAACCACGATGCCATCACAGCCACTTTCCACTACATTCTTCAGCAACAGCTCAGAGCAGTTCTCATGCGTCATAATAATCTCAACGCGAGGTAGCTCCGTGAGAGCCTGAACATCAAATTGAGACTGGCTTCCGTGCGGGCGAACCGGTGCATAATAGAAGCGGACGTCCGCTCCGATGACATGTCCCAGAGTGCCATATTCCAGACATTTGAATGTGTCCAACCGATACGTGGATGTTTTTGCAACATCCCTTGCAGAAAGCAGGCGATTGCACATGCATACCATAACGCCCTTTTCCCAGGCCTCCCTGCTGGCCGCGGTACAAATCGCATTGATCAGATTACCCGGACCATCCGCACTGTGTGCGGAAGCTGGAAGCATAGATCCTGTTATAACCACCGGTTTAGAACTTTTAACCGTAAGATAAAGGAAAAAAGCTGTTTCCTCAAGCGTATCCGTTCCATGCGTGATCACAAGGCCGTCAACTGTCGGATCAGCCAGCACTTCGTTTACACGCCGGGCCAGCTGCAACAGATGCGCTTCATCCATTGCTGACGACGCCAATGAAAAAATGTTCTCTGCCGTAATCTCTGCATGAGCTTCAATTCCTTTGATGGAGCGTATCAGTTCGTTGGCCAACAGCAAATCATTCGCGCTGTAACCAGTGGTCTGCATTGCGCTCTTTTCATGCGCCGCTATTGTTCCGCCTGTTGCAATAATATGGATATGTGGTAATTTCATAAAATGCTCCTTTTCAAAATATCTCAGCATAACAGGTGCTACAACATTTTTCGCGCAGCACCTGTCACGGCGGCGATTCCGAAAAGAATCAGCCTGCCTTATTTATAGGATTCCACCGAGGGATCGAATTCTTTTGTTCCGTCATAGATCCCCTTCGAAAACTCACCATCCACTTTCGAGACAACCATAGCGACCATCATATCATCAATATTATTGTTGACAGTACGGATCGGTCCAAGAATAAAGTCTGCTGCGGAAATGATGACCATACCAGCTGCCGGAAGGCCACAGGCCTGCAAAATGATCGCCAGCATAACGAGTCCACCGCCAGGAACCGTGATAACCGCAAAGGAAAATGCCGTAGAGAACAGAACCATATGGATAAGATCACCTGTGGTCTGTACGATACCAAACGCCTGCGCTACAGTAATGCAGGAGAGTGTAAAGAACATCAGTGCGCCGTCACAGTTCATGCTCATACCCATGGGACAAACAAACTTTGCAATTCTGGGAGATACACCAAGTTTCTTCTGCGTATCTTCAACCTTTGTCGGCAGAGCAACCGCCGAGGAAGCAGATACGGCAGCAACTGTCGCTGTCTGACCAAGTTTGCCGAAGAGTTTCATCGGATTTACGCCGCAGAAGAGCGCAGTCAGGGTGCCAAAAATAACTGTCATACAAATCATACCCACAAAATCTGCGGTAACAAGCAGGCCGAGCGCCTTGAAAAGCTGATTTCCCAGTACGCCGACTGCCTGCGCCACAAAAGAAAAGATTGCAAGCGGAAGAAGCTGAATGACAATGCTGATGTACTGCATGATGATCTTGTTCAACGCACGGATTCCATCCAGAACCGGGTTTTTCTCATTCTTGCTTCCGTAAATAGAAAGTGCAACACCAAGTAAGATCGCGGCAATCACACATTGCAGATTGTTGCCAGAGGACATGGAATTAAAAATATTGTTGGAGAAATAACCCATAATCGTATCAATGATGCCACCGTTGTCTGGAGCAACATAACTCGTATCAACAGCAAAAATCGACATATCCAGACCAACGCCCGGCTTAAAGACGAATCCGAGTATCACGCCGAAGATTCCACCGACCGCACTGGTAACGGCAAAGAGGGCAATCGTCAAGCCTCCAAGTTTGCCCAGTTCAGCAGGCTTCAAACCACCGACAGCCTCCATAACAGAGCACATGACCAAAGCAATAAGCGGCATCTGGATCAGGCGCATAAAGAGGTTTCCGAAGACAGCCAGGTTATCTGATTTTTCCTTAAGAATCAGACCGACTACAAGTCCCAGTACCGCCCCGAGGACGACGCCGATTGTCAGATTGTACTTTTTCTTTTCCATAACACACTTCTCCTTTCTTTTGCTGAAGCAATTTGCCATTTATTCCGGCTATGTTTATAATCTACCACAACATATTTTCCAGGAGAATTATTCTTATTTTATCATTCTTTCCATGATAGGCCGTAAATTCACGCTCTTTTTTCTCGTAAAAATCTAATTTTTACTCTTGTTTTTACAATTGCGCGAATAGAAGCTAAATATTTGTTTATTATCTTCTATAAACGTTATAAATAAAAATTATCACCAAAACAAAAAAGTGGAAAGAGAACGTCTGGTGGGCGTCCCCTTTCCACTTTTTAAAAATAGCTTGACAAAATCGACAGAAATTCCATAGCCAGATCCGATAGTACAGCATTTTTCCTAGTGATCCATCCCATAATATTATAACAGTCGCAATCAAGAAGTTCCAGCGATCGCACACCGTCGTAGTACGGGATGGTGGTATATGCTTTCCGATTAGTAGCAACGATGCTAAAACTATCCGTGCTTCGCACAATGTCCAGAATAATGGACCATGACTTCGCATAAATCCGATGCGGACATACCTCATTTCCCAGCCCCAGGATGTCCGGCAACGGAGAAAATGGCCCGGATTCCATTTCATCAAAGCCAACAAAGGTTTTCCCTCTCAGTTCTTCACAGATTATGTAATCATTTTCCGAATAAAACTGCGGATGCGCCTTTCCGATTAGCGCACAAACCTTAATTTGATCCAGGCGAACGAATCGAAGCTCTTTTTCTTCCAATTGGCGCACCATTTCCTCATAAAATGGAGAAAAAATGCCCAGCACACCCAATTCCACCTCATTATTTGCAACCATCTCAATGATACTGGAACGATCGCCATCCATCAGCGACAAATGGATCGGCGTAGCCAAATGGCGGTTATATAGCTGAATTGCTGCTTCTGTCAGATATCGATAGGGCAGAATGGCAACTGAAAAATAATTGGACTGTAGCTGCCCGATATCCTGCTTCAGATTTGTCAGTCTTTCAAACTGGGATACGATCGGCGCTGCATAGTCAACAAAGGCCTTTCCGGCCTTTGTCAGTTGCATGCCTCTGGAAGAGCGGGTGAATATCTGATACCCGACCTCTTCCTCGAGATTCTGTATGGAAACAGACAGATTCGGCTGAGAAATATATAGATTCAAAGCAGCTTGCCGCATACTTCCACAACGGGCAATCTCAACTACATGACGAAGCTGTTCAATCCTCATGGCTTTCCACCTTCTTATCGGACTTTTGTAAAGAATAACGCCTCCAGTTCAGGAAGGAAAATGTAATTGACACCGCGATAAACAGTAAGGGATAAAATCCCCAGGTAATAGTGAACTGATTTATCAGATCCATAAGCAGAAACAGCATCGTCAGGATTACACTGCCGACGAGCGCATCCATCAGGCACAAACGCCTCGCCTGTTTATCCGCACCGCTTGCAGAAACATCCGGGAACGACCTTAATGTCAGGTATGTGCGCCGAGTGTCATTTAATACAGCCATCTCCTTTTTTCTGCGTTCACGCTCACTTGAAATTGTCTGATTCAGCGAATCAAAAGCTTTCATCTGTATGCCCTCCTGTACCGTTCTCCTATACACCAGTTTCTTTTGTTATTTTAAACAGGAAAATGCATACTGTCAAATCGGAGCGATAAAGAGCATTCATTATTACTTTTTCTCACTTTCTTCAGTCAAAAACCGAACCGCATTTTTATGAATAATTCCATCCCTGGAGAAATCCATTTTATCAAGGGAAATGACGTATTTGGGATAATTATCTTCGATTTCACGAAAAGCGCCAAACTCCCGGTCAATTACCTTCTGATCATACAGATAGTACGCTACCTGGTAATACTCTTTTTCATTTCCACGGACTGCCACAAAATCCACCTCTGACTTTCTGGTCTTTCCCACATATACATCATATCCCCGAACTATAAGCTCGTTATATATGATATTTTCGAGAAGCGCCCCCATTTCCAGTTTAAAGCCTGAATTTCGAACCCGGCCAAGTCCGGTGTCTGTCAGGTAATACTTCTCCATTTTCGTCAAAATATACTTGCCCCGTACATCATAGCGCGACACTTTTCGCATAATCATGGATGCCGTGATATTTTCCAGATAATTGTAAATGGTTTCCCGGGAAATCTTGCGTTCCACACTCATAAAATAGTCGGATATGGATTTCACGGATACAGTCTGGGACGGATTACAGGCCAGATATTCTATCAGCCGGTTAAATACGTCCACATCTCGGATTCCCGCGCGCTGTACAATGTCTCTCAGCACGATCGTGTCATAGACATCCCTGAGAAATGTTTTTACCTGCTCCTGATCGGTCAGCTGAAACCGCTGAGGCATACCGCCCCATTCCATATATTCCAACAGCATTTCCTCTGTGGCAGACTCTGGCTGCACCTTACGAATCTCGCACATTTCCCGAAAAGAAAAGGGCATAACCAGAAAGCTCACATATCTGCCGGACAGATAGGTTGCCAATTCTCCTGAAAGAAGCTTTCCATTGGAGCCCGTGATAAAAATGCTTACGTCAAACTTCATGCGCAGCGAATTAATCACCCGTTCAAATTCAGACACCGTCTGTATTTCATCAAAGAAAAGATAATATTTCTGTTTCTCTGTCAGCTGCTCTTTCACATATTCATGCAGATCTTTTCCAGACTGTATAAATGAAAAATCATAATCTTCAAAATTCAGATACAGGATCTGATCCTCCCGTATTCCTTCTGCCAGCAGTTCCTCTTTTATCTGCTGTAGCAATACGGATTTTCCACATCTGCGGATTCCTGTAATCACCTTAATCAAATCCAAATGATAAAATGGCCGGATCTTTTTCAGATACATTTCACGTTTTACCATATTCTTTCCCTCCCATTTTACCTATTATAGTAGTATATTTTTTTATTTTTGTCAATTTTATAAATTTTAAATTGACAAAATTGATGTTTTTAAAGTAAAAGACTGTTATACATATAGTTTTTACATCTGTATAACAGTCTTTTCTTCACTTATTTCTGTCTATGCTTCCCATTCCGCGCCGCCGTTTTGATGAGGGTGGTGTCCACGTCGTCCTCGTAGAGGCGCATTTCCACCTCGATAGGGGTGGGCTCTTTGGTGAGGCGGCGGCCGCCCAGGTGGTTAAAGAAGGCCAGGATGCCCACGGCCAGGCCTAAAGAGTAGGTGAATTCCAGGATGGTGTAGCCGTCCGAAGGCTGGCCGGTCAGGAGGGTGTAGAACTGACGGAACAGATCGACGGTGGAGACGTCGTTGTTGAAGGCCATGATGGAAAATGCGGATCCAAAGAAGCATAGGATGCAGACCAGGCTCACTTTCAGGAAGGTCCGGAACCGGTTCTCCTCCGGTTTGGTGGAATATTCGGCTACGAAATCCATTTCTCCCATATTCTGGATCTCCAGACTCGGGTAGACAGCCTGGATTTTCTCGACCACGTCCAGGATCGAGATGACCGTGCGGCCTGCGCAGGAGCGTCTGCCCGGCTTTACATCCTGGAAGGCGTAGAGTTTCTCGGTCTTCAGGCGGTTTACGATTGCCGGATCCGCGCACTGCATTTCCACAGCCTCGCCCAGGGTCAGGACGCGGTTGTAGGTGCGGACGTTTTTTTCGGGTTTCAGGTACAGGATTTCGCTCATGGGGACGCCTCCGTATATCGTATTCTTCCTTTTATTCTGAACAAATTCGTAAATCTTATACGGGTAAACCGCAATACTATTTCCAACTGAAAGTGTACGACGTTTCCTTTTTTCTACCATGTATATCATTCTCTAACGCAAATAGAAAAGCGCTGCCCCGTCATAAAAATAATGACTGAACAACGCTCTTTTTTATTCTCCCAGATACAGCGCCCCCGTCGGACACACCAGCACGCAGGCCGGGATTTTGCCGACGCGCTGGCGCTCGATGCAGCCGTCGCATTTCTGGATTTTGCCGTGACGGTTCAGGGAAATGGCCCCCATACGGCAGGCGTTCAGGCACTGGCCGCAGCCGTCGCAGGCGGCGGTGTCGTAGAGCACCAGGCCGCTCTCCGCATCTTTATAGAGGCAGCCCGCCGTACAGGCAGCTGCGCAGGCCGGTACCCGGCAATGGAGACAGGAATCCGAATGAAACCGGAAGCTCACCTGTCCGTCCCGGCACCCTTCTTCCGTATACACCTGCCGGAGCGCCCGCTCCCCCTGCTCCACGTCCGTATCTTTCTCATCCATGCAGGCCATGGCGCAGGCACAGCAGGCCGTGCATTTGCTCTGATCGAACCGGATGGTTTTCGCGCTCATTTACCGCACCTTCTTTCGTATGCCCGCCCGGCTGCTGCGAAAAGCCGGAAAGCCGGAATATGGATCCACGTTCTCCGGATCCAGCAGTGTATTCACATCCGCTTCCGGGTACCCGTGGTAGATATAGACCGTGCCCGGATCCACCATATAGGTCAGGTTCGCCTTCAGGCTGATGCAGCCAAAGGCTGTATACACTTCGATCTCATCCCCCTGCTGCACAGAAAGAGCCTCCGCGTCCGCCGGATTCAGATCCGCCGTTGCATCTGGCCGGAGCGACCGGGCCCAGGGAACGCCGTGCAGCCTGGAGTGCAGCGCCCCCGGAATCCGCGGGCCGGAGCACAGGGTAAAGGGATATTTCTCCTGCTCTGCCGCACAAATCGGCTCCCGATATACCGGAAGGCAGTCCAGACTGCAGTCCGGGTACTGTTCCCTGATCTTCGCTATCTCCAGGGAATAGAGTTCGAATTTTCCGCTGGCCGTCGGAAAGCCCTCTGCCAGCATCTTCCCTGGCTTACAGTTTCCCGCCCCCGGCACCTTCACCGGAAGCTCCGCCGCCCGAAGCTCCTCGTAGGACACCGGCAAATCAGAAATCAGATACCGGATACACGCTTCCGGCCCCGCAGTCAGAAGCTCGTCCGCAAGTCCCATTTCCCGGGCCAGATCGCAGATAATCCGGATATCCGGTTTTGATTGATACAGCGGTTCGATAACCGGCTGGGTCACCGTCAGATACCCGCCGCTCCAGGCCTTCAGCTCGCTCCGCTCAAAGGAGGTACAGGCCGGCAGTACGATGTCGCAAAGCTTCGCCGTATCCGTCAGGAACAGATCCACATCCACCAGAAAATCCAGCGTCTTTAAGGCTTCCGCCAGCCGATCACTGCCCGGCGCGATCCGATGATTCAACCCGAACCCCACCACCGCCCGAAGGGGATAGGGCTTTTTCTCCCGGATCTGCCTTGCCAGATCCGTAAACTGTGCCTCGTCAATCAGCGCATGCCAAAGCGGGTATTTTTCCCCGCCCACCGGCGAGAAGCCTGGCCTCGTCTTCACCTTCCCGACGAACTCCTTCTCCCGGGTGGCGAAGCCCGCTGCCTGATAATTATAGCTAAACTGTATCGGAATCTGCCCGCCCGTCCGGTCAAAGGATCCGGTGATGGCCGACAGCGCCATAATGGCCCGGTAATTCTGAAATCCGTTCCGATGATGGGCGATGGGCGCGGCGCTCTCATTGATGGCAAGGGGCAGATGGCCTCCGATCAACTCCGCGGCTGACCTCACCTGCTCCGCCGATACGCCCGTCAGCCTTTCCACCCGCTCCGGCGTAAACTCCTTCACATAGGCCGCGTACTCCGCGAAGCCGTAGACATATTTCGACACATATTCCCGGTCATACCAGCCATTTTCAATCAGTTCATGGGCCAGCCCCAGCGCCAGCGCTCCGTCTGTGCCGGGATGAGGACGCAGATGCAGATCCGAAAGCCTGATGGATGCAGGCGTAATCCGGGAATCTACGATAATCACCTTCATGCCTCTCTTCTTCGCCGCCTCCACTCCGGCTGCCGCCAGATTCCGGGAATAATAGGGATTATAGGCCCAGCCCAGGAAGACCCCTGCATGATCCACATCCGGCGCCGACATCACATTGCCGGTCACGGTCAGCCACTGGAGAAAGGTGGAGAACATACAACTGCCGGACTCTGTCATGTAGTTAGGTGTGCCAAACTGATTGGCCAGACGGTGGAGCCAGGGGCGGTACCATTTCGTATAGCCCGAGAAAAAGGTCACTGCTTCAGGTCCGCTCTCCTCTCGAATAGCCAGCAGGCGCTCTGCGATCCGCTCGTAAGCCTCCCCCCAGCTGATGGGCCGAAACTCCCCTCTGCCCCGTTCCCCCATGCGCAAAAGAGGCGTGCGGATCCGATCCTTCCGGTACACATACTGTCTGGCCGCCAGCCCCTTGGCGCAGAGAAGCCCGTGGTTCTGGGGATGCTCCGCCGTTCCTTCTATTTTCACAAGCTGCCCGTCCTTCACATAAGCATCGATGCCGCAGTGAAAGGACGGGCAACAGATATCACAAATCGTTCGTTTCCGTTCCATCTAGTTGTCCTTCACAAGTTCTTCTACCGCTTTCCGGATGCGCGCAAGGCCTGCCGTGAGCGTCTCCCTGGTACAGCCGAAATTCAGCCGCACGAACTGGCCGCTCCGCTCCCGGTAGGCGTCTCCCATGGACAGCCGTACGCCTGCCTTTTTGAAAAAGTCCGGAAGCTCCGCAGCATCCAGTCCCAGCCCACTGCAGTCCAGCCACACCAGGAACATGGCCTCCGGGAAAATGGGTTTGATCGGAGGCAGGTATTTTCTCAGGTAATCCAGAATATAATCCCGGTTACCCTGCAGATAAGCCACCAGCTGATCCGCATAATCATCTCCACAGGTATAAGCTGCCTCCATGGCCACCAGACTTAAGCAGCTCACGCCCGGCGAGTTTTTAGAAAGTGCCGCACGGAACCGATTCCGCAATGTCTCATTTTCTATGAAGATCACAGAGGCTGCTGTGCCTGCCACGCTGAAAGTCTTGCTGGGCGAGGTGCAGGTAATCGTCCGCCCGCAGAACTCCTCCGACAGGGACGCCAGCGGAATATGCTTTCTGCCGTCGTACACAATATCCCCGTGGATCTCGTCAGACAGCATCCATACTCCGTATTTTTCACAGATTTCCCCGGCTTTTCGAAGCTCTTCCTCTGTAAAGCAGCGCCCCTCCGGGTTCTGGGGATTGCAGAACATCCACATCCGGCAACCCCGGATCTTCACCTCAAAATCCGCCCAGTCAAACTCGTACCGGCCATTCGTAAGCACCATGGGACTGTCCACAGTCACCCTGTCATTTTTCTCAATGACCTCGAAAAACGGGTCGTAAATCGGCGTATTGATGAGAATCTTGTCCCCCGGCTCTGTAAAGGCCTGCACCGCCGTCGCCATGGCGCAGTCGATGCCCGGCGTCACGGTAATCCACTCCGGCTTCGCTTGAAAACCGTGGCGGCGCTGCTGCCAGGAAGCCGCGGCCTGAAGACACGACGCCGAAGGGCGCACATAACCGTAAATGCCGTGATCCACGCAGACCCGAAGAGCCTCATTTACCTCGTCGGGCGCCCGGAAATCCGTGTCCGCCACCCAAAACGGAAGCAGCATGTCACTGCCGCTTCCGATATATTCTTCGCCCCATTTCGCGCTGTTCTGTCCGACGCGGGAAATGGGCTCGTCAAAATCATAGATTTTTCTGCTCATATTTGCATCTCTTTCCTACAGCTCCATATATACAACAATCTGTATGAATTTGATTATACTATATATCCTGCGGGGCTTCCATATATTATATCACAAAACCCAGCACCAGATAAATCACCACCGCGATAGCCGCGAAGGTCAGCGCGTAAGGCAGCTGGGTTTTCACATGGGACACCACGTCGCAGTCGCAGGAGGAGCAGGTCATTACCGTGGTATCAGAAATCGGGGAAGTGTGGTCTCCGAACACCGCGCCGCCTGCGATGGCTCCCGTAATCAGCGGAATGGACACATTCAGGGACAGGGCCATGGGCAGCAGCACCGGCATCATAATCGCGATGCTTCCCGCGCTGGTTCCGGTGGAGAAGGATAAGAGGCAGGTCACGATAAACGCAAGCGCCGTAAATACCGTCGGGGAAATGAGCTGTACCAGCACGCCGGACAGGAACTCTGCGGTTCCAAGTTCTCCTAAAAGGTTACTGAGGGCATAGGCAAATACCATGATAGCTACGATACCGGTCATGCTTCCGCATCCCTGAAAAAAGATGTCCAGCGTCTCGCCGAACTTCATGACTTTTTGGATAGCCAGATCCAACATCAGGTACAGGCTTCCGAAGAAGATGCCCAGGATCAGTCCTGTCTCACTGTCGCCAGCCGTGAAGAAATACACCAGCGCAAAACCAATCATAATAGCCAGCGGAACTACCAGATAGCGGGCCTTGCCGGTACCCGGATGCTCCACTTCGCCTGCAAGAACGCTCTCGTCCGCGTCATTTTCGTTCTTATAGGCTTCTTCCACCTTCTTCATGGGGCCGTATTCAATATGTAACAGGGTAAATACCGCCACGCCCACGACAGCCATGATGCAGTAGAAATTGAAGCCAATACTGCGCACCATTACAGAGGTGGGATCCGCGATACCCTGTGCCTCGATGAAGCTGGCGATATACGGACCGTAAGCCGCAATCGGAATCAGAATGGACATGGGCGTCGCCGTGGAATGCACGATCCACGCCGTCTTCTCCGGAGAGATTTTGAAGGCTTTGGTAAATGGTCTTGCGATGGCTCCCGTAATCATAACGCTCATGGTGCCGTCCAGGAACATCAGCACGCCAATGAGCCAGGTGAACAGTTCTGCACCCACCCGTGACTTGACTACGCTGCGCTTGGCAATCATAAAGTGGGTAAAGCCCTTTAAGCCGCCCGCCTTCTCAATCAGATAGAAGAGTCCGCCCAGCATCAGCAGAATAAAGATAATGGAGGTGCTGGAGTGGCTGGAAAATACGTCCACCATCATATCCTTAGTGCCCACCAGTACGCTGACCAGGTTAGGATTCAGAATAAAATTTCCCAGAATCAGCGCGATAAAGAGCGCGATAAATACATTTTTCGTCACCAGCGCCAGAACGATGGCTGCCAGAGACGGTAAGATACTGTAAATGCCGTAATTCATTAGAAGATTCCTGCCTTTCATCATTGGTTGTCACTTTGTAGATGCAAAATTGCTGAACATCTACTCTACTTTTTGCTATCATACCTTTATTAACCTACTTTGTCAATAGGTATTCTATATTATTCCCAGTATCTTCAGGACCCAGTATCCCAATCCCAGCACCCAGCTGGTAAAAATGCCATACAGAATCACCGGCCCGGCAATGGTGAAAATCTTGCAGCCGATGCCGAAGACCTGCCCCTCCTTCTGGTACTCGATGGCCGGGGCCGCCACACTGTTGGCGAAACCGGTGATGGGAACCAGGGCGCCTGCGCCGCCCCATTTGGCAATAGAAGGGAAGATGTTAAAGCCGGTCAGGACGGCGCTCAGGAGCACCAGAATCAGGGAACACCAGCTGCCGGCGGTCTCCTTGTCCAGACCTGCGCCCAGGGCATAATTGATAATCCACTGCCCCATACAGCAGATAATCCCGCCCGTCACAAAGGCCTTCATCATCTGGCTGCCAAGCCCGTGGGTGGGCGTCACATCCTTCACATACTGGTTATACTGCTGCTTCTCCGCCTCGTCCGGCTGCTGCCGCCGGAATTCCAGGAATTCTTTCATTGTATTTTCCTCCTAAAATCGGAAATAATAGTACAGAAATGATCCAGCCGCCCGTCCCGCCGCCATGGACGCAATGATCAGCCCCAGCCCGCGCCGCAGATCTATCCGTCTGGTAAAAATCGGAACAATATTCACAATCTCTGTCAGCGCCATGGCCCAAGCTCCCACAAAAATTCCGGAAAACAGGCCGAAAATACCGGCACCGGCCTGTCCCAGCGGCAGTACCGTCTGATACACGCTGATTATATTGCCAAGAATAGCCCCCACGGAAATTGCATCCTCATACCAGAAAATATACCGGGCCGTGCGGGTCTGATCCGCAAACTCCGACACCAGTCCCAGCGCTATCATCAGCGCAAACAGGCCTCCTGCCACGCCAACCCCCGCGCTTAAGCCTGTCACCGCCATCAGCGCCTGCTTTCCGATACTCACGCCAGCTCCTCCTGCACCGTCCGGTAGACCAGCGTCCCGTCCGTCACCGGCTCCTCCTTCTCCCGCGCCAGCATATACCATGCCATCCCCGCCGTCACCAGCACCAGCAGCAACACCCACAGCCATACCCGATACTTCGTATGATTCATGGGAGCACACCTCCTTTTTCGAATTCCATTTCTGAAAAATAGTGTGCTTCATTCATAAAAAATTATACATCTTCGCTCCACCAAAAAGCGGGGCTGGAATCGTCGCCAATCACAAATGACAATTCCAGCCCCGTCTTTCGTCCGTTATATATTCACTTTTCAAATACTCGCATTCCGGAACCGCGCCAAAAACTCCTTCGTCTTCTCACTCTCCGGCGCCCCGAAAATCCGCTCCGGCGTCCCTTCTTCCTCGATAACGCCCTCGGACATATAGATCACATGGGTCGATACATCCCGCGCAAAGGCCATCTCATGGGTCACCACCAGCATGGTCAGCCCCTGCTTCGCCAGATCCTCCATGACGCTTAAGACCTCGCCCACCATCTGGGGGTCCAGCGCCGAGGTCGGCTCGTCAAAGAGCAGCACTTCCGGCTCCATAGCCAGGGCCCGGGCGATGGCCACACGCTGCTTCTGACCGCCCGACAGCTGCCGGGGCTTGGCATTCAGAAAAGGCTCCATACCTACCTGTCGGAGATACCGGATCGCACTCTCCCGGGCCTCCTCCGGCTTCTTCTTCGCCACTTTCACTTGGCCGACGATACAGTTCTCCAGCACCGTCATATTATTAAACAGGTTGAAATTCTGGAACACCATACCCACCTTGGCACGATAAGCCGGCACATTGACCTTCGTATCCGTGATATCCTGTCCGTGAAACAGAATCGCGCCTCCGCCCGGCTCTTCCAGAAGATTGATGCAGCGGAGCATGGTAGACTTACCGGAACCGGAAGCGCCGATAATGGACACCACATCCCCTTTACATACCTCAAAATCAATATCATTCAAAACTGCATGATTTCCAAAGCTCTTCTGCAGATGGGAAACCTTCAGAATCAGTTCTTTCTCACTCATTATCCGCGTCTCCCTTCCCCGTCATTTTCCCGGATGGTACGAAGCTGGTTGCCAATATCCATGGTATCCACCAGCTCATAATTGGCGTCGCCGTCCATCTTCTTCTCCACCAGAAGTAAGAGCCTCGAGGTCACCAGCGTCATGGTCAGATAAATGGCCATTACGATGGTCGCTGACTCAAAATAGGTATACAGCGCACCCGCCACGCTCTTATGTACAAAGAACAGATCCACGATACTGATGACAGACAACACCGACGTATCCTTGATGTTGATGATCAGGTTGTTGCCGATCTGCGGCATAATATTCCGGATGGCTTGGGGCAGGATGACATTTTTCATGGCCTGCACATGGGTCATGCCGATGGCCTTGGCGCCCTCCATCTGACCGGGATCCACGGAAATGATTCCGCCCCGGACCGATTCCGCCATATAGGCTCCTGTGTTAATGGATACCACCAGGAACGCGGCGGACCACATTCCCAGCTGAATCTGAAACATCTGTGACAGACCGTAATAGATAAAGACTGCCTGTACAATCATAGGCGTACCGCGGAACAGCTCCACGTAGGCCTTCAGAATCATTTTCACCACCCGCAGAAGTCCCCGCTTCGCGGCACTGTCGCGCTTCTTATCCACCGGAATAGTCTGCACCACGCCCACCACAAAGCCAATCAGACAGCCAATGGCTGTGGATACCAGCGCGATTGCCAGCGTCGTTCCGGCTCCCTTCAGATACGAAACGCCGTAGCGCTGGAGCAGATATAGGATTCTCTCCAGGAAATTCATATTTGATATGGACATCTTATGTTCACAGCTCCCTTTTATTTTTCCATATTTTTACTTTACTCAGACAGCGGCTGTACGGAAATAGCTTCGTCCATCATACTGTTGAAATCGTCAACAGTCATCGCAGCCAGTACGCTGTTGATACCGTCCAGAAGCTCGGTATTACCCTTCTGTACAGAGATTCCAATATTGATCTCCTCGTCGGATACCGCGAAATCATCATCTGTATCCGTGAAGTCCAGAAGCTTCAGATCCGGGTAGGCTACACAGGCTGCCTTCGCGGTCGGCATGTCGGTTACGACCAGATCGGTACGTCCGCTCTCCAGAGCTACCAGCATAGCCGGTGCAGATTCCTGTGCAGGCTGGATGTTCGCGTCCTTGAGCTGCGGCAGGCACACATCATACCAGATAGTTCCCAGCTGGGAAGTACAGGTAGCGCCCTCGAAATCAGAAATACCCTTAGCATCTGCCAGCGGTCCGTCGGCCTTTACCAGGCTGACTACAGATGCATAGTAGTACGGGGTAGAGAAATCTACCATTTCCAGACGGTCAGATGTAATGGACTGGCCTGCGATCACGCAGTCTACCGTTCCGGACTGAACAGCCGGTACCAGGGAATCCCAGTCAAGCTTTACGATCTGCAGCTCATAGCCAAGCTCGTCCGCAATCTTCTTTGCCATCATGACATCGTAACCATATGCGTAATCGGAACTGTCGTTAATGGGAACGGCTCCGTTGGAATCATCCGGCTGGGTCCAGTTGTAGGGCGCGTAGCCGCACTCCATGGCTACCTTCAGGACCTTCTTCTCTCCTGTGGTATCTGCGGAAGCTGTCTCCTCAGCAGCTTCTGCCTTGGTGTCTGCTGCCGCGGGTTCCTCTGCCTTGGAACCGCAGGCGGTCAGGGATACAGCCAGTACAGCGGCTGCGGTCAATGCGAATAATCTGTTTTTCATAATATGCTCCTCCTTGAATAAAAAAAAGAGTTCCAGAAAGATAGATCCTTACCTTTCTGAAACTCCGTTGTTTCTGGGGACATTATAGCCCGTCAAATGGCAGATTTCAAGTTTTTTTTACGGTTTTTTGCGATTTTTCCATATTTTTCTCTATCCGACCCGCTTTTTCAGGGCCGTAAGAATCTTTTTTTCCAGTCTGGACACTTGCACCTGGGTCATCCCCAGCTCCCCTGCCACCTGAGCCTGAGTCTTATCGCAAAAGAACCGGAGCACAATCAGCCGCCGCTCCTTCGGCTCCAGCGTGTCCAAAAGCTGGCGGACCAGCATCCGCGTGAGTACCGCTTCCTGCTCGTCCTTTTTCTCCTCCACCCGATCCATGAGGCTCACGCCCTCGCCATCGCCCTGGTAAATAATTTTGTGCAGGGATTCCACCTCACTGCAGCTGTCATAGGCCTGGGCCAGCTCCTCCGGCTCCACTCTGAGCCTGGCTGCCAGCTCCTCAAGCCCCGGCTCCCCGCCCTGCTCCATCAGAAGCTCTTCCCGAAGTCTTGCGGCCCTCACAGCCAGCTCCTTTAAGGAGCGGCTCACCTTAATGATACTGTCATCCCGGAGAAACCGCCTGATTTCCCCGGCTATCATCGGTACCGCATAGGTAGAGAACCGGACCTCATAGCTCAGATCAAAGCGCTCGATAGCCTTCATCAGACCGATAGCCCCGATCTGGGTCAAATCCTCGGCCTCCGCTCCTCTCCCCAGAAAACGACGGACCACATGGTGGACAAGTCCCATATTTTCCTGTATCAGTGTCTCTCTTGCCTCTTTATCTCCGTCCTGTGATCTGCGAATCAACTCAGCGGTGCGATCCATGGGTCAGTCCTTTCCTCTGCCGATTCGCTTCCGCAGGGTCACGCAGGTGCCTTTTCCCGGCTCCGACTCCACCAGTACTTCATCCATGAAGGCCTCCATAAAGAGGAAGCCCATACCGGATCGCTCAAGCTCCGGCCTGGATGTATACAAAGGTTCCATGGCCTGTCCGATATCCGCGATGCCCACACCCTCGTCCCGCACCCGCAGGGTCAGTAAGTCTCCTTCCAACTC
Source organism: Laedolimicola intestinihominis (assembly GCF_040096155.1). Lineage (NCBI taxonomy): Bacteria > Bacillati > Bacillota > Clostridia > Lachnospirales > Lachnospiraceae > Laedolimicola > Laedolimicola intestinihominis. The sequence goes on along the minus strand of NZ_JBBMFE010000010.1, from coordinate 24,088 downwards.
CCCTTCGATAGTAATCGTATGTACCTCCCCCTGATAACCGTGGATGATAGCGTTGGTCACGGCCTCGGAGACCGCCGTCTTCACATCGGCCACCTCTTCTACACTGGGGTTCAGCCGGGCCAGAAAGGCCGCCACAGTCACCCGGGCAAAGGCCTCGTTGGCAGAAATACTGTCAAATTCTACCTTCATTCGATTTGTCATCACTTTGCACCTCCTCGCATTTCTTCCACCGGAATCAGTTTTCTGACCCCGGACAGCACCAGAATCCGCTCTACCCGCTGTCCTACCCGCACAGCCCGCACGGTTCCGCCCAGGGCCTGCATCATTTTATAACGGCCCATCAGCATGCCGATACCGGAGCTGTCGCAGAATTCCGTCTCCGAGAAGTCAAAGACGATTTCCCGTACATCCTTTGCCTGCACCAACTCGTCAGCCCTGCGGCAGATGGCGTCGGCACTGTGGTGATCAAGCTCCATGGGCACCCGGATATACAGGGTCTGTTTCTCCAGCTTCATTCTCTCTTTTCCCATATTTTTACTCCTTTCTATGGAAAATGGGCCGCCCCTGCAGGCCTTTTCCCGTAAAACAACAAAAAGGACACAGGAACTGACATTTCTGTCAATTCCTATGTCCCTAACTTCAGGGTTTATCATCTGTTCAGTTCCTTCACAGATGATATTCGCAGATTCATGAAAATTCGCTTCGCGAATGGAATCTGCTCACACCTGCATCATGTTCTCACGGCTTCAGCAGCGAGTGCTTCAGCCTATAATTTACATTTTGCGTGTCGCTACTGCTGCGCCGCCTGATCCTGCGCGGCCGTATCCGCTGCCGGATTCTGCGTCGTGGCCTGTGTCTGCGTCGTACTCTGCGTCTGCACCTGACCGCCCAGCCGCGCGATAGCGCTGGTACAATACTTCGCTCTGGATGTTCCGGGGTAATTATCCAGGAACTTCTGGAACATGGCAATGGCCTCGTCATTCTGCTGCAAAGCCTCGTAAGAACGCGCCAGATAGTAAACGGCATAACCGTTGTCGTATTTCTCATCCATGGCCACCACCTGAACCAGGTTGGTCACCGCTTCCTCATAGTTCTTTGCGTCGTAAGCCGCAGCGCCCGCGTCATACAGATTCTTCACATCGTCCGCATGGAGCGTTCCATACATCTGATTATAGATGGCTTTGGCATTATCCGACAGTTCATCTGCTTTGACGCTATCCAGGGCCGTGGTGGCGGTATCCGTATCGCCGGCCTGGAAGCTGGTATACGCGTCAATCAGCATCTCATAGCTGCCGCCGGAGGCTTCCGCCGCGCTCTCCGAGCTGTCGGCTCCCGTGCCGTTCAGTTCGTCTAACTGACTCTGCAGATTATTGATCTCCGTCTGCTTCGCCGTAATCTGATCGCTGTATTCCCGGATCTGCGCCGCAGTCTGGTTACGCACGGATTTCACCTTGGCCGGAACCGCCAGGAACCACATCAGCGCCACGCCCACCACCAGTCCGATGAAAATATTCAGCACCACATTAACGCCTGTATTCTCTTTATATCCTGTCGGCATGATAATGGTCTCATTGCCGCTGGTATAGGAGATAATGTCCGGATCTTTACTCTTATTTCCCTTACTCTCTTTCTGTCCCTCGGCTTTTTGTCCGCGGCTTGCGGACTTTCCGACCAGAGTCTCCAGCTCCGCCTGATAATACAGGGAGATATTATCGGTCCTGTCGATGGCCAGCGCCCGTCGAAGCTCCCGTCCTGCCCGCTCGTACTCCTCCGTCTTAATATAAAGGAACGCCAGCAGCTGATGCGCTTTCACCAGATTCGGATTCAGGGAAAGCACCTTCTTCAACTGGATAACCGCCAGATCCTCACTGCCCTGCTGGCAGTACAGCAGAGACTGATTGTATTTCTTGATAGTCTGGTTAATAGTCTCTAACCGAGCCTGGTTTTCCTGAATTGCCTGAATATACTCGTCAGCGATATTCTTCTCCGGTTCCAGGTTCTTGCTGATAATCCACTCGGTCAGGGCGGATACCACCTCGCCCACCTCATAGTAAATCAGTCCCAGCAGATTTCTTGCCGGTATATTATGCTTATTCAGCTCCAGACTGTAACGTAAATCCTCTGCCGCCGCCGACAGGCTCCGCGCCTTCGCCTTTTCCAGTCCCCTATTGTAATAGGTGTTGGACAGCCGGATAATTTTCTCGTATACATGGATCTCTGTTCCGCAGGAGCTGCAGTATCCCGGATCCGTAAGTGTCGCTCCACATTTCACACAGCGCATAGCTTTCTCCTCCGATATCCGCGAGCCTAGCTCTGGCGGCGTCCGCCTTTCATCTCTTTCAGCATCTCGTCAAGCAGGTCCGACATGTCCTTCGGCTTGTTCCTGTATACATTATCCTCCACCTGCTCCACTTCCAGGCTCGGATGAAATTTCTTCAGTTCTTCCTCAAAATCAATCATTTGCCGTCCTCCTTGTCCCGTAATATCTTCTTTATGCTTCCTACCAGATACAGGGATCCGACACAGAATAAGATGCCGTCGCCCTTTTCTCTTAATGCCTCTTCAAACGCTTCCTTTACATCCGGAATCGCCTTAATCTCTTTCTGTCCGAACTTCTCAAAGAGTCCTTTAGGCTCCTTCACATTCACGCTGCGATAACCGCCGACCTCAGTCACGATAACACGTTCCAAACGCAGCTCTCTGCAAATGGTCTCGATCATATGACGATAGTCTTTGTCCCCCACCGCTGCGAATAAAAGCGTCACCGGGAAGTCCTTTTCCAGACGTTTTGCAGTCTTTACAAACTCCTCCACGCCTGCTTCATTGTGCCCGCCGTCGATGATAACGCCCGGCAGCACCGTCTCCATTCTGCCCTGCCAGCGCATCTCGGAGATACCCTTGCGGATAATCCCGTCTGTGAACGTGTCACCGCCCTCCATCACACGAATGGCTGTCACAGCTTCCGCAGCATTCTTCATCTGATATTCCGCCACGCTGGTAATCGACAGACTGATACCATCATAATACCCACAATCTATAGAAAAATCAATGCTTTTCTTGGTCGCACCCAAAATCTTATACATATCCGGACGAATACCATAGACCGGCGCATGCATTTCCTTTGCCCTGGCCAGAATCACCTCTTCCGCTTCCTTACAGGACGCGTCATAGACTACCGGAACACCCTCTTTGATAATGCCTGCTTTCTCACCTGCAATGGCCGCCACCGTATGACCCAGATACTCGGTGTGATCGAGGCTGATAGATGTCAGCACTGTGACCAGCGGATGGGCAATGGAATTGGTAGCGTCCAGACGTCCGCCCAGGCCCGTCTCCAACACCAGATACTCTACGCCTGCCTCCCTGAAAATGACCATGCCAATCAAAAACAGCAATTCGAAATAGGTCGGATGTGGATAGCCCTCCTCTTTCATTTCATTGACGCAGTCCATGACCTTCTGAAAGGCCATAAGAAATGCCTCGTCCGACACCTGCTTCTCATCGATGACAAAGCGCTCATTGATGTCTACCAGATGGGGGGAAGTAAAAAGACCCGTGCTTTTGCCCGCCGCATGGAGGATGGAGGCCAGGAAAGAGCATACGGAGCCCTTTCCGTTGGTGCCCGCCACATGCAGGATCTTCATACTGTCTTCCGGACTCCCAAGCCTTTTTAAAAAGGCCCGGGTGTGATCCAGTGAATTTTTCTTTGTGAATTTGGGTGTTTCCTCAATATAATCTACAGCTTCCTGATACGTCATCATTGTGCAGCTCCTGTCCCTTCTGCTTCGCTGTCTGCCGGCGCAGTGCCGGTGGTTTCTTCGCTTCCTGTATCTGTGGTTCCGTCAGTTTCTTCCATGTCGGTGGTATCGCCGCTCTCATTGGTTTCCCCCGTCTCTTCCTCCGCCACCGGAGCCACATACATCATCGTATTGCCTTCGCTCAAGACGCGCTTTGCCTTACCCGGAGCCAGCTGCTTTACCGACACCAGCGCGTCCTCGGTCAGCTTGACCTTCTTCACCTGCAATACATGATTGCTGATAAACTTGGTATTCTGCCACTCGTCGTTGATGTAGATCTTGCTTGCCGTCGTAAAATTACTGCCGAATACATACACCTTATTTTCATCCGGCAGAGAAATCACACGCGTAATCTCCGGCTGATGGATGCCCATCTGCATATCAATGGTCTCGAAAGGCGTGGTGCCGTCGTCACCGTAAGCATATTTCTTGCCATACAGCAGGTCATACTGCAGAAGCTCCATATCCTGTAAGTACCATTTCGTCTTACGGCGGTTCTGGTGGTACTGCATCATGGTTCCGGTATGGATGTTTACCTTATCGAGAACCTCCGCTGCTATCTGGTAAGAGCAGAGGGTCTGATCCACCTTCTCCAGTCCCATATTGTCCACGATCACATAGCTGGTGTCGAAGAGGTAACGGTTCGTCACGTCCTCCACCGTCAGTCCCAGAGTCGGCAGATGGTCGCCGTACATAACAAGCACGTATTTCTCACCGAAATTATCCAGTGCGTCAATCAGATCCGCTACGAACTGATCCATCTCATGGAGCTGGTTTACATAATACTCCCACTGATTGTTCTTCTCTTCGGTGGCCGCGCCGGTCACCTTGATGGCCGGATCCTCCAGCACCTTCTCTGTGGGATACTCGCCGTGTCCCTGTACGGAAATGGTGTAAATAAAGTCCTGACGGGCCGTGGATTTCAGATTGTCCAGAATCTGATCCACCAGAATCTCGTCCTTCAGCCAGCCGTTGGCTGTGGTATTGGACACATCCATATACTCTTTGGACGTATAAGTATCAAAGCCCAGGTTTTTAAATACGTCCGCGCGGCTGTAGAAGGTTGCCTTATTATTGTGAATCGCATGGGTCGCGTAACCCAGATTCCGCAGGTCATACGCGACGCTTTCGCAGGTCGTCTTCTTCAAAATTGTCTTGTACGGATACTCACCCGGTCCGAAATACCGCAGGTTCATACCGGTGATGGACTCAAACTCCGTATTGGCCGTTCCGGCTCCCACAGACGGTACCTTGTACGCGCCGGAGGAATACTCCTGCATCAGCCGATGGAAATTCGGAATGGGATCCTCAGAAAACTCCAGCCATTCTACAGTCGTCGGATCGAAGAAGGTCTCCAGCTGCAGCATCAGGATATTGGGCTTCTCTGTATCGTTATCCTCGCTCAGCGCTGTCTGCTTGTCATCCTCCACGATCTTGTCAATGGTATCCTTGGAATAATCATAGGGCTCGCTCATACCGGTGGCCAGAAGGCTGCAGAAAAAGCAGTAGGGCAGGCCGTAATCCTGGTAAGCAAACGCAATATTTCCAAAATAAGTGGACAGCACTCGCTGCTCCAGGCAGAGCTTCGTGCTTCCCGCAAAGAGCACCGGCACGATAATCACGCCTGCGATGCTTAAGGGCCACTTAATCTTTTTCTGGTACTTCGGCGCATATCTCCACAAAAGCACCAACGCGGCGATAGCCAGCAGCACGCCGCCCACCTGGGTAATCAGCTTCATCGGCGACATATACAGACCTACCACGTCCAGCGCGTCGGTAATCAGATGCAGATCCTGTCCGGTAAACGGCGTAACGCGGCTGCTTAGTATCGTTCCGTTCATATAGCCCAGGTATATCCAGAAGGCCGTAATCAGAAGACGCACAAAGATACGCCGCCGGAACAGGTATACAATCATAAAGGTCATAAAAATCATGAACGTATTATAGGCATATACCTTCGGGCTTCCAATCAGGAAGTTCCATGCCTCCGGTATCGAATGTCTGGACATGGCCTCCATGATAAAATAGATTCCTGCCGACATCAGCGCATGGAAAACAAGAGAAAACCGGTTCATAAAAGCCACCGGCTTCTCCATGGTCTTGCTGCACCCCTCACTCCACTTTTTCAGAACGGCCGCGCAGCGCCCGGTGAATCGCTTCACCGCTGCGCCGCAGGCCTTAACCTTTTGTAAAAACTTTTTCATAAATTCCTCTCTATCTTATTTCACAAGCGCTGAAAGATGTTCTTTCACCTGATTCATCATCTGGGTGTACTTCTCCAGCTTCTCTTTCTCCTCGTCAATCTTGCTCTGGGGAGCCTTGCTGATGAACTTCTCATTGCTCAGCATACCGTTCACACGGGCCAGCTCCTTCGTCAGACGCTCCTCCTCTTTCTTCAGACGCTCAATCTCTTTTTCCAGATCTACCAGTTCCGCAAAGGGCATATAAACGGCTGCGTCCGGAATCAGCGCGGAAACCGCATCCTCACCGATACCGCTCTTATCCTCCTGAACCGTTACCTGGCTTGCATAGCTTAAGGTACCGAAGAAGGCCTTGCTGCCCTCGAATACCTCCCGCACCTGCGGTTTCTCGGATACTACGATCACGTGAGCCTTCTTGCTGGGCGGTACGTTCATGGAAGAACGCACGTTACGGATAGAACGGACAGCCTCTTTGATAAGCTCCACTTCCGCCTCTTCCTTCTGGAAGCTCCACTCAGCCTTGAACTCCGGCCATGCGGAAATCATGATGGATTCCTCGCCGGTCAGATTCCGGTAAATCTCCTCGGTGATGAACGGCATATAGGGATGCAGAAGCTTCAGGGCATTGGTCAGAACAGTCTTCAGGGTCCACAGGGCTGCCGCCTTGGTCTGATCCTCTTCATTATAGAGACGGGGCTTCACCATCTCGATATACCAGTCGCAGAACTCCTCCCAGATGAAGTCATAAAGCTTCTGAACGGCGATACCCAGCTCAAATTTATCCATGTTGGCCGTCACGTCCTGTGCCAGGGTGTTGACCTTGGACAGAATCCACTTGTCCGCGCCGGTGAGCTGTGTGAGATCCATTTCTTTTACGCAAGCTCCAGACCTGCGGTCCGTCGCTGACTGCTCCGTTGAAAATGAATACTCGCTCTGCTCGTGCTCATTTTCCTTCAGAGCAGTCACATTCATCATAATGAAACGGGAAGCGTTCCAGATCTTGTTGGCAAAGTTACGGCTGGCCTCCACACGCTCCATATAGAAACGCATATCGTTGCCTGGCGCGTTGCCGGTAACCAGGGTGAAACGCAGGGCGTCTGCGCCATACTGATCGATGATCTCCAGCGGGTCGATACCATTTCCCAGAGACTTACTCATCTTCCGTCCCAGGGAATCCCGCACCAGTCCGTGAATCAGTACATGATGGAACGGACACTTTCCGGTCTGCTCATAGCCTGAGAATACCATACGGATTACCCAGAAGAAGATGATATCGTATCCGGTTACCAGTACATCGGTGGGGTAGAAGTAATCCAGATCCTCGGTGTTCTCCGGCCAGCCCAGGGTAGAGAAGGGCCACAGCGCAGAGGAGAACCAGGTATCCAGGGTATCCGGATCCTGTGTGAAATGGGTTCCGCCGCACTTGGGGCAGACGGACGGCATCTCACGGTCTACCACGATCTCACCGCAGTCGTCGCAGTAGTAAGCCGGAATCCGGTGTCCCCACCAGAGCTGACGGGAAATACACCAGTCGCGGATATTCTCCAGCCAGTGCAGATACGTCTTGTCGAAGCGCTCCGGCACAAAGGTCAGATCTCCGTTTTTAACAGCCTCGATAGCCGGCTTTGCCATCTCCTCCATCTTCACGAACCACTGCTGCTTGATCATGGGCTCAACGGTGGTGCCACAGCGGTCGTGGGTTCCTACATTATGGACATGGTCTACCACCTTCACCAGCAGACCCTGCTCCTTCAGTTCCTCTACCATGACCTTGCGGGCCTCGTAGCGATCCATGCCTGCGTACTTGCCGCCGTTCTCATTGATGGTTGCGTCGTCGTTCAGAATATTGATCTCCGGCAGGTTATGACGCTTTCCTACCTCGAAATCGTTGGGGTCATGTGCCGGGGTAATCTTTACCACGCCGGTACCAAACTCCTTATCTACATAAGCGTCTGCGATAACCGGAATTTCACGGCCTACCAGAGGCAGGATCACGGTCTTACCTACAATATCCTGATACCGCTCGTCATCCGGGTTTACAGCCAGGGCGCTGTCGCCAAGCAGGGTTTCCGGTCTGGTGGTAGCGATCTCTACGAACTTGTCACTGCCCTTAATCGGATAATTGATATGCCAGAAATGGCCTGCCTGCTCCTCGTGCTCTACCTCTGCGTCAGAGATAGAGGTCTTGCAGACCGGACACCAGTTGATGATACGGGATCCCTTATAGATATAGCCCTTCTTATGCAGGCGCAGGAATACCTCCTGTACGGCCTTGGAGCAGCCCTCGTCCATGGTGAAGCGCTCTCTGTCCCAGTCGCAGGAGGAGCCAATCTTCTTCAGCTGATCTACGATGGTGCGGCCATACTCTTCCCGCCACTCCCAGGTTCTCTTTAAGAAGCCCTCGCGGCCCAGCTCATTCTTATCGATACCTTCTGACTTCAGCTGGTTGATGACCTTAACCTCTGTGGAAATGGAAGCATGGTCGGTTCCCGGAATCCACAACGCATTGTAGCCCTGCATTCTCTTGTAACGGATCAGGATATCCTGCAGGGTATTGTCCAGTGCGTGTCCCATGTGCAGCTTTCCTGTGATATTGGGAGGCGGCATAACAATCGTGAACGGTTTTTTACTCCGATCCACTTCTGCATGGAAATACTTTTTCTCCAGCCACTCTCCGTAAATACGATCCTCCATCGCCTTTGGATCATAGGTCTTTGCCAACTCTTTCATTCTGTTCCTCCTTTGATTTCCTGCGAAAAAAATAAACGCCCTCTCATGCTCGAAAGGGCGCTTGTGCGCGGTACCACCTTACTTTATGAAGCGACACTGCCGCTTCATATCTCTCACCCTTTAACGCTGGTTGGGCGTGAATGGTTAATAAGACCTCCGTTCACCATTCCGGCTCCAAAGCTACCTTCCGCAGGCGACCCTTCCACGACAGCCTCTCAGCCCATGAGCTGTCCTCTCTTTTGACGTGCGTCCCGCGTACTCCTCTTTTTCTCCGCCTTTATGTTATTCTATCCAGTCTAACTGTAGGTAAATATAGCAGTCTTTCCGCGGATTGTCAAGGTTTCCGCACTATTCTTTGCGGATTGTGTACTCGTCGCAGACGGTCCAGTTGTCTACGGTATAGGCGCGCAGATGCAGCTCCGTATCTGTCACATCAAAGCGGATGGCCGTAGGCTCCTGCGCCTGACTCTGGAATACCAGATTTTCGTTGGGTGTCGCTGCCTGATACAGGCTTCCGCTGGACGTTCCGCAGACCACAAACATGGTTCCTTCCGGGTTGACCGCCACCCCGCCTGTGGAATAATCATAATTGTCGTATCTCTCACAGCGCCGGTTTGTGAAAGCAGAACGGGAATAGATGGAATCGTGACCGGTAATCACCAGGTCAATATCATTATCCTCGCAGATATAACCCAGGGAATACCGAAGCTGAGAATCCATGCGTTCCTGATATTTCGCCACACTGCTGTAGGCCGGATAATGCTGGATGATAACACGCCACCGGGTATCCGGGTGCTCGGCGATAACCTTGGGAACATATTCCTCGTGAATGTCCACCGGCTGGTTGGTCGTACTGTTCAGCACGATAAATAATACATTTCCCCGGATGAAATAATAATCTCCATCCTTATCATATTCACTCATACCGTACTCCTCGGAGCGGTTCGGCACATTGAAATGTTCGTAAAAATACGGTCCGCCGCCGTAGCCCAATTCCTCGGAAATCTGTTTGTTGGCCACGTCATGATTGCCAGTCACCGGTACCAGCGGAATCCTGTAGAGTCCCAGATGATCCAGAAAACCGCTGTATTCCTCAGGATTGCCAAACTGGGCTACCTGATCGCCCGTATGCACCAGGAACTGCGCTTCCGGCACATATCTGGTAAGCCGGGTCACCACCTTGTCCCAGTCCTCGATGCTGACCTCTTCCTCCTGATACTGATCCTGACCAATCTGCGCGTCGGAAGTCACCAGGAAAGTAAACCCTTCCTTTGTATCGCCTTCCGGCACGGTGTACCGATATTCCGGAGACCAGCCGCCCGCGTCATTTCCCACTTTATATGCATAAGTCATGCCCGGCTGAAGTCCGGTCACAGTCGCTTTGTTTACATAATATCCAGGCATAGTCCGGGACGAACTGCAATTAGCCGTCACCATCTGAAAATCACCATTCTGCACCGTGTACCAGCTGACCTGCCCGGCACTGCTGCTGGGCGACATCCAGTTCAGACGGATCTCATCGTCGGTTCCTCCCACCTCCAGGCTCAGATATTTAATTGGTGTGCCAGATAACAATGGTTCACTCTCATAATCTGTCACAAAAGTACTTTTCTCCTGCTCCTGACGGGCAACCTCATCGGCTGCGGACGGATCTGCCGTCGTCTCCGCCTCTGTTGGCGTCTTCGTCACCTCTGTTACCGGTTCCTCCGGCGCATCGTCAGCTTCGCCAGGCGTCTCTATCTTAATTTCCGCATCTGCAGACTCGTCCGCTTTCTTCTGCTTCCATGTCCAGGCTGCCGCGATCACCAATACCAGCAAAATGCCCGCCGTAATCACTGTCCGGATTCCTCCGCTATTCTTTTTCATAAAATCTCTCCTCTTTCGCTGCTGCTTCCTGTCATTTCCCCCTCCACAGCGGATGGGATACTAAATCATACTCTAGCATTATATTCCAGTGAGTTCAAGAAGATACCGGGTTTTTTAAGAATCTTTTGAATTTCTTAAGAAAAAGGCAGGGCCCTATCGGGGCTCTGCCTTTCCCGCAAAATGCGGATAGCTGTTCTTATCGTCGTAATAGTACCAGGTTCTTCCGCAAATCTCCGCCGGATGCTGTGTATCTCCCTCCGGAATCGGCGCTTCCGCATTGCAGATCTCCTGATCGTGCATAAACAGTACGTGGTGTACCGGTTCGTCGAACTGGATAAACCACTCCTCCCAGGGATAGTCCTTCTCCCGAAGCTCCTTCGGCGGAACTGCGTGAATCACATACTCCCGGATTCCTTCTACCGTACAGGGAATCTTCTGCCAGGAATAGGACGCGTACAGCCGGTCCGTCTCCTCCTTCAGGCCACCGAAGATCTCCTCACAGTTGTATCCGAGGGCTTCCAGCTCCTTCTTGATACTCTCCTGCTCCAGTTTTTCCAAAAGCATACCTCATACCTCCTGCTGCATTTTCCATGCGTTTTTTTCTAAAACCACCGGTTCTATTATAGCAAAACAGACTGTGACGGTAAAGTCATAGTCTGTTTTTTTCCTTATTTCTTACCTTACCGCTTTTAAAAAGCCCTCGCACAGATAGGTTCCCATCTCCTCCGGACAGAAATCCCCGCTCTGTTTTTTTTCTCCCAGATACATCACCAGGGAGGTCAGACTGCCAAGCAGCATATACACCGCCGCCTGCTTCGGGAGCCCCTTCCGGATATAGCATTCCCGCATGCCGCAGTCACACAGATTTCCCAGAATCATCATAGGACCCATATCGCTACATTGTCTGCTTTCCGCAAGCATGCTCTGCAGCTTCTTCATAATATCGTCCTTAGCCGCTCCCGGATGGGCCGACAGGAACAGAAACCTGGCAAATGCCCGCTGCTCCTGCACACACTCTGCCACCCAATGAAAGCAATAGCAGATCTTTTCTTCAAAGCCCAGAATATTTTCCAGTCTTTCCCAGTTCTCCACACCCTGGGTCTGGGCGTCATAGATAATGGCTCCCGCAATGATTTCTTCTTTACAGCTGAAATAATCGTAGGCCGTTCCCTTACCGATACCTGCACGCTTCGTAATATCCGACACGGTCAGAGTATTGACGTCCGCATTTTCATTCAGAAGCTCCAGCACTGCATCGTAGAGGGCCTTTACCTTGGGCTTCAGCTCAGGCATTGACTTCGGTTTCTGCAGTTCCATGCTTTCTAAGCCTCCATTTCCGCGGTTTTTTCGGCCCCTTTTCTTTTTTATTTCCGTAAGCCATCAGATAGAATACCGGCATTAACAAAAGAATCAGAATCGTAGAGGCAGTCAGGCCGCCGATGATAATGATACCCATGCTCTGCATCATTTCCGTTCCGGTTCCCAGTCCCAGAGACATGGGAATCATGGAAATAACGGTAGTCAGCGTAGTAATCAGAATCGGCCGGAGTCTCGTCTTTCCGCTTTCAATCAGCGCATCCTCCAGTCCCAGTCCTTCCTCATTCATCAGGGCATGGACGCCGTCCACATACAGAATACCGTTATTTACTACGATACCCACCAGCATCATAATACCCATCATGGAAATCATGGTCAGCGACTGTCCGGACAGAAAGAGAAGTCCAAAGGAACCAATCAGACTGAAGGGAATGCTCAGCATGACCATCAGGGAATACTTCGGAGATTCAAACTGCATGGCCATAACCAGGAATACCAGGAATACTGCCGCTGCAATCGCCTTGCCGATGGCCGTAAAGGTTTCTGTCATCATCTCGTCCATGGTGTCCTTGGTCTGTTCCACAGAATCCGGGAGCTTTGTATCAGCCACCAGCTTATCCAGCGCCGCGTCCACTGCGTCCGTATCCTCTGAGACACAGGAGGCGGTAATGGTGGTAGTATATTTTCCGTCCTGTTTCATGACGGTCTGCTGGGAATCAGTATATTGCAGGGTCGCCATCTCTGACAGCGGCACGCCGCCGACGGAGGCGTCCAGAAGCGCGCTCGCCTTTGTGTAGGTGCCTTCCGGATACTCCAGCATGACACTGTATTCCTCGCCATTTGACGTAATGGTCATGGCCTCAGTTCCGCTGATCATACTGTAGAGCCCCCCTGCTGCCTGTACGGGCGTCATACCGTGGGCCATAGCGTCCAACGGATCAATTACCACCCGGATCTGGGTAGCGCCTTCACCGGCATCTGAGGACACATTCAACACGCCCGGAATATTCCAGGCCTTTTCCTGAAGGGCAGAAACCGCTTCCTTCAGATCGTCCAGATTGGTTGAAGCCAGGGTTACGCTTCCGCCGCTTGACGTGAGCATCATGGTAGACATCTGGCTGCTGACGGTGATATCCAGCTGTACGCCGGTCATATCCCTGGTCTCCTCCAGCCACTCATCTGCCACCTCCTGGCTGGACATCCTCCGATCTTCCTTCAGATTAACGGAGATTTTGCCGGAGCCCTTAGAGGATGTCAGGGTATAGCTGTCCACATCCTCATGGGCCGCCACCATAGCCTCAATCTCCTGCATTTTTTTATCTACTTCTTCTGCTTTGGTACCGCTACGGAAGGCAGCCGCTACGGAAATGGTTCCCTCGTCCATGGACGGCATCAGCTCCACCTTCATCAGCGCCACCAGACCGAAGGACATAACTAACAGCACCACCGCCACCAGAACGCTCAGCTTCTTCTTATGTAAGAGCTTCCGCTCCAGCCTGTCATATTTCCCCTTAACCTTATCCAGAAATCCGTTCAGCTTCAGTTCCTTTTTCTCCTGCGGCTTGAAGATACAGAAAAACAGGGGAACCAGAGTCAGCGCGGAAATCAGGGACGCCAGCATGGCGATGATAATCGTATAGCCCAGCTGTCCGAAGATCTGTCCGGTCAGTCCGGTCTGGATACACAGGGGCAGGTATACCACGACTGTGGTAATCGTAGAAGCCACGATAGAGCCCGCCACGCCTCTGGTACCGATTTCCGCAGCCTCCCGAAAGCCCGGCTTTTTATCCTTCGCCCGGAAACAGCTCTCCAGTACCACGCTAGAGCTGTCTACCATCATACCGATAGCAATCACCAGCGCGCCCAGCGTAATGATATTCAGCGAAAAGCCTGCCACGGCCATGACAATCACCGTCACCAGCAGGGAGATGGGCATGGCGCTTCCTACAATCAGGCTGGCCTTCCAGTCGCCGAAGAAAATAAACAGCACCAGCATAGACAGGATGACACCCATGAGCAGCGTGCTTCCTACTGATTTTACAGCCAGAAGAATCATATCTGACGCGTCGTAGGAGGCTGTCGCCACCAGTCCCGGATGCTCCTTTTGCAGCCGCTCCATGGTCTTTCTGACGTCCCGCACCACTCCCAAGGTACTTGCGCTCTGGTTCTTGGTAACGCTGACTGTCAGGGTTTCCTCGCCGTTATAACGGCTGATGCTGTCCGGCTCCTTCTGGGACCACTCCACGTCCGCCACATCCGACAGGTGAATCAGGCTGCCTGTGGCGGTAAACAACGGAATCTCCCGCAGATCCTCTACCGTGGTCACATCCGCCGTGCTGATCGCGCTGATGGACTGCGTACCCTGCTCCAGGGAGCCGATGGGAACTGTAAAATCTGTGGTCGCGATATACTGGGCGATGCTGCTCATAGTCAGTCCATACTGATTCATGGCCTCCTCGTCCAGCTTCACCTGGATATAATTCTCCCGTCCGCCGCTGACCTCTACGCTGGCCACCGAGCTTACCGCCTTCAGCTCCGGCACAATTTCATCATTGGCCAGGGAGAGAACGTCGCTGCCGTCGGTGGTGCTTAAGGAATACATCATACTGGGCATGGAATTGATATCCATCTTCATAACGATGGGGCTCTGGCAGTCATCCGGCAGAGAACGCTCCACCGAATCCAACGCCGCTCGCAGATCCAGATACGCGTCGTTGGTATCCACACTGTAATCATACTGCAGGAGAACCATGGAACTGTTCTCCTGGGAATAGGTGGTAACGGAATCCACACCGCTTAAGGCTCCCACCTTGCCTTCTATCTCAGAGCTTACCAGCTCCTCTACGGATTCCGGATCCGCTCCCGGATAAATGGTCATAACCATCATCACCGGCATATCCATATCCGGCATCAGCTCCAGTCTCAGGCCCAGAAGGGACGAGATACCGAATACTGCCAGCGCAAGGACAACCAGAAGGGTCGTGACCGGTCTTTTTAAGGAAAATTTTGTCAGACTCATTTATTCCGCATCCTCCGCCTCTGTTTTCACCACAACCTCTGCGCCGTCTCTAAGCTTGGAGGACCAGGTAGTTACGACCTGGCTTTCCCCGTTTAATCCGTCCGCCACAACCGCCTCGTTATCATTCATCAGGCCCACGGTAATCGGGGTTTTCACAAGCTTTCCGTCCTCTACACAATACACATAGGCGCTGCCTGCGGAGAAATAAATCGCGTCATAGGGGATTACCAGGCTGCTCTCTTCCCTCTGGGTGGTAGCATGCACCTTGACGGACACGCCGCTGGGCAGCTTATCTCCGGATCCGATGACAGAAGCCTTTACCTGGAAAAGACGGGTCTGCGGTCCTGCCATGGTTCCCACCTCCGTGATGGTTCCGGCAAAGGTTTCGCCATTTCGCTCTACCTCAATGGCGTCGCCCACCTGCAGCTCATTCTTGGCCTTCTCTGCCACATTGAAGGTAACAGTCATCGAATCCTTATTGGAAATGACATAGGCCGGGCTGCCCGCAGAAGCCATAGAATCCTTCTCCACGGAAATGGATTCGATCTGGCCGGAAATGGGCGCCTTGACGGTGTACATATCCAGCTGATACCGGGCAGACTCCAGACCCACATTGGCCTGGGCAAGCTGTGCGGAATAGGTGGCGTCGGTCTGGGGATAGACCTCATTTTTGGTGATTTCATATGTTTTCTCTGTCGTTTTCAGATTGTCTTTCAGAGTCTCTTTCTGGCTCTTGGTGCTCTCCAGGGCGCTTTCCAGCTGGGATTTACCGGACTGCACCTGGGAGAGGCCGGACTGGGCCTCAGAAAGAGCGCCCTGGGCCTGGGTCAGCTCCAGCTTTGCATTAGCCACAACCGTCTCCTGGGTCTGAATCTCTGCCTGCTTCGCGGAAATAGCCGTTGCATCCGGGGAAATCGGATTGCCGCTCTCATCATTTCCCGGATTTTGAAGCTTTTCCAACTCCGCTTTCAGGTTATCCAGCTTTACCTGTTCCTGTGCCAATGCCTGATTTTTCGCATCCGCATTTGCCTTGGCTCCGGTCACCGCCTGACTGAGCTGTGTTTCCTTATCACCCAACTCACTGATCTGACTCTCCATATCCTTGATGCCGTCCCGCACCTTATCCAGGTTATCCTCCAGAGTATCGATACCCTGCTCTGTCTGATAATTCTGAAGATGTCTGGAACCACCTGTCGCCACGTTGACGCCCGCCTGTGCCTGGCTGTAGGTCGCCTTGGCATTGTCCATCTGAAGCTGCGCTGCCTCGTCGTCGATCTTGAACAGCACGTCTCCTTCCTTTACCATATCGCCCACGGCGTAATTCACCTGGGTCACGGTTCCGGATACCAGCGGCACCACATAGATCTGCTGCTCCGGAGATACACTTCCTATATAATCCGTGTCCAGAGTTACCTCGCCGCTCCCTGGCGTCTGTACTTCCACATTTACCTTTTCTGTTTCGGTCTTCTTGCTGCTGCCGCAGCCTACCATAGATACACTCATAGTCAGCACAAGACCCAGCGCCAGTACGCTCTTATTTTTCATGGTTTTCCTCCTCTTAATCGAATTTCCGACCGACCAGTCGGTCGGAATCTGGATTCATTATATGTCAGGCCGGGTTGTCACGTCAAGAAAAACGAAGGTCCGATTTTCTTAAAAATTTGTAAAGTAAATCCCCGGGAAATAGAATCCTGCTACGCAGGATTCTCCGCCTACGGCGGGTCGCCTAAGCGACATACTACCTCTCCGCCGCAGTGCGATAATGTTTTTTATGTAATAGGGGATTCCATCGGAATTTCCTATTACATAAGAAAAGACACTGTAACATCCGCTACAGTGTCTCATATTTCTTATATATCCGCCGACCCTTACGCCTGGCTTGCTTCCAGAAATGCGTTCAGTCTTGCTACCAGTGTATCCGGGTCAATGCCGTGAACCATAGCAGCCTCGCCCAGAGACTCCATCTGGTGTGCCGGACATCCTACGCAGTGCATACCCTCGCGCATCAGGATCCCTGCCATGTTCTCGTCTGTCTTCAGTACATCAGCAATCAGCATATCCTTATTTACCTGTGCCATTTGAATTTCCTCCTTATAATACTCAGTATCGTTACCGCCATGCGACGGTATTATTCATGTATAGCGGTACTATTATAATCGAATTCCGAGTATTTTGCAAGGATTTTTTTGTGTAATTTTCGATACAATGCCAAGTTTATAGATTTTTCACTTGTATATTCTACACATTTATTATAAAATACACCTGTACGAGGCTATCGCCTTTTGGCGATACTAACAACATATATCACCTGTGAACGGAGTTTCCGTCCTGCAGGATAATAAAAGGAGGATTTACATCATGGCTTATGTAATTGGTGACGACTGTCAGGATTGTGGCGCATGTGCAGCTGTCTGTCCGGCTGAGGCTATCAGCGAGGGAGACGGAAAGTACGTAATCGATGCAGACGCATGTCTGGATTGCGGTACTTGCGAGGCAGAGTGCCCGCACGGTGCTATCAGCGCAGAGTAATCTGACAAAGAGCAGAAACGAAGGGGACAGACCTACACGGCCTGTCCCTTTTTCTGTCCGAAAAAATTCCATTTTCGCTTTTCTTCTTTTGCAACAGCCGCCTTTTCCTTGCGGCTTTTCTGGGAATTACGGATGGTTTCATCCAGACGGCGGAAGCGCTCGTCCTCACGCTCCTCCTTCATGCGGAGCAGATAATCCATCTCCTTAATCACCTGGCCGCTGACCTGGGTGCTGATTTCACAGCCCATCTTTTCGGTGTGATCCTCCAGCGCTTCCGCAATCAGACGGCTCATAATGCACTGAAACTGCTGCATCCTCTCTTCTCTGGCCGTATCGCCGTCTGCGGATACCGGAATCCCGCTGGCCCGGGCCAGCAGACCCTCCAGCTTCACGTCCCCTTTTTCCAGCTCCGGAAGCAGCTGCTTAATCGCCTTCAGCTGCACCCCGCCATCCTTCAGTCCTTTAATATGCCGGAATAACCGGATATCTTCCTCTGTATAGTAACGGTGGCCCATCTCATTGCGCCCGATGGGAAGCCCCAGTTCCTCTTCCCAATATCGCAGCACATGCGCTTCCACGTCCACCAGCCTGGAAGCGTCGGAAATCATATAGCGTGTCTCGCTCATGGCTCTTCCTCCCCTGTCACTTTGCCGGTTTTCGTTCTATGGAAATGTAATATTTTTCCATATTCAACAGTATAACAGGTTCAGAAGAAATTTCAACCATATTTTGGAAATTTTTTTAGCCCTTTACGACAGAATCTGATGCTTCTCCATAGGCCTTCGCCGCAGCATCCGCGTCCTCACGCAGCTCCTCCTTTAACGCCTCCTCCTGCATTTTCTGAATCTCTGGGAACATGGAGAGCATAGGCTCCACATCCTTGCCGTGCAGATTTCGCGCCACATAATTCTTCGTACAGCGCATAACCACCGGCGACAGGGTGATAACGCCTATCAGGTTCGGAAGCATCATCAGGCCGTTAAAGGTATCGGAAATATCCCACGCCAGCTGTGCCTTCATCACAGAGCCCGCCAGAACAACAACTGCAAAGACCATCCGGTAAATCTTCGTCGCGCCGGTACCGAACAGATACTCGCAGGCGGTCGCGCCGTAATGGCTCCAGCCAAGCACTGTGGAGTAGGCAAACAGCAGAATCGCAACGGCCACAAAAGCGGAACCCAGAAAACCGAAATGATTGCCGAAGGCGTAGCTCACCAGAGCGCTGGACTCGATGGCCGCGGCCTCGCCGGTCAGCTGGCCTGTGGTCAGATCCAGCGCACCGGAGCTAAGAATCGTCAGCGCCGTCAGCGTACATACAATAATTGTATCCGCGAACACCTCAAAGATGCCCCACATACCCTGGCGCACCGGTTCCTTTACATTGGAGCTGGAATGTACCATAACCGAAGAACCAAGACCTGCCTCGTTGGAAAATACGCCTCGCTTCATACCCATTTTCATGGCCAGGGCGATACCGGAACCGACGATGCCGCCGCCCACGGATTTCATAGCAAACGCGCCCTTAAAGATTGATACAAACACCGCCGGAATCGTGGAAATGTTCATACCGATAATCACCAGCGTACCCAGCAGATACAGCAGCACCATGAAGGGAACCACTTTCTCGGTAATTGCCGCGATTCGCTTCAGGCCACCGATTACTACTAGGGATACTGCCACGAAAAGGAAGATGCCGGTGGCCAGCTTTGGGATACCGAAGGCTGTATACACATTGCTGACCATGGAGTTGACCTGGCTCATGTTGCCGATACCGAAAGAAGCCAGCAGGCAAAAGCAGGAGAACAGAACCGCCAGTCCTGCGCCCAGTTTCTTACAGCCCTTCCTTTCTCCCAGGCCGTCCTTCAGATAATACATGGCGCCGCCGGCCCATTCATCCTTGCTGTTTTTCCGCCGGTACAGGATACCCAGGACATTCTCGGAGTAGTTGGTCATCATGCCAAAGAACGCGATGAGCCACATCCAAAATACTGCGCCCGGTCCGCCGACCGCGATGGCTCCCGCCACACCGACGATATTGCCGGTACCGACCGTAGCCGCCAGTGCTGTACACAGGGACTGGAACTGGGAGATGCTGCGATCCTCCGTGTGCCTTGTGATATTCCGGTCGCTGAAAATGGATCCGATCGTATTCTTCAGCCAGTGCCCCAGATGGGACAGCTGGAAAAATCCAGTCATACTGGTCATCAGCACTCCCGTAAAGCCCAGCAGAATCAGTGCGGGCCAGCCCCATACCACATTATTGACTGCACTATTTACATTGGTAATCATTTCAATCATAGACTCTTCCTCCTCACGCGCGCTAATTTTCCGAAGTTCCACATACAGGAAAGACTCCTGCTCGGAAGGCCTTTTTATATAACAGGAATTTTTCGTTACATAAAAAACGGAGACAGCCTGTATCCGGCTGTCTCCGTTGACATTCCACTGTTTTACTTCCTACGCGATTTTCTATATCTTATCATAGAGGACGCAGGGGGTTCAAGTTACTTTTTCTGTATCTTCTGTGAATTCATCGTCCAATTTGAAAATATTTTTGTTATAAATTATATTTCAAAAATATTTTTGTTTTTCTGTAAATATGCGTTCGCTCTGTACGGAATCGCAGTCTATTTTTCCTATATTTTAAGCCGGTACAGAATCTCCGGACTTACGCTCCTACATGGGCGGGCCCGGCTTGAAGTTCTTAAACGTAGTGTACTCGGGCATCCACAGCAGGTTAATGGTGCCGATGGGACCGTTTCTCTGCTTGGCCACGATGACCTCAGCCAGGTTCTTCATTTCCGTGTCCTTATTATAGTAGGAATCACGGTACAGGAACATAACCATATCGGCGTCCTGCTCGATGGCTCCCGACTCACGCAGGTCGGAAAGCATGGGCCGATGATCGGGACGCTGTTCCACGGCTCGGCTAAGCTGAGACAGAGCCACCACCGGCACGTTCAGCTCACGGGCCAGGCTCTTTAGTCCTCGGGAAATATCCGAAATCTCCTGCTGTCTGGAATCAGAGGAGCGTCCTCCGCCGGACATGAGCTGCAGGTAGTCGATCATGATAATTCCCAGCTTATTCTCCAGCTTGTACTTGCGGCACTTGCTACGAAGCTCTGCCAGGGTGATACCAGGCGTGTCGTCGATAATCAGATTGGAACGGGCTACGCCCTCGGCGCCTTCTACCAGGCGTTCCCAGTCTGTATCGGACAGATTACCGTTTCGGAGCTTCTGGGCGTCTACACCGGACTCCATGGAAAGAAGTCGGTTTACCAGCTGCTCCTTGGACATCTCCAGGCTGAAGATAGCGACAGTCTCGCCGCTTCGGAAGGCCATATACTGGGCGATATTCAGAACAAACGCCGTCTTTCCCATAGACGGACGGGCCGCGATCAGAATCAGGTCCGAGGGTTGGAAACCGGATGTCTGGTAGTCCAGATCCTTAAATCCGGTGGCGATACCGGTCACATTTCCCTTGGTGCGGGACGCGATCTCGATCTTCTCAATGGCATTCAGCACTACCTGCTTAATGGGCACGAAATCGCCCGCGTTCCGTCGCTGTACCAGGTCAAAGACCTTTTTCTCGGTCTGATCGAGCACATTTTCCAGAGGCTCGGTACCGGCGTAGCACAGGTTGTTGATCTCATCGTTCAGACGGATCAGTTTGCGCAGGGTGGATTTCTCTGCCACGATATTGGCGTAATATTTTACATTAGCCGAAGTGGGAACCCGCTCCAGAATTTCCCGGACGAATTCCATGCTGCTGACCTCCTCCGGCACATCCCGGGCCCGCAGCTCGTTCTGCAGGGTCACCAGATCCACCGGCTCGTCCCGGCTGAACAGATCCACCATAGCGTCAAAGACTACGCCATACTGCCGCTGGTAGAAATCCTCGCCGGCCAGTATCTCTGACGCCACCAGCACGGCCTCCCGATCCATAAGCATGGAACCGATGACCGACTGCTCCGCCTCGATACTGTGGGGCATCACTCGTTTGATGATTGCTTCTTCCATCTTATGCTTCTCTTACATTCACTTTCAGTTCAGAGATTACCTTCGGGTGCAGCTTAATCGGAACCATGGTAGTCCCCAGCACCTTGATCGGGCTCGGAAGAACCATTTTCTTCTTATCCAGTTCGATGCCAAGCTGCGCCTTTGCCGCTTCCGCGATCTCCTTGGAGGATACGGAACCGAAGATCTTGCCGCCCTCTCCAGTCTTGATGGTTACATTGACCTCCATCTCCTTCAGACGCTCACCGAAAGCCTTAGCCTCCTCGTAAATCTCTTTCGCCACCTTCTCGTCATTGGCTTTCTTAAGCTTCAGGTCATTTAAATTCTTCGGAGTCGCCTCCAGTCCCAGCTTCTTTGCCAGGATAAAGTTTCTTGCGTAGCCGTCGTTTACATCTACTAACTGTCCCTTCTTACCCAGGGACTTTACATCTTCAATCAAAATTACTTTCATTTTAAAATTCTCCTTCCTCATGCAGCTTGTCAATGGTGTGCTTCACAATCTCCAGCGCTTCCTCCACGCCACAGTCCAGCTGGGCACCTGCCATATTCAAGTGGCCGCCGCCGCCCATCCGCTCTGCCAGAAGCTGCACATTCACCTCGTCGATAGAACGGGCGCTCACATAAGTCTTATGCTGATAGTCCGTCAGTACAACGGACGCTTTGACGCCATTGATGTCCAGCAGCTCATTGGCTGCCTGGGCGCCCACGATGGTGGGACTTTCCAGATTCTCATTGGGACAGATGGCGATAGCAAAGCCGTGGTACAGCTCCGCATGGCGCACCGCCTCGGCTCTGGCCTTGTATTCGGTCATGTCGTTCCGGAACATCTTGCGGACACGGGTCACATCCGCTCCGCACCGACGCAGAAACGCCGCAGCCTCGAAGGTCCGCACGCCTGTCTTGCTGGTGAAATTATTTGTGTCGATGATGATACCGCCGTAGAGACAGTCCGCCTCCACCGCCTTGATTTTCAATCCTTCGTCAAAATACTGCAGGATCTCCGCTACCATTTCACAAGCGGAAGACGCGTAGGGCTCGATATAGGAAAGCACCGCATTTTCAATCTGCTCGTTGGTCTGACGATGATGATCCAGCACTACGATGGTGGGCGTCCGGGTCAGAAGCTCCGGACACTCGGTATAGCTGGGCCGGTTCGTATCGACTACTACGAGAACCGTATTCCGGTCAATCATTTCGATGGCCTGCTCGCTGCTTAAGAACATATCCGGCTCGTAGACCGGGTTATCCTCGAAGCAGGATTTCATGGGACGGACGGAGGTGGTCACCTCATTCAGCACTACATAAGCCCGTTTTCCCAGCACCTTGGCCGCCCGGTAGATACCGATGGCCGCGCCGAAGGAATCTGCGTCGGTCTGGCGGTGTCCCATAACCATGACCTTATCGCGGCTCTCAATGAACTCACGCAGCGCGTGGGCTTTCACACGGGCCTTCACACGGGTGGTCTTCTCCACCTGCTGGGTCTTGCCGCCGAAATAGGAGATCTTCTCGCCCTCCCGGATAACAACCTGATCGCCGCCGCGGGCCAGCGCCAAATCAATAGCAATCCGTGCAAACTCGTAATTCTCCGCAAAGGTCTTGCCGGCACAGCCGAAGCCCATACTTAAGGTGACAGCCATTTCATTTCCGATATTGACCGTCTTCACATCCTGAAGAAGCTCAAACTTATTTTCCCGCATGACAGGCAGATCCTTCTCCTGAATGGCTACAAAGTACTTATCCTTCTCAATATTCTTTACGATACCGCCGAAGGATGAGATATACTTGTTGATCTTTCGATCTACCAGCGCCACCAGAAGAGACCGGCGGACTTCCTCTACAGTGTCCAGCGCCTCATCGTAATTGTCCAGGTAAATCAATCCGGCCACCAGCCGCTGCTCCTTGATCATACGGATGTACTTGTTCATCTCGGTCTCATCAAAGAGATACACCGCGATCAGGTAGCTGTCATCCTCCTCCACATCCACGAAGGTATTGTCCTCCATGATGTGATCGAGATACACTCTGCGCACGTCCGCACGGTAATCCCGTTCCTCCGCAGAAAACCGCACGGTCCGGGTATCCTCGAAATCATCCTCCGGAAGCAAATCTGCGGTAAACTCCGGAAAGAAGTAGGTGATGGATTTCCGCAGATTCTTTTTTCCCTTCTCACTGGCCGCGAAAAACGCGCTGTTGGCCCACAGCACTTTTCCGTCCTCATCCAACAATGCGTAGGGAATCGCCAGCTCCTTCAAGAGCTTTCTCTGTATCTGCCCGTACTGGGTCGCGAAGGACACCAGCTCCCCGTAGATCTGCGCCCGGTTCTGCACATACAGCACCGTCACAATCACGATATACACCAGCACAAATACGCTCATGGCCACACCGGCTTTCACCGATATGGGATACATACAGAGATTCATCACCAGAAGCAGAATGCTCATCAGAATCGGCCACTGCACGTACCGTTTCAGGCGGCCTTTTAAATGAACCTTTCTTTTCATCTCATTTTCCTCTATACTTTTTTATTTTGTCTGCTTTCTAATGTTCCTATTATAGCACATCCGGGCGGTACTTTACAAGGATAGAGCGCAAATCAGAAACGGGGGGGGGCG
>NZ_JBBMFE010000009.1:0-135644 GCF_040096155.1 Laedolimicola intestinihominis | reverse complement strand
TGAAGCGGGGGAAAAGCTGGAGATAACTTCAAAGGCTTACCTATCGCTATTTCCGACAGACATCATTACTTATGAAAAAGACACCCTTGACCTTTTGGACGATTTGAACAGCAGCAATCAGAAGATGGTAAAAATAACATTTCTGATTACCTGTTATGGAAGAAGTAAACGTGCGTTGGAAAATATCACACAGCGGGTATCCGGTATTATCCAGCAGGCAAACTGTAATTTAAGGTGTATGCAGTATTTACAGGAACAGGGACTGATGGCATCTGCTCCGATTGGCTGTAATGAAACAGGGATTGAGAGGGATTTGACAACAAAGAGTACAGCTATCTTAGTGCCGTTTTGTACGCAGGAATTATTTATGCCAGCTCCGGCTATTTATTATGGCTTAAATGCCCTAAGTAACAACATGATTATGGCAGACAGGAAAAGGCTGCGTACACCCAACGGTGTGATACTCGGTACGCCGGGAAGCGGAAAGTCCTTTAGTGCAAAGCGGGAGATTTTATCCTGTTTCCTGATGACAAAGGACGATATTGTGGTCTGCGATCCGGAGGGAGAGTATTTTGCCCTTGTGGGAGCGTTGCATGGGCAGGTGGTGCGGCTGGCAACCAATTCCAAAGATTACTTAAATCCGATGGATATACAGCTTTCGCATAAGGGGGATAAAGAAGCGTTGAAGCTGAAATCCGATTTTATCATTACCCTGTGTGATTTGATTGCCGGAGGAAAGAACGGTCTGGAAAATGATGAGAAAGGTATCATTGATGAATGTATCCGTCATATTTACGATGATTATTTTGAAAATCCCGTGCCGGAGAATATGCCAGTCCTTGAGGATTTGTATAATGCCCTGTTAGAGCATAAGAACAAAAAGGCAGAACGGATTGCAAACTCCCTTGTGCTGTATGTGCATGGTTCACAGAATTATTTTAATCACCGCACCAATGTAGACAGTCAGAACCGTATCATGTGTTTTGACATCAGGGACTTGGGAAACCAGTTAAAAGAGCTTGGAATGTTAATCGTGCAGGATGCGGTCTGGAACAGGGTATCTCAGAACCGGGAGCGTAAGATTGCCACCCGCTATTACTGTGATGAGTTCCACCTTTTGCTGAAGGAAAAACAGACCGCTGTGTATTCGGTGGAAATCTGGAAGCGTTTCCGTAAATGGGGCGGTATTCCGACAGGACTGACGCAGAATGTGGGCGATTTTTTGAAGTCGGAGGAAATCGAGGGAATCCTCGGCAATTCGGATTTTATCTATCTTTTGAATCAAAATGCAAAAGATCAGGCAATTCTTGCAGATAAGCTGGGACTGTCAGAAAAGCAGCTTGCCCATGTGACGAATTCGGAGCCGGGGTGTGGTCTGATACTGTTTGATAACGTGGTTATCCCGTTTGTAGACAAATATCCGTCCGATACAAAGACCTATGCGATTATGAATACCCGCCCGGAGGAAAGCGTAAGGCAGGAGGTGGAATGAATTTGAAAATAGGGTTGATTGATGTGGACGGACATCATTTTCCAAATCTCTGCTTAATGAAACTATCTGCATATCATAAGGCAAGAGGCGATACAGTGGAATGGCATGATGGCAGAAAGAAATATGACCTTGTTTATATGAGCAGGGTATTTACAGATACTTATACGAAAGATTTTACAGGTGGGATTCATGCGGACTGTATCATTAAAGGCGGTACGGGTTATGGACTGAAGAATAAACTGGAGGAGGAAGTGGAGCATAGTTATCCCGATTATGGCTTGTATTCGCAGTTTTCAGATACGGCTTATGGTTTCCTGTCACGGGGGTGTCCCCGTGGCTGCGGCTTCTGCATCGTGGGAGAAAAAGAGGGAAGAAAAACAGAGGCAGTAGCGGATTTGTCTGAGTTTTGGAGTGGACAGAGAAAAATCACATTACTGGATGCCAATATTTTAGCCTGTCCCGATTGGAAACGGTTGTTAGGGCAGCTTGCAGATAGTGGGGCAACCGTAGATTTTACACAGGGATTGGATATTCGTCTGATCACACCGGAAAAAGTAAAGGCACTCAACAAAGTAAAGACAAAAATGCTGCATTTTGCATGGGATAATCCGGAAGATGACCTGACACCGTATTTCAGAAAATTTTCTGACCTTACTTCTGTAAAAGATTATCGGAAAAGACGTGTCTATGTACTTACTAACTATGGGAGTACGCAGGAACAGGACTTATATCGCATTTATACCCTGCGTGAAATGGGTTACGAACCTTTTGTGATGGTCTACGAAAAGCCGACAGCACCGCCGGAAACAAGGAAACTGCAACGGTGGGTAAATAATAAATGGTTGTTCCATGCTGTGCCGGATTTTAAGGATTATGACCCGACAGGATATGCAAAGGGAAAAACAAAGGAAAAATAATGTGGAGGAAGCTACATGGCAGAAGATAAGAAAAAGAAAATGGCTGTATTTGCACAGGAGAAAAATTCTTTTATCGGAGAAATTCCAAAAGAGGGAAAGAACGGTAAAAAGAAAAAATCCGTAGCATATCAGCCGAGAGATGCAGATACCACTTCTGGACAGAATGTCCAGAGGTCAGAAAGTACAGTGAAGTATCAGAAAACAGATACTTCTGGACAGAATGTCCAAAAGTCCGAGGGTGCAGAAGCCGGAGATAAGTCGGGGAGTGACTTTATACAGCCGGACAGCACTTTTACAGAGGAAACAGAAGAAAAACATTCCGGCGATGATTACCGCCGCAGGGACACCTATCATCAGTCGCAGAAGAAAGGCAGGTATCAAAGGAGGGAATATCAAAGCCGGGAAAAGACAAAAACCTCTGATTTTGAGCAGAATTTCCAGACAAAGGACACCACATTTACCGAAGCGGCAGAACCGGAATTTCAAGGCAGTAAAAAGTTAGATAGGCTGCAAAAGAAAGCGGAAAAAGCAGGGAAAAAGGCAGAAACGGCTCAAAAGAAGCTTCCGAAGAAAACAGAGTATTCTCTGGAGCGTGTTTTTGATGAAAAGACCGGAAAAACAAAATATGTTCTGACTACGGTAAAAAAAGATAAGCCATTCAAGCCGGACAGTCCGGTAAAAAGAGCCGCAGGCAGGGCGGGTATGGAGTATTCCAATTTTGCCCATAGTAAGGTTGCCGAGGTGGAAAAGGAAAATTCCGGTGTGGAGGCGGCTCATAAGATAGAACAGCGGACAGAAGATGTCTATCGTTTTTCCAAACGGCATTATAAAGGCAAAGCCGAAAGGCGGCGGGAGAAAGCAGAGAAACTTGAGAAAAAGCAGGTACAGAAAGAAATCA
Source organism: Laedolimicola intestinihominis (assembly GCF_040096155.1). Classification (NCBI taxonomy): domain Bacteria; kingdom Bacillati; phylum Bacillota; class Clostridia; order Lachnospirales; family Lachnospiraceae; genus Laedolimicola; species Laedolimicola intestinihominis. The sequence continues at coordinate 132,337 of NZ_JBBMFE010000009.1, read as the reverse complement.
ATTTCCGCTATCAGAAGTTTATCGAGGAAAATCCCGAAATGCAGGAAAAGACCTTGAAAAAGCAGTTGCAGAAAAGGCTTCAAAAACAGCGTATCAAACGGGAATATGCCAAAGCAAGGAGGGCGGGGCAGACTGCTAAAACAGCAAAGGAAACCGCAGCAAAGTCAGGAAATCTTGTGACAGTGACAGCCAGAAAGATACAGGAGATTGCGACAAAAAATGCTTCCATGCTGTTTGCCATAGGAGCGTTGGCACTGCTTCTTGTGATGATTATGACAGCGGTATCCTCCTGCGGAGCGATGTTTTCAGAGGGAATCGGTACAACTCTGGCGGGAAGTTATATGAGTGTTCCGGCGGAAATTGATGCGGCAGACTTAGCATTTTCTGAGCTGGAAAAGGAGTTGCAGGCAGAGATTGATGCCATAGAAACGACATATCCGGATTATGATGAGTACCGCTATAATCTGGCGGCTATCGGACATGACCCGTTTGCCTTAATCAGTTATCTGTCGGCAGTCCATACAGAATTTACGGCAAGTGAAGTGCAGGGAGAAATCGAAGCTCTGTTTGGAGAGATGTATACGCTGACCTTAAATCCAATCGAAGAGGTAAGGACGAGGACGGTAACGAAAACTGGCACTCATACGGTAACAGACCCGGTCACAGGGGAAGAAACAGAGGAAGAGTATGAGTATGAAGAGGAAGAAGAATATACCGTAACAATTTTGGAAGTGACCCTGACAGCAAAAGATTTGAATTTTGTTGTTGCCGGACACATGAAAGAGGAGCAGAGAGATTTGTTTGCTCTTTATAAGCAGACCCACGGGCTGACACAGCAGTTTTATAAACCGCTTGATTTGTATTGGTATAACTATGTGAGCAGTTATTACGGCTGGCGTATCAATCCGGTGACAGAGCAGGAGCAGTTGCACCGGGGCGTGGATATAGCTGTTCCAACGGGGACAACCGTGTATGCGGCGATGGACGGAACCGTGACAACGGCAACGTATGACAGCAGTTACGGGAATTATGTCGTGATTGAGGACGAGAAAGGATATTGTACGAAATATGCCCACATGGAGCGTTTGAGTGTCCGGGCAGGGCAGAGCGTGACGCATGGAGATGTCATCGGGACTACGGGAAATACAGGAAGCAGCAGCGGAAGCCATTTGCATATCGAATGTCTGTATAACGGGGAGTATTATAACCCGTTATTTTATTTTGAAGCAGGTACAGATACCTTGTACGGCGAAGCACCGAGCAGCGGAAGTGGCGGTGGAAATGCCATACCGCCGGATTCTTACGATGATGCAACCGTGCAGGCTTTAATGGAAGAAGCGGCAAGATATTTAGGTTATCCCTATGTATGGGGCGGTTCCAGTCCGTCTACCAGTTTTGACTGTTCCGGTTTTGTCTGTTGGGTGTTTACAAACAGTGGAGTCCACAACCTGCCACGCACCACGGCACAGGGAATTTATGACCAGTGTACGCCTGTGTCGGCAGCGGATGCAAAAGCCGGGGATATTATCTTTTTCACGGGTACATACAATTCGGGTGTACCAGTAAGCCATGTGGGGATTTACTGCGGAAACGGGGTAATGATTCACTGCGGAGATCCAATTAGTTATGCTTCAATCAATTCTTCCTACTGGCAAAGCCATTTCTATGCGTTTGGAAGATTAAATTAACAGGGAAGTGAAAATTTATGACGAAAGAAAGAATTGTAAAGGAGCTTTCCAGAGTCCGGGAACAGCTTGCAGGATTGCAGGAAAGAGAAAAGGACTTGGCGGAACAGCTTCAGATGGCGGAGGATGCGGAGAAGATGAAATTTATTGAAAAGAATAAAATCTCTTTGGATCGGCTGATTTTACTGAATAAAGTCAGCGAGGAAGAAATCTTACGTCTGTTAAAAGAAAAAGAACAGAGAGAAACAGCACAATCAGGAGAAAAGGAGGCTTACAGCCATGAAGAAAATGAAATTATCATCTAAGGCGGCTCTGTCGCTTGCATTATCTGCCGTATTATTTTGTATGCCTGCGGCGGCATTTTCCATGAATGGCAATTATGCAATGTGCGTTTTTGCCGGAGAAACGGAACAGGAAACGGAAACTGCCAAACCGGAGGAAGATAAAAAGCCGGAGGAAAGCACGGAACAGACACCGGGTGAGAATGAAACGGAGGGAAGTACCGAAGAAAGCACCGGGGACAGTACGGTATCGGGGAATGAAACACCGGAGCCGGTATGTAGCTGTGAGGATAAATGCGGGGCGTATGATTATGATAAAAACTGCCCTGTCTGTGCGAAGGATTATAAGCTCTGTACTTATAAAAAGCCGAATGTAACCATAAAGATCAATCAGCCGGAGGACTGGCATAATGATACGGCTTCCGTTTCATTCAGTGTGGCAGATACGGCACAGACCGGGAATTTTGAGATAGCAAAAATTCAGGCAAAGGTAGGGCAGAACGGAAGCTGGACAGATGTGACAGAGGACAGGAAGTTAAAGATTTCAGAGAACTGTACCGTGTATGTGCTTGTCACAGACCAGAAAGGCAATACCTATGAGAAAAACCGTGCAATCAAGTGTTTTGATACCGTAAAACCTACCTTAAATGCGGCAGTCAGTGACGGACTGTTAAGCATACAGGTACATGATACCGATTCCGGTGCAAAGGCAGTCTATGTCAACGGATATGAATTTACAGAGCTGACAGGCGGTACATTAAATATCCGTCTGCAACAGTTTGATGCAGGGTATGAGTATTTTACGATTTATGCAATGGACAATGCCGGAAATATGTCGGAGATTTATAAGACGAAAAATCCGTATTACAAAGACCCTGCCGATACCAGTGACAAAAATCCGGCAGAGCAGCTCCCGGAGAGTGCGAAGCCTACCAAACCGGGAAGTGCCACAGGAACAGTAACGGAACATACGAAAACGGACAGTAATGGAAATACCACTTCACAGTCAAGCAGCCCTGCCGAGCAGAAAAAACAGGCGATGAAAGAAGCGGATGCCGCAGAAAAGGCGGAAAGCGGGCAAACGGAAAATACAGAAAAGTCCGGGCTGGGAAAAGAATTTTACACCATTCAGACGGCAACAGATAAAGTCTTTTATCTGGTTATTGACCGGGACGGAGAGGAAGAAAAGGTGTATTTCCTGACCGAGATTACAGAAAATGACCTGTTAAATACAACTTCCGATAACAGCGAAACCTTACCGAAAAATTCCGCAGCGTTGGAGTCTACAATCCCGAATGGGGAAGGTGCGTTGCCGAACAATAACGGGGAACAGACGGACACATCAGACAGTGAGCCGGAAACCGAAAATGCAGAAACAGCGGAAAACACGGAAGATACAGAACCGGAGCAGGAAGTGAAAAAAGAGCCGAATCCGATGATTTTTTATCTGTTGATGGGCGGTGCTGCCGTTCTTTTCATCGGCGGAGCTTACTATTTTAAGGTTGTCCGCAAGAAGAAAGAGGACTTCATCGAGGATGAAGATGAGGACGAGGAAGAAGAGGAAGAATACGAAAATGAAGATGAGGAGTCAGAGGAAGATTCCGAAGAAGATTTCTTTGACGGACAGGAGGAATAAGGATGCAGTTAGTGATCACAGAGAAACCGAGTGTGGCACAGGCAATCGCCCATGTCATCGGTGCAAAAGAGAGAAAAGACGGTTATGTGGAGGGAAACGGCTATCTCGTTTCATGGTGTGTGGGACATCTGGTAGAGCTGGCACAGCCGGAGGCTTATTCGGAGGCATGGAAAAAATGGAGTTATAAAAGCCTTCCTATGATTCCGGAGCAGTGGCAGCATGAAGTGAAAAAGGATACGGCGGCACAGTACAAAGTATTAAAAGAATTGATGCGTGACAGCAGAGTGGACAGCGTGGTATGTGCCACCGATGCCGGACGGGAAGGAGAGCTTATCTTCCGTCTGGTCTATGAACAGGCAGGCTGCAAAAAGCCGATGAAACGCTTGTGGATTTCCTCAATGGAGGAATGTGCAATCCGTGAGGGATTTGCCAGTTTAAAACCGGGCAGCGAATATGACAGTCTGTATCACTCTGCACTTTGCAGACAGCAGGCAGACTGGCTTGTAGGACTGAATGGTACGAGATTATTTACGGTGTTATATGGCGGCAAGGTATTAAAGGTCGGCAGGGTGCAGACGCCCACCCTTGCCATGCTGGTAGACCGGGAAGTACAGATTATGGATTTTCAGAAAGAGCAGTATTACATGGCTCATATCCTGATGGATGGGATGGATGCCGTTACAGAGCGGATTGACGATAAGGCAGGGGCGGAACATATTGCTGCAGCGTGTGAAAGTCAGAGAGCGGAGGTTCGTTCGGTATTAAAGGAAAATAAAAGCGTTGCACCGCCGAAGCTCTATGACCTTACGACACTTCAAAGGGATGCCAACCGTATTTTTGGTTTCACGGCAAAGCAGACCTTAGAGTATACGCAGAGCCTTTATGAAAAGAAGCTGGTTACCTATCCGAGAACGGACAGCCAGTATTTATCCGATGACATGGAGGACACTGCAAGGGCGGTAATCGGTGCTGTCTATCAGGCAATTTTGTTTGAAGAACAGACGAAAGATACACCGGATATAAAAAGAGTGCTGAACAGTAAAAAAGTCACAGACCACCATGCAATCATTCCGACAATGGAGATTACCAAAACAGATCTTTCCACTGTGCCGGAGGGAGAAATGAAAATCCTTTCCCTTTCTGCGAACCGCCTGTTATGTGCCACAGGGGAGAAGCACCTGTATGAAACCGTAAAAGCAGAGTTTTCCTGCGGAGGTTACAGCTTTCGTGTATCTGGAAAAACGGTTCTGCAGAACGGCTGGAAAGATTTTGAAGCTGCACTGAAACGCACCTATAAGGTTGAGAAAACAGAGGAGGACAAAGAAGAAAAGAAGCTGCCGGAACTGTCAGAAGGCATGACGTTTCCGGTTATGCAGACAAAGGTAACGGAGCATTTTACACAGCCGCCGAAGCACTTTACAGAGGACAGCCTGCTGTCCGCTATGGAACGGGCCGGAGCGGAAGAGATGGGCGATGATGTGGAGCGTAAGGGACTTGGCACACCTGCCACCAGAGCAGACATTATCGAGAAGCTGGTCAAAGACGGATTTGTAAAGCGTGAGAAAAAACAGATGCTGCCAACAGAGGATGGCATGAAGCTGATTACCGTTCTGCCGGATTTGGTAAAATCCCCAAAACTCACAGCAGACTGGGAAAATGCCCTGACTTTAGTGGCAAAGGGCGAATATTCCATGCAGGAGTTCATGGCTGGCATTGAAGATATGGTACGGGAACTGGTGCAGACCTATCACAGCATCAGCGATGAACAGAAGTCCTTATTCGGGACTACACAGGAGGTATTTGGTAAATGCCCGAAATGCGGCGGCGATGTGGTAAAAGGAAAATTCGGTGCGTATTGCAGGAATAAATGCGGCATGAATGTGGGCAGGGCGATGGGAACAGTGCTTTCCGACAGCCAGATAAAAAGTCTGCTGGAGGGCAAAAAGACTCTTGTAAAAGGACTGAAAGGGAAGAAAGGAGGCTATGATGCGTACTTGATTCCGGAGGGGATTGAAGATTATTCCTACATAAAAGACGGAAAGGAAATGAAAGGTTCGCAGTATAGGTTCAAAATGGAATTTCCCAAAAAGAGCAGCGAAGTGAAAAGGAGATAGGACGATGAATACAGAAATGAAAAAGACCGTTATTTACAGTACAGGAGATAAGATTTTAAGTGCCATGAAGGAGCAGGACATTAGTATTCCAGAGCTTTCTCTGGCGTGTGGTGTCCGGGAAAACGTGATTATGGATATTCTGGCAGGAATCCGGGAACCGGATATTACTACCCTCTGTAAAATTGCAGATGCGTTGGGAATTTGTGTGCATGAGCTGTGTCCTGATGAAGAAAAATATGCAATTCCGGTGGAAAAGGACATCCTTGCAAAGCTCATTGTGGTAAGTGAGTTAAATGGGGGGAATTTATCGGAACTGATTGGTACTATTTTAGAAAAAGGCATTGAGGAACATGGTTTTTATGAATAAGGCGGCGGGGCTTATCCCCTCCGCTGTTTTGGAGGAATGCTTATGATAACAAAATATCAGATGATTTCTGCTCTGGCGGAAGATACCGCAAGGCAGGTGGCAAAAAACGGGCAGGAGTGGACAAGCTATCTGACCACTGCCGCAAGGCTCTACAAATATCCGTTCCATGAGCAGATGCTCATTTATGCACAAAGACCGGATGCGACAGCCTGTGCTTCCATTGAGATATGGAATGAAAAAATGAATTGCTGGGTAAACCGGGGAGCAAAAGGGATTGCCTTGTTAGATACGGAAAGGGAGCGTCCAAGGTTAAAATATGTTTTTGACATATCCGATGTGCATAAGGCAAGAAGAATCGGGCGTGATCCATATCTTTGGGAGCTTAGAGAGGAACATCAGGAAACGGTGCTTGCCCAACTTGAAAAGACCTACGGAGAAACAGATAGAACGCTCTCTTTTGAACAGCGGCTATTGGAACTTGCTGACCGGATTGCACAGGATTATTATGAAGAGCTTCTGCCGGAAATTGAATATGTGAAAGAGGGCAGTTTTTTAGAGGAACTTGATGAGTTTAATGTGGGAGTACGGCTTCGTGATACGTTGTCATCGAGCATTGCATATACCTTGCTGTCACGTTGCGGTGCAGACATGGAAATGTGGAGGGACGAACTTGATTTTTCTTATATCAGCGATTTTAATACCACAAAAACCCTGTCTGTTATCGGCACAGCTACAACGGATATGTGTAAGCCTATTCTCATGGAAATAGGAAGAACCATAGGAGCATATAACCGTCAGCTTGCAAGGCAAAATGCCTTAAAAAAGGCGGAGGAAAAACCCGTAAAAGAAGATTCGGTAACTTCCCCGGAAAAATCAGAAAAAACATTTGCAAATATGTCTGATGTATACTATAATGCGTTAAAGCGTGAAAGCGAAAAAGAAACACAGCAATCCAAAATAGAAGAACAAAAGCAAAAGGAGGATACAGCACATGAAACTGACATACGAGAAGAACGGGGACTATCTGATTCCGAACCTGACCGTGAACGAGGAGCCGGAGGGAATGCTGACAAAGTACGGACTGATGAGGAAGAACTTTCTGAAAGAACACCGGAAAGGGATTTATCAAGGCATGATACTGACGGGCGAATTGAAAGCACACTGTCTGGAGATACAGGAGCAGGCAGAACAGAGAATGGAAGTTATGACCAGCCGGATGGCGAAAACCGAGGGCGTGACCGAGAAACTGAAAGCAGCCGATCCGATGAAGTGGACAGCGAAGATGAACAACATCAGACACGCAGCGGAGGAGAGCATATTGACGGAGCTGATTTATATTTAAGCCCGGATATACAAATTCATACAGAAACGGCAGAGCCGGATAGTGAGAAAGATTCATTATCCGGTTCTTTTTTGCCCGAATTATCTGAAATGGAGCAGGGAGAGGCGTTGCAGCGTGGCATTTTATGCAGCGATGAGTTCCTGAAGCATAAAAGACCGGAGATAGCGGGCTATTTTCAGATGGAGCAGGATGCAAAGATACAGGCAGAATATCTGAAAAACTCATTCCGTATGGAAGAATACACGGAATTTAACATTGAGGAACTGCGGGGTGGTTATCGAGCTGACGAGGATGGCATTACTCTGTGGAAAGGAAATTATCTGACCCGTGAAGCGGAAAGCAGGCTGTCATGGGATGAGGCACGTTTCCTTGTTTATTCTTACATTGAGGATGGTGTGTATTTACTTCCGAGAGAAGAAGCAGAGAAGATTGAAACAAACGGAATGTATCAGCAGCTCGATTTGTTTACCATGTTCACGGAGCAGGCGGGGAATCTTGCCGTAAAACAGGCAGAGGAAGCAATGCCGATTCAGCCAGTGGCAAAGATACCGCCGGAACAGTTAGCGGATATTATCCGGAGTGGCGGTGGCAGGGATAACAGCAGAAAGCGTATCTATGCCAAATATCAGCAGGGCAAGACACCGGAAGAAATGACTGCATTTTTACAGAAGGAATACGGTACAACCGGAAAAGGCTTTGAATTTAATGGAAAACAGCTTGCAGTATGGTTCGATGAGGGCGGTATGCGTGTGGGATACGGCACATCGGCGGAACATCCGGTGTTTCAGATGAGCTGGCAGGAGGTAGAAGCCCAAATACGGTCACAGGTGGTAAACGGCACTTATATGGGTGCAAATGAAGCCTACCTTGTGGATGAAGCGGAACGTGAACGGATTGCAGGGCATTTGTTTTTCTTCTTTCGGGATGGTATGGGAGAACTGCCGGAAGAACTGGGGTTAAAAGCAGGGAATTATCCTGATTCCCACGCACGGCTTTTAGAGATGCTTTCTACGAGGGAGGGCGTGGAACTGCTTGCCGCCCACATGGATCAGGCTCTTCATCAGTTGAAAACGGGAGTGAAAAAATTGGGTTTCCGTTCTGTTATGCCGAAAGAGGAGCTGCGGGAAGAACTTGGAAACCAGCTCTTAGAGAAGCAGACATTTCCGACAGCAGACCATGTGGACATCAAAAAAGAGGATTTTATCACGCAGGATGAAATTGACCACAGGCTAGGCAGGGGAAGCGGCTTTTCACATGGTTCGTTCCGTATCTATGAGTATTTCAAAGAGGGACATGACAGCAAAGAAGCAGCCGATTTTTTGAAAAAAGAATACGGTACAGGCGGAAGTTCCCATGCACTTGCAGGCTCAGACCACAGTTGGGAAGATCATGATTTTAAAGGTATCGAACTGAAAAAGGGGAATATCAGCGAACCGTATGCACAAGTGCTTTTATCGTGGAAAGTGGTGGAAAAGCGTATACGCAAACTGGTAGAGGAAGATAAGTATTTATCTCCGGCGGGGAAAGAAGCCTATGCAAAGTACAAAGAGGAAGAAGCACAAAAAGCCCTTGAAAAAGCACAGGCAGCAATCGAGAGAAAAACAAAGGCAGCCTGTAAGGAAGCCATTGAGCGGACGATTGCAGAAAAGTTTGACGGGTATCGTCTGCCAAAGGAAACGGCAGAGAAAGTCATCAAACGATTTGGCAGCGAGCGTGTCAGCTATGTACTTGCCAATACGGTCACATATCTAAGCCATGACGGAAGATTTTCTCCGGATAATAAAGAGTGGGCAAAGTCCATAGAACCGTATGCCATGTGGGAGAACCGGGATTTGATTGTTGGTTCCAACCCTGCGGTCTTGAATGGGTTTATTAACCAGACAAGGCGGTATATGGAGCAGGAAAAGGAACTTGCGGCACAGCAGGTAACGATAGATGATCAGTTGTGCTTAAAGATTGATGAATGGAAGTCCGGAGAGGACACTTATGTGCTTGGAAATTCTTTGCAGGATAATGAGTTCTTTTATGTACTTGTAAATGGGAATGTCCATTTTGAATATGGATATAAACCAGACAGGGAAGAAGTGGAAACCGATTATCTGAATGTTACGGCGATGGAAGATATTGACCGACATGAAGCAGAGGTATTTTCACGCATTGAGGGGACAGAAGATATACCGGAAGATGAACCTCGTTTTTCTGTGGGAGAAACCAGCGATGCCTTTGAACCGGGACAGGATTTTGCGGTATGGGATAATGCCAGGGAAGATTATTATACGGATGCAGACGGGACAATCCCTACGTTTGAAACGAAAGAAGAAGCAGAAGATTATCTGCAAGGCATGGAACAGAAGCCTGTCACTTCTGGACACGATGTCCAAAAGCCATTGGTAGAACCTGCCATAGAAAAGCCTGTGAAGCAGTCTGCACCAAAGATTGATAAATCCAATGCGGTCAATTTCCATATCACGGACGATGCGTTAGGAGTAGGCAGTGCGAAAGAGAAATTCAGACGAAATATAGAAGCAATCCGTACTTTGGAAAAGGTGGAGAGCGAGAAGCGTATCGCCACATCGGAAGAACAGCAGATTTTATCACAGTATGTTGGCTGGGGCGGGCTTGCCGATGCCTTTGATGAAAGCAAATCTGTATGGGCGGGAGAATATCAGCAGTTAAAGGAATTGTTATCGCCGCAGGAGTACGCTTCTGCAAGGGAAAGTACCTTAAATGCCCACTATACCAGTCCTGCCATTATCCGCAGTATTTATGATACCTTAGAACGTATGGGATTTGAAAAAGGAAATGTATTAGAGCCTGCAATGGGTATCGGAAATTTCTTCGGAATGCTGCCAGAGAAGATGCAGGAAAGCCGACTTTATGGTGTGGAGCTGGATGGTATTACGGGCAGGATTGCAAGACAGCTCTATCCGAAAGCGGATATTAAAATATCCGGTTTTGAAAAAACAGACTATCCGAATGATTTTTTTGATGTGGCAGTCGGCAATGTGCCATTTGGACAGTATAAGGTAGCGGACAAACAGTATGATAAAAATAATTTCCTAATCCATGATTATTTCTTTGCAAAGACATTGGATAAAGTCCGTCCTGGCGGTGTAGTTGCATTTGTTACCAGTAAGGGAACAATGGATAAAAAAAGTCCGGAGGTCAGAAAGTATCTTGCCCAGCGGGCGGAGCTTATGGGGGCGGTCAGACTTCCGAATACAGCATTTAAGGAAAATGCAGGGACAGAAGTCACTTCGGATATTTTATTTTTCAAGAAGCGTGACCGTGTGATGGATATAGAGCCGGATTGGGTACATTTATCAGAAGATGCAAATGGTATCGCCATGAATACCTACTTTGCGGAACACCCGGAAATGATTGTTGGGAAGATGGAAATGGTCAGCGGTCCCTATGGTATGGAAAGCACCTGCCAGCCGGATGCCACAAGACCGTTTGCAGAGCAGTTAATGGATGCGGTCAGCCGGATTGACGGGGAAATCGAAGCAGTGGAGATGGACGAGCTTGCGGATGAGCTGGCAGATGCCACCATTCCGGCAGACCCGGACGTAAAGAATTACAGCTACACACTGGTGGAAGATAAGGTATATTACCGTGAAAATTCCATTATGAAGCCTGTGGATATGTCAGAATCCATGCAGGAACGCATAAAAGGCATGGTAGGAATCCGAAACTGTACGCAAGAGCTTATCAGTTTGCAGTTGGAAGAATATCCGGATACTGTGATTAAGGAAAAGCAGAAAGAATTGAATACCCTTTATGATACGTTCAGCAGAAAATACGGTTTAATCAATTCCCAGACCAACAAAAGAGCCTTTAATCAGGACAGCAGCTATTGTCTGTTATGTTCTCTGGAAAAGCTGGATGACGAGGGAAATTTCAAAGGCAAAGCGGATATGTTCACGAAACGTACCATTAAGAAAGCGGAAGTGGTTACAAGCGTGGATACAGCAACGGAAGCTCTGGCAGTATCTTTATCAGAAAAAGCAAAAGTTGACCTTTCTTATATGGCGGAGCTGACCGGAAAAGAGATTGATACAATCAAAGAAGAACTGACGGGCATTATCTTTCAGAATCCGGTCACAGATAGGTGGGAAGCAGCGGACGAGTATTTAAGCGGCAATGTCCGGGATAAGTTGCAAACAGCGAAGATTTACGCCGAAAACCACCCGGAATACAACATAAATGTGCAGGCACTTACACAGGTGCAGCCCACAGAACTGGATGCCAGCGAGATTGAGGTGCGTATCGGTGCCACATGGGTTGAACCGAAATATATTGAAGATTTCATGCGCGATGTTTTTGAAACACCGCAGCATCTTTTCAACCGGAATACAATGGGGATTCAGTATTCCGATGTGACAGGACAGTGGAATGTAAAAGGAAAAAGTGCGGATTACGGAAACAGTCTTGTAAATATGACTTATGGTACAAACCGGAGAAATGCTTATCAGATTTTAGAGGATTCTCTGAATTTAAAGGACAGCCGGGTGTACGATACCGTGATAGAGGACGGAAAGGAAACGAGAGTCCTGAATAAAAAGGAAACCATGATTGCCAGTCAGAAACAGGAGGCAGTCCGGGAAGCCTTTAAGAACTGGGTATTTGAAGATCAGGAACGTAGACAGGACTTGGTGGCGAAATATAACAAGCTCTTTAATTCTACCAGACCAAGAGAATATGACGGTTCCCATTTGAAATTCCCTGGCATGACACCGGACATCGACCTTAGACCGCACCAGTTAAATGCGGTGGCACACCAGCTTTACGGGGACAATACCCTGCTTGCTCATTGTGTGGGAGCAGGAAAGACCTTTGAAATGATTGCTGCAGCAATGGAAAGCAAGCGGTTAGGGTTATGCCAAAAGAGCCTGTTCGTTGTTCCCAATCATTTGACGGAACAGTGGGCGAGTGACTTTTTGCGGTTATATCCCGGAGCAAATATTTTAGCGGCAACGAAGAAAGATTTTGAGCCAGCCAACCGGAAGAAATTCTGTTCCAGAATCGCCACCGGAGATTATGATGCTGTCATTATCGGGCATAGCCAGTTTGAAAAAATCCCGTTGTCGCAGGAAAGACAGATAGGCATTATCGAAAGACAGATTGATGAGATTGAGCTTGCCATAGAGCAGGCGAAAGCAGATAACGGGGAGCGTTACACCATTAAGCAGATGGAAAAGTCCAGAAAATCCCTTATGACAAGACTGGAAAAACTCAACGATACTTCCAGAAAAGATAATGTTGTAACCTTTGAGCAGTTAGGTGTGGACAGGCTGTTTGTAGATGAAAGTCACAATTATAAGAACCTTTTTCTATACACGAAAATGCGGAATGTGGCGGGCATTGCACAGACGGAAGCACAGAAGTCCTCCGATATGTTTGCTAAGTGCCAGTACCTTGATGAGCTGACTGGCGGAAAGGGCATTACGTTTGCTACGGGTACGCCGATCAGCAACAGTATGACGGAGCTTTACACCAATATGCGGTATCTTCAGTATGGTACGCTTCAGAAGATGGGATTAGGGCATTTTGACAGTTGGGCAGCTTCTTTTGGAGAAACACAGACCGCCATTGAGCTGGCACCGGAGGGAACAGGATACCGGGCAAAGACAAGATTTGCAAAATTCTTCAATCTGCCGGAGCTGATTGCACTTTTCAAGGAGAGTGCGGATATCCAGACACCGGATATGTTAAAGCTGCCTGTGCCGGAAGCAGAATATGAGAACGTGGTGCTGAAACCCAGCGAATATCAGAAAGAGATGGTAACATCGCTGGCAGATCGGGCGGAGGCAGTGCGTAACAGACTGGTAGAGCCGCATCAGGATAATATGCTCAAGATTACCAACGATGGAAGAAAACTGGCACTCGACCAGCGTCTGATCAACGATATGCTCCCCGATGAGGAACATTCCAAAGCAAAAACCTGTGTGGATAAGGCATTTGAGATTTGGGAAGATACCAAAGGGGAGAAATCAGCACAGCTTATTTTCTGTGATTTATCGACACCGAAAGGAGATGGTACATTTAATGTCTATGAGGATATAAGAAATAAACTGATGGAAAAAGGTGTTCCCGCAGAAGAAATCGCCTTTATACATCAGGCAAATACGGAGCTTAGGAAAGCGGAGCTGTTCAGTAAGGTAAGAAGCGGACAGGTTCGTTTTTTATTGGGTTCTACTGCAAAAATGGGAGCCGGGACAAACGTGCAGGACAGACTGATTGCGCTGCACCACCTCGATGTACCGTGGCGTCCGTCTGATATTGAACAGCAGGAGGGGCGTATTTTGCGGCAGGGCAACAGGAATCCAAAGGTTAAGATTTTCCGGTATGTGACAGAGGGAACATTTGACAGCTACTCATGGCAGCTCATCGAGAATAAGCAGAAATTTATCGGTCAGATTATGACAAGCAAATCTCCGGTGCGAAGTTGTGAGGACGTAGATGAAGCGGCACTTTCCTATGCAGAGGTCAAGGCTCTGGCAACGGGGAATCCCTATATAAAAGAAAAGATGGATTTGGATATTCAGGTCAGTAAGCTGAAACTGATGAAAGCCAATCACACCAGTCAGAAATACCGTCTGGAGGACAACATTGCAAAGCATTATCCACAGCAGATAACCATTCTGAAGGAACGGATCAGCGGCTTGCAGGCAGATATTCAGACTGCAAAAGCCAATCTCCCGGCAGACAAGGAACTTTTCTCTATGAAGGTCGGAAACAAGCTCTACACCGATAAAAAAGAAGCCGGAACTGCACTTGTAGAGATGTGCAAAGAAATCAAAAGCGTCAATGCTCCAGCAGTCATTGGAGAGTATGCAGGCTTTAAAATGGCGGTGTCCTTTGATTCCTTTAACCATAAATTCGTTATGAACATCAAAGGACAGCTCAGTCATAATCTGGAGATTGGTGTTGACCCGCTGGGTAACATTTCCCGTATCAACCATGCGTTGGAAGCCATGACAAAGGAACTGGCAGAAGCATCCACAAAGCTGGAGAATGTGGAGCGTCAGCTTGAAACAGCGAAAGTGGAGGTTACAAAGCCATTTGCACAGGAAGCGGAGCTTTCAGAGAAGTTAGACCGCCTTTCTGCCTTAAATTCCCTGCTCAATATGGACGAAAAGGGAGAGGACGGAATAGGTATGGAAGATGATAAATCGGAACTGGGTACAGAGCAGGTGGCAGATGCCAGAAAAACGTATCCCATAGAAAATGCCCGACACAATTATGCTGTGGAAAATGGAAATCCGCAGGGAATGAGGTTCACAGCAGCGATGGCGGATAAGTCGGCACAGAGGGTATCCTTGAAAGAGCGGCTGGCAGAGATGCAGGTACGGGCTGCAGGTGGGAACATGGAAAAAAGTTTGCAGCAAAAGTCAAAGGAACACAGGTTGTCAATATGATAAAAATCAGTTTATAAAAATTTTCTTTTAAATAGGTTGCAAAAGTGGGTGTTTCACACTAAAATATAGTTAGAAGAGTATGAGTAAATCAAAGAGAGCCATACTAACAAAGGAGGTGTTTATATGGCAACTTCAAGTATCACTAAGAATTTTATCATATCCGGTCAGAAGCAGGTGGAGATGTTTGCCGATGCGATTGAAGCATCTGCCAACGACAGAACACCTCGTGTTCCAATCAATGTTACCTACTTGCAAGGGGCAGATGATATTTTAAAATTCATGGAGAGAAGGAAGAAAGCGAATGCAACCAGCAAATAACTTTATTGTGCTGAACATTCGTGAGTATTTAGAAAATGAGGACAAAAGACTCGGAGAGGACACATTAGTACAGCTCCTTTCCGAGTTTTCATGTCCGTTAAATCCGGATGTTGAGCGTTTCCTAAAACAGCAGGCAATTGAGTTTGCCAAAAAACATCAAGCAGTTACATATATTGTATTGTCATTGGAAGATGCAGAGTTGTTGGGATATTTTTCTATTACAATCAAGCCACTTGTTGTAAAAGCAGAACCATTTAGTAATACGGTTAAGAGGAAACTGGCAAGATTTAGCGAGATAGATAAAAATGAACAGACCTACAACTTAGCAGCTTACCTGATTGCCCAACTTGGGAAAAACTTTAGTGATAAGGCAAAAGGTCGGATAACAGGACAGGAACTGTTGGAAGCAGCTATCAGGCAGACACAGCTTTTGCAGTATCAGGCTGGAGGTATGGTGGCATTTGTGGAGGCAGATAATAAAGAAAAACTACTTTCCTTTTATGAAAACTATGGCTTCAAGCGTTTTGATACCAGACAGACCGCAAGCTCAGAAGAACAGCATGAGCTGGTACAGCTTTTGAGACTGATTTAAATTAAAATTACATAATAAACCAAAGGTGTGTGGAACATGTTTTAAGAACAATCCATGCACCTTTTTTATTTGGAAGATACCGTCCCTACGAAAATGAAGGACGGTATTTTTGCGTGGAAAAAAGAAAGGACAATCGAATTATGGAAGATAAAAATACCGTTTACATGAGTGAAAAGCAAAAAGTCAAAGAGATTACGGATAAGCTGGAAGCTGGTTTGAAAGAGCTTTTTGAGAGTGAAAAATATAAAAGCTATCTCAGTACCATGTCAAAATTTCATAATTACAGTTTTAATAATACGCTGCTGATTGCCATGCAGAAGCCGGAAGCTACGCTGGTGGCAGGTTATCAGGCGTGGCAGAAGAACTTTGAGCGGCACGTCAATAAAGGAGAAAAGGCAATCCGTATTCTTGCACCAGCTCCTTATAAAATCAAAGAGGAACGTGATAAGTTAGACCCTGTAACGGGAGAAATGATGTTTGATGAAAACGGTATGCCGCAGAAAGAGGAAACAGAGGTTACCATTCCTGCCTTTCGTGCGGTATCTGTTTTTGATGTATCGCAGACGGATGGCAAGCCTATTCCGGAACTGGAAGTGAATGAGCTGTTATCTACGGTGGAGGGATATGAGGATTTTGTCCAGGCGCTTATGAATATTTCTCCTGTTCCGATTGCATTTGAAGATATTCCCGGCGATTCCAAAGGGTATTTCAGTACAGCAGAAAAACGGATTGCTGTTCAGGAAAATATGAGCGAAAGCCAGACTTTGAAAACAATGGTGCATGAGGTGGCTCATTCCAGGCTGCATGATAAAGAAGTTAATCAGAGCATGGATATTCCGGTAAAGGACAGGAATACAAAGGAAGTGGAAGCGGAGAGTGTGGCTTTTACAGTGTGCCAGCATTTCGGTATAGATACATCCGATTATTCCTTTGGATATATCGCAGGCTGGAGCAGCGGCAGGAATATGAAAGAGCTGAAATCTTCCCTTGATACAATCCGAAAGACAGCTTCAGAACTGATTACAGGCATTGAGGGGGCAATGCAGGAGCTTCAGCTTAACCGGGAGATGGAGCAGGAACATGGAAAGGAAAGCATTCTGCTGGTACATAACGAGGATTTTTCAGAATACAATCTTGTCAGTGTCCGTGGAATGGACAGTGCAGAACTTATATCCGCCCTTTCTACCATGAATGAAGAGGACAAATCGAATATACCGTCTTATCTTGAAAGTAAAGGGGCATGGACTACCGAACTTGCTGATGAGCAGACAGAAGAAGCGGAGGAATATCATATTGATGTCCGCTATAACATGGATACAGACGAGCTTATTGATGTAAAGGAAAGAATGGAACAACCCATTGATACCAATTTATCTGTCATGGGGCAGGCAGAACAACTTATCAATCAGTTGGAAGCAGAAAAAAATATTTTCACGTCTGAGGAGCGAAATCTGATTGTAAATTATGCCTATAAACTTGATGATATGAATAAAACAAGGGAACTTGCAGAGAAACTGGCATATAGGGAGCAGTATGCCCAACAGGATGTGGCATTGACCATAATTGATGCAAAGGCGGAGATTGATGCCCTGCCTGATCCGATGATTGGTTTGTCGGAAATGAGGGAATATGGCTATCAATGGGATGAAATGCTGCCATTAACACAAGAGAAAGCATTGGGATTATTTGAACATGATTTGCCTGTATATTTGCTTCATACTGACGGTGCGGAATCATTGGCAGAAAGCAGGGAGCGTATAGAAGAGCATGAAGGTATCTTTGGGGTTGAAAAGGAAACATGGAATAAAGCATTGAAACAGCAGACTAAGATTACACTTATCTTAATGGACGAACAGGAGCGAGAATATACATACCCGTATCCAGTTGTGGCTGTCGATATAGAAGAAATGGGTGGGGATAGAACTGCGGTATTCAAGACCTCAGAGCCTATTTCAGATACTGATGTGGCAGAAATTCATAATGCTTTTTATGGAACTGATTTGGAATTTGAAATAGAAAAAGAATTAGGTATCACATGGGTGGAATCTATTAACTATGAGGACGGATCTGTTATTACACCTGAAATGGCAAGAAAAGAGCAGCTCCTATATGCTAGTACCGATAAATATGGAATTTATCAATTAAAGCCTAATCCGGAATTAGATTCCTTACGTTTTGAGGGGACGGAATCCTTAAAGCGTATGGGCATTACAAAAGATAATTTTGATGCAATTAAACCAGAGAATTATACACTTTTATATGTGGGCGAATTATCTGAACTGCAAAAAGAGACGCAGGGGGCAACTTTAGAGGCAATCTTTGAAAAATTCAACCTTGACCACCCAGAAGATTTCAGAGGACATTCGCTATCTGTCAGCGATATAGTGGTGCTTCATCAGAACGGACAGAATACGGCTCATTTTGTGGATTCTTTTGGATATACGGAAATACCGGATTTTTTACGGGAGCAGACACCGGAAAAGGAAGAAATGCAGGACACTTCTGGACACAATGTCCAAAAGACAGAACCGGAAATAGATGGAGATGAAATCATTGATCTTGGCGATGAAACAGAACAGGTGCTTGCGGAAATGAAAAAAACTTTGGAAAGTGAACAGGAAACAGAACTGGCATTTTCTATTGCAGACCGTTTTATCAGCATTCAGGAAGTGGATGGCGGTTATGATTATTCCATTATGGGAGCTGATTATAAGGAGATTGACGGAGGAATTTATGATAATCCTGATGTGACGATAAGGGAAGCCTTGCATGATATTTTAGAGGATTTGAAGTCACAGCCGGATTACAATGGTGCAAAAGGAAATATCCAAAGAGAAGATGAACTGATACCGATGGATTATGATGGACTGATGGAAAAAGCAGAGGAAGCAAATCGTATTATTCCGGAGAGTACACCAAGCAGTGTGGTGGCAGATTTTAAGGCAAAGACCGGGGAATTATTCCACGATATTAGTGAAATGAATCCGGAAGAAATCGAGGAAACTGTGAAATGCCATGTGCAGGCGAAGATTGAAGAGTATGATATTAATGCAACAATCGTGGATGTTGCTGTAACAGGAAGCAGATGCAGGGGATTAGAGCATGAAGGTTCTGACCTTGATGTGGTGGTGGAACTTTCCACAGCGGAACGGGAGGACGATTTATTTAATGCCTTTAATGAGGATGGACTTCATATCGGAGAAGTAAAAGTTGACATCAATCCAATTACAGCCCAACGCACAGGTACGCTGGAATCCTATCTGCCACAGGTGGAAGAATATTTGGAGGGCGTCAGACAGGTAAGAGAGCAGGAAAAGGAGAGCGCAGAAGTAACTTTAACTGTTTCGGAATGTGGAGAATTTCATAATCTTGGTGAGTGTTATGAGAATATTCCTACGGTGGATGAAGCTATAGCAATCTGGAAGCAGATACCTTCAGAGCGGATGAATGGTATTCCGGCAATCGGAATCAATATCCTAGGGAGAGGGGCGGAACCCTACGAGGATTACGAGATTGATGTTTTATCTGGAAAGAGGATTGACCTTGGGGTTTTGGACTATGTTCCTGATATTAAAAACAATCCGCAGGCAATGGAAGTCATTACGGAACTGGTGGCTAAATTGCCCGATATGGAGATAGATGGCGTGATGAGTGAAGAAATGGAAGCAAGAGTGTGGGAACTGCGTATGCCGGACTTGCCACAGGAGGAACAGCTTGCAGTAGAACTTGACCGACTTTCCTACGATTATGATACTGTACTGTATCACGATAGTACAAGAAATATGACCGAGAATGTATCAGAGCTTGCAGAATCCATAAAACAGGGCGATACCGGACATTTAACAACGTGGCTTGCAGACATTATTTCGGAGGGAGCTGTACCAGAGGAAATAAAACGAGCAACGGAGCTTCTGGAAAAACTGACAGAGTATAAGCCGCTTGCCAAGATTGAGGAGGCAGAAGAACAGAATTATAATATGATTGATAATGTGCTGAATAATGGTGTTGGGGAGAAAGCCCAAAGGGAAAAAAATAAGAGAATGGAGGAGAAGCCTCCAGCAAGGGTTTCCTTAAAAGTTCGTCTTGCAGAGAAAAAGGCACAGGTAGAAGGGAAATCGAAAGAACATGATGTTCAGGAAAATGAAAAGAAAAGTCATAGGGAGATGTAAGTGATGAATAAGAGATTTACCGTAGAAGAAAGTAATTTAATCAGTATTTTTATGGAAGAAGGTATAGATTCAGATGTGGGCGGCAGAAAAAAGGTCATAAATGGTATTGATAAAGCACTGAAATATCTGGAGGATGATGAGATGGTTGAATTGTCATTATGTGTCCTTGTAAAATTAAAGGAATTGACGGATCATGAATTTATGAAGATGGAGTTTGTAGCGGCAGAGTAACATCAAACGTAAGGCAGAGCATGGCTTTTGGAGGCTGTGTTCTGTCTTTTTGAATAAGAACTTGACTGATAAATATTACGGGTGTAATATTTATAACGAAAGGAATTAAATTTTTTTACCCTAAAATCTTACACTTGTAATATATAAGCGTAGTACATTGATACGAATAAGAAATGGAGGTAACGATGAAGGAAAAACATAGAACCAAAAGAATACAAAGATATAGAAAAATGTTGGGCATTATAGTGTTGATATTAACAATTACTTTGATTGGAGTAGTTGTGAGTGCAACAGTATTATATAAAAGAAAAAATTCGTGTAAAACACCAGATACTATCTTAGTAGAGTATATGATGCATATTCCAAAACAAGAATACGAAGAAATGTATGCAATGATTGATTTGGAGTCATCTGGATATATCAGTAAGGAAGATTTTCTGAAGAGAAATTCCACTATTTATGAGGGAATTGAAATGCAAAACATGTCGATAAAAAATGTCGAGTATGTGGAGGAAGATAAAAAAGTAACATATTTGACTTCGTTTGATACAGTGGCAGGAACTATCAGCTTTGAGAATGAGGCATTTTTTATAAATGGAGAAGAAGGATATAAATTGGTTTGGGATGATTCCATGATTTTTCCTAATCTGACTTCTGCAGATAAAGTAAGAGTTTCCACTACACAGGCAGAGCGAGGAGAAATTCTGGATAGGAACGGACGTGTCCTTGCAGGAAAAGGTACAGCATCTTCAGTTGGAATTGTTCCGGGCAAGTTGGAAAACAGAGAGGAAGCAATCGCACAGATTGCAGGACTATTGGAAATCACAACGGAAGTGATAGAAAAGAACCTGTCTGCAAAGTGGGTAAAGGATGATTCTTTTGTACCTATTAAAACGATTCCAAGAGTGGAAGAAATTGAGTTAATGTCTATCAGTCCAGAGGAAGAAGTTTTAAAGGAGAAAGAAAGGCATGATAAGTTGCTGGAGATTCCCGGAGTGATGATATCTGATGTTGAAGTGCGTGAATACCCATTAGGGGAAGCCGCTGCGCATTTGGTCGGGTATGTTCAAAGCGTTACTGCGGAAGATTTAGAGGAACATGCAGGAGAAGGTTATACAGCCAATAGTGTAATCGGCAGAAGCGGAATGGAGGGCTTGTTCGAGAAAGAACTGAAAGGCCAGAACGGTTGCAGGATTTACATTGTAAATTCGGAAGATAAAGAGAAGGAGGAACTGGCTTGTATCCTGGTACAGCATGGGCAGGACATCCGGCTTACGATAGATACTGATTTGCAGGTTTCCTTGTACGAACAGTTTAAGGAAGATAAAAGCTGCTCAGTAGCCATGAATCCTTATACCGGAGAAGTATTGGCTTTGGTCAGCACACCGGCCTATGACAATAACGATTTTATTATGGGATTATCGAGTGAGCAGTGGACTGTACTTAACGAGGATGAGAATAAGCCAATGTATAATCGGTTCCGGCAAGTGTGGTGTCCGGGATCTACCTTCAAACCAATTATAGCTGCGATTGGTTTACAATCAGGAGCAATCGATCCAATGGAAGATTACGGGAACGTAGGATTAAGTTGGCAAAAAGATGCATCGTGGGGTTCATATCATGTAACAACGCTTCATGCGTATGAACCAGTCATTTTAGAGAATGCCTTGATTTATTCTGATAATATTTATTTCGCAAAAGCAGCATTAAAGATTGGATCGGATGAGTTGGAGAATTCTTTGATACGGCTTGGTTTCAATGAGGAACTACCATTTGAGATTAAGATGGCAGAATCTCAGTATTCCAATACAGAAGGCATTGAAACTGAAATACAGTTAGCTGACAGCGGTTACGGACAAGGACAGATTTTAGTGAACCCGTTGCATATGGCATGTATTTATTCTGCTTTCTGTAATGAGGGAAATGTAATAAAGCCTTATTTGGTATATCAGAATGAAGCGGAAGCTGAGTATTGGATTCCGGGTGCCTTTTCTAACGAGACAGCAAGTCGTGTATTGGAAGGAACAAAGAAGGTTGTGAATGATTCTAATGGAACTGGATATGCAGCCCATCGAGATGACATTCTTTTAGCAGGAAAAACAGGTACGGCAGAAATAAAGGCATCGAAGGATGATACTTCGGGTACAGAATTAGGATGGTTTGCAATTTTTACAGCAGAAGATACGGAATGTCCTATATTGATTATCAGTATGGTAGAAGATGTGAAAGGAAGAGGAGGAAGCGGATATGTTGTTAAGAAAGACAGTCTGGTTCTGGAAGAGTGGTTTAGCAGTCATTAGTTTTGTACTGATGTTTAGTATTTCGGGGTGTAGCGATACACCATCGGAAGAAGATACAGTTTCGGAAACAGTAATTGATGTTCAGGACGTTTCAGAAGAAGAACAGGAGAATGAAGAAGAAATTATAAACATCTGCATAGATCTTTATGACAAGGCAGCAGAGGAAAATAAGTTAGATGATTCGGAAATAATTCGGAGTATTGTAAATCGTCTTGGAGAAAACGAGTATCCTGCTGTTGACAGCAGAAATCAAGTGAATATGACGGAAGCGGAGCAGGTACTGGAATTTTGTGAAAAGGTGGATGCACAGGAAGAAGCAGATATAACGATTCTTGAAGTCGGCTATTTGGGCGGATTTGTAAAATACGATTTGCACACAAAAGACGGAAATGTAGATGTGGTCAGAAGCTATTATGGATACGAAAATGGAGAAATACAGAAAGAAGTTACTGGGAGGTATCAAGCAGAGTATTGGAATTATACAGAAGAAGGTTACCTGATGTTTTCTGGTGTCTGGTTTTCAGAAGAATTATACGTTCTTACATTGAGTGGAGCAGAGGAGCATACCGCATTACGAGTACAGCCATTGGATGAAACATATAGGGAACTGAGTCGGAAATATCTTCTTCCAATCAGCTTTGAACAGAATAATATGTTTATTGTGGATTGGAGTGAAGAAGATTTTGGGGATTTGAATTTCTATGATATGTATGACATTCTTTATCCAAAAGTGAATGGTCAGTATGTTCCTTATGTTGCAGATGACAATTTGTCAGTCAGTGCAGTTTATCGGATTCCAAAAGAGGAATTTGAAAGCGTTATTATGAAATATTTCAATATTGATAGTGAAACGCTGCAATCCAAAACTGTCTATGATTCGGAGGATTCGACCTATGAATACAAACCGAGAGGCTTCGAAGAAGTAGAGTATCCGGAATACCCATATTCAGAAGTAATCGGGTATACGGAGAACAGTGATGGAACAATTACACTTACTGCTAATGTGGTATTTCCATATTCGGGAAATTCCAAAGTATATGCCCACGAGGTTGTGGTTCGTCCTTTGGAGGATGGCGGGGTACAATATGTATCCAATCGAATTATACCCTCCGAGGATAATTCTGAGGAAACATGGCATACGCCACGGTTGACGTTAGAAGAATGGGAAGAATTATACGGAGGCGAATAATGGAAGATGTGAAATGGCTGCTTAGAAGATGTGGTCTTCCGATTTTGCTGCTGTTGATTTTCGTAATAGCCGGAGTGGTCTGTTGGGGAGAACTGCATACAGAAAAGCAAAAGGTGGCAGAAGAAGTATGGGAGCCACCTGTAGAAATCGAAAATAGCGAAGCAGAAACAGAAGAAGCCGAGAATGCGGAAACTTCCACAGAGTCAGCATATTGGTTTATTCCGCAAGCCAGTGATGATCTCCTTACAGAAGAGGAGAAGGAGCAACTGCAGAGTACGGTTTTGTCAGCAGCAGAATCGGTCAGAGAAATCTATAAGGATATTGTAATTGCAGATGCACTAAGCTACTCTTCCGGTATTAGCGAATTTACCAAAGAGCAGAGGAAAGCTGTGGTGGAGCAATTGGGCAGAAACGGTCTGGTAAGTGTTGAAGAAGATACTGCTATGCAAAATCATGAAGCAATCGAAGCATTTTATGCAGATTACCTGGATGGACAAGACTCGATGGTTACGGTATTTGAAGTACAGAGAGATGGGCTGATTGGAGCAGTTACCTTTATCTATCGGAAAGGTGAGTTGCAGACCTATTACATAGGAATTCGGTGGAGAGAAGGTGGTATGCCAGAAATACAGGGAACTTCGGTAAGTAATGTGGCTGAGATTAAACTGACCGAAAAAGGATATTTTATCTACGCATATGAATATGTGATTGCACATGCAAGTTTGAGACAGTATTGGAGAATAGAACCGCTACCAGAAGACTGCCAGGAATTAACGGAGAAATACATATCAGGACTAAGTTATGTGAATTACAATCTGCTCGTTACAGATTGGGATAGCAGCAATGTGGAGGACATTCTGATGCCTTGTATGTATGAAGATGTTTATAGGATTTCTACGGGGGAAAATCTGAAAACTGAGGGTTGGAAGATTCCGGCAGAGGAATATGAAAGGATAATGACTACTTATTTTCCGGTATCGGTAGAACAGTTGAGAGAGCATTGTGGATATGATGAGGGCAGCAATAGCTATGAATATGAGATGATTTATGCCAGTCCATACCCACCTTTCGGAGAAGTAGTTGACTATACAAAAAATGCGGATGGAACGATTACACTTATCGTGGATGGAGTATGGCCGGATTATAATTCTGATCTCGCTTTTCGGAATACGGTTGTGGTCCAGCCATTTGAAGACGGAACTTTCAGGTATCTTTCCAATTCTATAGAACAAATAGAGTTGGAACTGCCGCCAATAGCAAAAGCACATTAAATTTGCTTTGAAAGAAAGGATGATATTATGGCATTAAAGAAAAAAAGCATTTTGCTGATTATGGCATTTCTGATTGGATGCTTCGTATGTGCCTGTGGAAAAGAAGATAGTATTGTGGATGAATTTCTTGTGGAAGATACGGAAGATGTATCTTCCACGGAGGAGATAAAAAGTGCCGAGGAAGAGGCTGCAGAACAATGGGAAAAGGGCTACGACCTTCCAGTAGATGAACAGGAAAGGGAAGAAGCTGAGACTGACTGTAAAAAGCAGATGGAACTTTATCTTGACATTTATGAAACTGCAGATAAAGGGATAGCATCTAATGTTGCTTTGGATGATCAAACGGTTTTGGAAATGCAGAGGAAGCTAAAGGATGCAGGATGTCCGGTTACAACAATGGTAACATATTCTAACATGGAGAATTATGAAAGTGTTGACAGTTTTCTGAAAGAATGTATGGAAGGGAAAAGTGGTTCTGCAGTAATTTATGAAGTTCACAACGATGGTGGATTGGGCAGAATGAAATTCATTTTTGATGGAACAGATATGTATGTTGTAAGTGCAAAAGGAATCTGGAATGCTGATAATAAGCCGGGGATTTCATACATTTCCTATACAAGACTAAAAGAGTGGAAATATACAGATAAGGGATGGTTCTGCTACGAGTTGTGTGTACCGGAGCCACCAGAGGTCAGTGAGATTATGGATGGAAGTTGTCTAATAAGGATAAAGCCAATGACAGAGGAACAGCGTGAAATGTCTGAAAAATGCGTGCGTGGTTTGGGATATCAGGGAAATAACCTCTTATGTTCCAATTGGGATACAGAGCATATGGAAGAACTGGATTATAATGGGATGTATGAATATCTGTATGCAATGAAATACCAGGAAAAGTTTAATTCTGAGAATTACCCAAATGGAATACCAAAAGAGGAATTTGAAAATTTAATTATGGAGTATCTTCCGGTGACGGCAGAGCAGATACGGGAATATGCGGTGTTTGATGAGAAAAACCAAACGTATTATTGGGCGCGACTTGGATGCTTTAATTATGCACCGACTTTCTTTGGAACTTCTCTGCCGGAGGTTATCGACATCAAAGAAAATGAGGATGGGACAATCACATTAACAGTTGAGGCGGTTTGCGACATGGTCATTTGTGATGATGCAGTCATAACCCATGAACTTACGGTAAGGTTTGCAGAGGATGGCAGTTTTCAGTATTTGGGGAATGAAATCCTAAATGACGGAATTATGCACATACCAGACTACCAATATCGAATTAAAGAATGATTTGATAATAGTTGTGTTTTGTGGTAATCTTACATGCGTAAGAAAAGAAAGGAGGACACATGAAAAAATTAAAAGTAGTTGGAATATTGGCAGCAGTTGTATTAATAGGAGGAGTTGTTTCAATTCCGCTTATAAATAACCATACAGCCTATAAGGTGGAAAAGACATTATGTGAAATTCCGCTGCCAGAGGAAACGGAATTGATAGAGTCACTGTCACAAGCAGGGAAGCTGACAGGAAACGGAAATGGAATGCAGTATTTCGGAGCAATTCTAATTCGAAGTGACTTGTCTTTGGAAGAATTGGATGCTTACTATTCAAGGTACAGAAGTAATGAGTGGGAATGTTTGGTGAAAATTCAGGAAGGGCAGTCCATTGAGGGGATTGATCACGGGACACTACAATTTGCGGAAGAAATAAAGGACAGGGGTTATTACATTGTATATTCTTGGGGAAGTGGAAATTCTCTATTGGATGAATTGGATATACGTGGACACTAAAAAGGAGCAAGATGAATTATGAAATATATTTCCAAAATCAGTAAAATCAGTAGCTTCATATTTTACATATTTCTATTGTGCCAATTATGGCATTTATGCCAATATGGAATCATTAGAAGTCATTTTTTCGGAGTAGTTATTTGTACAGTAGGTTTTACAGCGGCAGTTATTGTTTGGTTGGTTTCAAGAAGGAAGAAGTTAGAAGAGGATACGGAGAGGATAATTAACGATTGGGGGATTCCTTTTTGAATAGGAATCTCTTAACGCATTTAAGGGAAGGATGGAGTAAAAATGATTATAAAGTCTATTATGACCGATGAAGATAGAAAAGCATTAGAGTATATGCTTTCGTTAGAATATGCTATGCCATATCAATTACTTAAGACAAAAAATAATAGAAGGAAAATTATTTATATAATGACACCAGTATTATTTTTGTTATCAATCGGTTGCTATTTTGTAAAGAGTTATCCGATGTTTTATGTGGGAATGGGGATTTCTATTATTGCATTGATTTGGATTATTTGGTTTCAATCTAAGGGAAAAAAATTTGAAAATAATGTCCATGAATTTGTATGGAATAAATCAAGATATAACAAAGTGGAAATTGATGTTCAGGGAATAAAATTAGAAGATAAAAAGATCTGCGAACTTAAAGAAATAGATAGAGTCTTTTTGTACAAAGGTTTTTTCTTTCTCATAACGAATGAAAAGAAGTTACTTGTACTAAAAACAGTAGGTGTAGAGACAGAAGAACTTATTAAGATTATTAAAGAAGCTGATATCTTATTTGAAAAAAGAGAAGAACCATTTAATATTTATGAATATTGCAAAAAGTAGTAATTAAAAAAAGAAAAAACATTTAATATTTATAAGCCTCGAAAAAACGAGTAAAAGTTAATTCTACAGTTAACCTTTACTCGTTTTTGTTATTTCTGTGATACCCAGATATTCATGTCTGATAAGATAGACATGGTTATTTCAGTTGCGTTGCCGCCAGTAGCATCGCTGTCTGCACTAATGTTGGTGGCAAAAAAGTATGTATTATCTGCAGTTTCGATATAACCGATGAACCATCCATTAATATCCTGACCATTTACACGTCCGGTTCCGGTCTTTCCGTAGAATGTTCCGGCATCGGAAGCTGAAAGGCAGATGGCATCTTTTACTGCATTGATATTTTCAGGGGCGAAGCCGAAACTGTTATTCTGCAGCTTGGTTAAAAGTTCGACCTGTTCTATTGGAGAGATTTCCAAGGAGGATTCCATCCAATAAGAGGAGAAATCGCCACTCATGTTTTCGTTACCATATCCGATTTCTTGAACATAGCTGTAAACGTCAGAGGCTCCAAGCTGTTCATCTACTGCTTGAAAATACCAATTCACAGAGGAGTTCATTGCAGACTGTAAGGTCTGATCTGCGTTCCATGCTTCAAATGGATAGGTTTCTCCATTCCATGCAATGAACGAATTTTCCGGTGTAATGACGCCTTCTTCCAATCCGAACAAAGCATCGTATATCTTGTAGGTGGAGTTTGGAGCAACCCGTAAGGTGGCATGCTCCATGTCATGTATACTCCATGCATCGTTTTCCAAATCGTATAAAACAAAGCTGCCTTCGTATTCTCCGAAGTATGTGGAGAGGTCTACATAGGAAATATTCTCAGAAGAGGAATCCCATTGGTAGTGGCTTCCATCTGCTGCGTATGTAGAAATAAAAGGTGCGAATCCAAGGAGAAGGACAGCAGTCAACATGAATGCAGTCATACCTTTTACTCTTTTTATAAATGTCGGCTTCTCATAAGATACAATGTTGATAATTCTCCGTTTCATCTGCTTCATGTTTCCACCAAGACCGGCGGCAAACGGAAATGGAGTAAGTGAAATCTTTTCCGCAAAATTGATCAGTGTATTACCATAATCTGCATAATCATCCTCCTCAAGCATCTTTAAAACAGAGGTGTCACAGGCAACCTCTCTGTCATTGCGCATTTCTTTTAGAGCATACCAGACAAGAGGATTGAACCAATATATTACTCCGGCAAAGTTCATTAGATAGTTGGCAATAGCATCTTTGTGCTTATAGTGCTGTAGCTCGTGTAACAGCATGTATCGCATGTCCGATTCGTTATAATCTGAGATGAGATGAATCGGCAGATAAATACAAGGTTTCAAAAGCCCCACAATAATCGGAGATTTCAAAAATGCAGTACTGTAAACATGGATATTTCTGTTAATTCCCATTTCTTTCATACATCGATGATATAGTTTTCGGACTTCCGGGTTCTGAAGGGGAAGTGCAGATTTTTTCAAGTTCTGTAAGCGGATAGAGGATTTGATTATCAATATAATCATTGCAAGGATGCCTACAAGCCATATTCCAAATAGTATGTATCCGATGCTAGATGGAGTCTCACTATTTACCGAAAGGGCAAAGTCATTCATCCAGTCTGCATTTCCGGCTGGATTGATCCCAACAGCTTCTCCTATGGCGGTTCTGGTGCCAGAAGTAGGAGAACTTTTCAGGCTACTGAGCCACGAGAGGATTTGCGGAAACCCAATTAAACGGAACGGTATAAAAGGAACTACCAACAATCCAAGTAGCAGGAACCACAGATTATACTGCATCCGGCTGGATAGGTTGCCTTTGAATATCCGCTTGGCTATCAAAAGAATTCCGATGATACCGCTGATAAATACATTGCATATTAAAAAGCGTATCATAAAATCAGCCATGTTAATTACCTCCTTTTTTTGACCTCTTGGAAAGAAGAGAGCGGAGAGTGTCTATTTCCGTTTCGGACAGTCTGTCATTTTCTATATATGCAGACAGCATGGCAGTGATGTCCCCATCGTAGTATCGTTCTAGAAAAGAGTTACTTTCCTGACCGATGTATTCACTTTCTTTCACAACTGGAGTGTAAACAAACACCCGACTTTGTTTTTCATAAGTCAGAACGCCCTTGTTCACTAGACGTTTAATTAGAGTTTGTATTGTTTTTGGACTCCAGCTCGTAGTCTGTAATAATTTATCAGTTATTTCATTGGTGCTGATCGGCGCATGTTTCCATACGATTTTCATAACTTCAAATTCAGCTTCAGAAATCTGTGGTAAATCGCTCATTTCAAATCCCTCCTTAAATCTTACGGCTGTAATAAAAATATTATAGATGTTATTTGTGTAGTTGTCAATTTAAGAGAAAATAGATTGACTTGAAATCTTACTTATGTAATAATTAAAATATTACATAAGTAAGAATTAAAAAAGGAGTGGAATCAGGATGATTGAAATTGTAAATAAAGTGCTTTGAAAATAAGAAAACCAATAGATTCACAAGGAGTCTATTGGTTTTCTTACAGAGTTGGATGGTCTTGCTTACGCAGCAAATCAAGCAGGTAACGAACCATAGGTAATAAATCAGCAGCTTCCTGTTCCGTGCAGTCATTCAGTAGGGTTAGGAGCTTCTGGAGATTTGGTTGTTGGTTTGTGCTGGCTGGATAGAAAATCTTATTGGCTGGTATCTTCAAATATGTAATTAAAGGATGCAACTTTTCAAATTTTGGATTACCACGTCCGGCTTCAATATTAAGTATAGTGCGTGTATCCAGATTGAGAGTTTCAGCCAATTTTTCCTGTGAAAGTCCGAGTTCTGTGCGGGCTTCACGCACTGCGATGGCAAGAGCCTGTTTCATATTATCCTGCATTATAATTCACCTCGATAGTAGTTTACATTACATATTATCCTGCGTGAATTACAACAAAATACACTATAAATATGGAGCACAATACATGAATGGGAAATGTAGAAAAATACACAAG
Organism: Laedolimicola intestinihominis; assembly: GCF_040096155.1. Lineage (NCBI taxonomy): Bacteria > Bacillati > Bacillota > Clostridia > Lachnospirales > Lachnospiraceae > Laedolimicola > Laedolimicola intestinihominis. The sequence goes on along the minus strand of NZ_JBBMFE010000009.1, from coordinate 101,809 downwards.
AAAAGAATATTGAGTAGAATTGTGGCAGAGGCTTACTACACATATCAAGGTGTATCGCAAAGAAGTAAAAAACTTCAATGCGGTACACCTTTTTTAATGGGGAAATCAGAGCATGGTGGAGTCCTTTTCCAGCTTGCGGTTTAAGGTCTGTTCCTGTCCCGGAGTCCGGTCAAGATACTGGTTCAGATTATCCAGTTTTCGGTTGAGAGCCTGTATGTCTTTTTCAGCAGATTTATAGGTTTTCTGCAAGGCTTCTTTCTTGGCATACAGAGCATTGTAATCATTACGAAACTTATCAATATCAAAATGTTTTAAGCTGATTCCAAAGCGTTTCAGCATATTTTCTGCACCGTCATGGAGCAGGAGTTCTGTTTCATGGTGGCGGAGATAAGCGTCAGGGTCTTTCGATTTCTGGTAACGGATGTGATAGATATGATTGCTCTGATATTGTTCAGCGTATTTCAATATCTGTCCTAAATCCTTTAGCTGACGTTCTGTTTCCACAAGACTGTTCCGTGCGGTTTTTGCAAGAACAGACTTACTTTCAATCTGTTTTTCAAGCTCGATGATAGAACCTGCTTTACTGTAACTGCTGGCAGCGATTTTGAGATTTTCAATCGCTGCCCAATGCTGCAGACCGGGGCTTTGCGTGAACTTTTCTTCCGAGGTGTCAATGAGCGTTCGGGAAGAATAATCCTTGATAAGAGGTTTCTTTCGGGCAGGGAATGGGACACGTTTTTGTGTCTGTGCTAAAGCCTTTGTTTCTACCCGTTCCTTAATCCGTTCTTTGGTGTATTCTGCCCCCAAAGACTTTAAGCTGCCACGGACAAAATGCTCCCGGTCAAGGGGGCGGAAGGAAATGTACTTTAAGGCGTTTTCTCCAATGGTTTCGCCTTTGATTTCATAACCTTTTGCCCGTATCAGCTCCATGCACTGTTCATATGTATCAGCGTTTTGAATTGCTTCATCAATGTCTAGCTTGAGCTTGATTTTCCACGAGGTGCCATTTCTGCCGGATGTCCATTCTTTATAACTTTTACCACGCTGGTTTGTGGGAGAAATGACGGATAACTGATGCTTGGAACACAGCTCATCATTCAGGCGGCGAATGTGGTAGTAGGTCTGTTTACAGTCATGATATTTTTCGTGATTCACATTATCTGCGGCACAGAAAATGATGTGGTTGTGAACGTGACCTTTATCAATATGAGTGGAAACGATATAAGAAAATTTCCCCTCTAACAGCTTGTCGGCAAGCTCCACACCGATCTGATGTGCTTCCTTATAAGATACCTCTCCCGGAGCGAAAGCCTGTATCAGATGAAAGGCTTTGTTGGGGTCTGCCTGATTTGTTTTTGACAGAGCAAATTTGAAGTCAAAGGCAGCGGTTTCAGGACTGCATCCGAAGGAAGAAATGAGAATACTTTCATCTGTTTTTTGGGAATTACAGATATAGTTTACTGCCTTATGGACGGTTGCCTGGATAGCATGGATTTTTGTGATTGCCATACCTGTTTCATCAGCTCCTTTACTTCGTTTACATCGGCTTTATAGACATTGCCAGTAGCATTCATCCGCTTGGCAATCTGGTTCAGATTATTGCCGATACGGGCGAGCGTGGTGTTGTATTCCCGCAGGTGTTCGTAGTTTACATCGTAGACATAGCCATACAAAATCAGATGCCGAATAAATGCGGATTTGCTCTTCATGCCGGAGGCTTTCCATTTCTGATCTAAGATGTATTGCTCGTCATCGCTGAGATAGATTTTAAGTTCATTTTGTCTTTCTCGGTTTGCCATTGCAGTATCAGTCCTTTCCTTATTTATATAAAAGATTTTCAAATATGCCGTAGCCGGCGGTTGTTTTTTGCTTTTAGGGGGACAGGGGGATATGCCCCATGCAAGCCAATTTCTGCAAGTTTTCGCTTGGTAGAAACTTGCGGAAATGGTGCCTGTGAGGGAACACAGGCAGTGCTTGCTATTCTTCTGCAAATTACCCGTAGGGAATTTGCGTGTTGCGTGAGTATAGGCGAGCGGTTTGCAACACAGTAGGGTGTTACCGCCCTTGTTATGGATAGCGTTGATAATTCGACTTTGCAGTTGGGCAGAAGCAATAAAAAAACTGCCACGGTTCATAAGGGCATTGATTGCCCGTAAAAACTCCATAGCAGTTTGTGTGACTTTTTATGATTTTTGATTCTATCCATAATGATTTTATCAATGGGAAAAGGGAAAGTCAATGGCTGGAGAGAGATAAAAGATTTACAGAGAAATTTAGGGGAATAAGCAAAGATACTGCATATTCTGCATTTAAAATTAGAATTGGAAAACCAGAAGAGAGGGGGTGAAGCATGAATACCGTACATCGTAGAACGGAAATAATCAATATTCTTATTATCAGACGACATACAACAGCGAATGAATTGGCACAGGAATTTGGCGTTTCCATTCGCACGATACAGTATGATATTCAGGTTTTAACTCCGGTTTATCCGATTTATACAAAACAGGGAGAGAACGGAGGAATTTTTATAAGAGAGGATTACAAGCCTTATGCCAATTCGCTGACACCTATGGAAGTAGTTGCCTTGCATGAATTATATGATTGGACGGAGGGCATACATAAAAAAGTTTTATTTCAAGTCCTAAGAAAATATGGACCGGATAAATTACAACTTTGATCTTGTCATTCTGATAAAGCACATAATTTTTACAGAACCGTTCATAGCAGACGGAAGTGTGCTTATGTGCTTTTTAGGCTGACAATTTCAGCTTTGATTTTATCCAAAATGCAGACGATGTCTGCGATTGTACCTTGACAATTTCATAAACCAATGCGTACAGGACGTGTGGAATATGTGGAGCCGCTTTGAGGATACGCCATAAGACACCTGCTTTTGCCTTTGGCAGAGGTGGATACGAAGGAATATTGAAAGCAGATATTGAAGTTAAGGTGTGGAGCGAGAAATATCCGGCATAAATGTGTAGCAGTTACACGGAGGCGTTGATACATATTTTTGATAATGATACTTCCGGCTTAGTCCGGTCAGATAAGATGACGGTGCGATACCGATGTGGGTAGTGTAATGAGCTGCCACCTGTACGGATTTTTTAATATCTTCCAATAAAAGCATATTTGTTTGTTAAGTATGTTTTTATTGGCAGATATGCCATAACCATAGCAAGAGAAAAAGAACACACTTTGAAAAGGTAGGTGGAAGAATGCAGGCAAAAGTGAACACAAAAAATTTTATAAGGTATGACGAGGGTGCGGAGAGGTATTCTATGAGTAAACACAGCTTTATGAAATTGGCACAGGATGCTCGTGCTGTTTATAAAATTAACCGTATCACATTGGTAAACGTGAAGATTTTTGAGGAGTATTTGGAATCTTTTCGGGCGTAGACATGATAAGAAAGAGGAAAACGAATTATTGTATATCAAAAAGTATTTGACTTTTTGATATACAAGTAGTAAAATGAAGTCAGGTTATGAAAGGCAGGTGTTGACGGATGGCAAGAATGGGTAGACCTAAGTTAGAAAATCCGAGAAGTGAAGGTGTATTCATCCGTCTTACAAAAGATGAGCATACAGATATAACAGAGTATGCCAGCTCTCATGATCTGACCATAACACAGACGCTTGTTCAAGGATTTAGAAAGCTGCAAGAGCAGGATAATACCGAGAATGAGTAATGGCATTTGTGACCTCTTTCTTATATTGAGAGGAAGGTGGTACATAATGTCAATGTCGAGAAAAGATTCAAAAGGCAGAGTATTAAGGAAAGGCGAAAGTCAGAGGAAAAACGACGGAAGGTATATCTACCAGTACACCGATTCGACAGGTAAAAGGCGGGTCGTTTATTCAAATGACCTGTTGGAGTTAAGGGAAAAGGAAAAAGAACTTGTTCGCAATCAGTTGGACGGTCTTGAAAGCTATTGCAGTGGAAAGACAACTTTGAACTATGCATTTGACAGGTATATTTCAACGAAGTATGATTTGAAAGAACACACACGGGTAAATTATAAGTATATGTATAACCGTTTTGTCAGAGATACTTTTGGAAAAAGAATCATCAATGATATAAAGTATTCTGATGTGAAATTCTTTTATTGTTCGTTGATGAACATATTGGGGTTACAGGCGAATACATTGGATAATATTCATACGATTCTGCACCCAACCTTTCAGATGGCAGTTAGGGACAATGTGATACGCAATAATCCGGCAAGCGGTGTAATGGCAGAAATCAAAAAGGCGAATGGAAAGAATAAGGGCATAAGACACGCACTTACATTGGAACAGCAGAGAGCATTTTTGAATTATGTATCGAACAGTCCTGTGTATTGCCATTGGTTGCCACTGTTTACAGCACTTTTTGGAACGGGATGTCGCATAGGAGAAATGATAGGGCTGCGTTGGGAAGATTTGGATTATGAGAATAAAACCATTAGTATAAACCATGCGGCTATCTATCGAGTAATGGAGAATGGAAAGAGTGAATTTCATATTTCTTCGCCAAAGACAGAAGCCGGGATTCGTACTATTCCGATGATGCAGGCTGTAGAACAGGCATTTAAGGATGAATACGAAGCACAGAAAGAAACCGGTTTTAATGTGCAAGTGGTTGATGGTATGAGTGGGTTTATCTTTTGCAATAAAGACGGAATTATCCATAAACCCAGCGTAATCAACAGTGCAATCAAAAGAATTTACGAAGCCTACAATGCCGAAGAAATTATTAAGGCAAAACGGGAGAGCAGACGCCCGGTATTGATTCCTCATTTTTCGTGTCATCATATCCGACACACATTTTGCACCAGATTTTGTGAAAATGAAAGAAATCTGAAAGTGATTCAAAGTATTATGGGTCATGCAAATATTGAAACAACGATGGATATTTATGCGGAAGCAACAGATGTGAAGAAAAAGGAAGCAATTAAAGCTCTGGAAAATAATAGTGATATATTTTAGGAAGAAGTCCTTGCAAGGGGACGATTTCCAAGACAAACCTGACATCAAAAAAGTCAGAATACATCAAAATGACATTAGTTTGTTGGATTTTGGTGGACAAATATGGACTGGCGATATATAATGAAAATCGTGTAAAAAAGCGTTTATCAACTTATTTGGACTGTGGTGGATTAGCTTCGGTTATATTCCCGACAATGAAGTCACTGGACGCTGACAAGAAATCTGCGAAGTCAGAAAACAGCACTTCCACAGCAACACCGGAGAAAGAAGAAGTTATCGACTTCTCCAAGGTAAAGGTAGAGCCTTTATTTGAGGAATTTGTTGATTTTGATACTTTCAGCAAGTCCGATTTCCGAGCTGTAAAGGTTAAAGCATGTGAAGCTGTTAAGAAATCCAAGAAGCTGTTACAGTTCACGCTGGATGACGGAACAGGCACAGATCGTACGATTTTAAGCGGTATTCACGCTTATTACGAGCCGGAAGAGCTGGTTGGAAAGACCTTAATTGCGATCACTAATCTGCCACCGAGAGCCATGATGGGAATTGAATCCTGTGGAATGCTCCTCAGTGCAATCCATGAGGAAGAGGGAGAAGAAAAGCTCCATCTTCTGATGGTTGATAACCACATCCCGGCTGGTGCAAAGCTCTATTAGGATGTAAATATATGAAAGTCAGTTACTCCGTGCCTATGGCACTCCCGTAACTGCCAACTGCATTCGTAATCCGGGCGATTGCCCTGCTTACTCATACAGTTTAGCCTGCCCGATATCCATGAATTCGTTCATGCAAGCATGACTCATTCATGGCTGCCGTTCAGGACTTTCATAGTAAATAGACGGGACGTACTTCATTTGATAAAAAACTGAAAAAACAGCGATTTACATCAAACTTACATCATTTGATGCAGAAATCGGTGCAAGCAAGAAAAAATCGCATAATTAGTGCAATGAGTGGGCAATTCCAATCGGAGTTGCCCATTTTCTAAAATGAGTGGAAATACTAATCGGGATTTATTGTATTAGGGTTATTAGAAAAAGGAGAAGATTATGGGGACATATGTATGTTTTGACAGACATATTCATATAGGGTACGAAACCAGAACAAATGGCATTTTAAGTCAGCTTGGTTATGTAGATATTAATGAGCTGTCATTAAGAAGAATAAAAAATACAACACGAAATGATGCGTCAAGGTAATGCCAGAATTATCGTGATACATCCTTTTGTATTTGGAATGATTATTTTTCTTTCCCTACTTGTCGAAAGTAATGGATGGAATGTATAATATTGTTAATGATCCAGAGATATTTATTTTGGAAACAGCTTAATCAATTTGGAGGTATAAAATGAAAGCACATAAATATTGGTCAATCGGAGCAATAGTTACAATGGTTGGAACTTTTTATACAGGATATAAAGGGTTAAAAGCAGCACACAAATACTTTGCGTTTGGCTCTCTGATATGCATGATTATGGCAGTCTATTCTGGTCATAAAATGATTTCAGGTAATAAAAGAACAAGAAAACAGGTGGAAAATACAAAAGCGGAGGAATAGTAAATGTTAGAGTTAGGAATAAAAGCACCGGACTTTGAATTGCCGGATCAGAATGGAGAAATGCATAAATTAAGCGATTATGCAGGAAAAAAAGTAATCTTATATTTTTATCCAAAGGATAATACACCAGGATGTACGAAGCAGGCATGTGGCTTTTCTGAGCGTTATCCACAGTTTACTGAGAAGGGAGCTGTTATTCTCGGAGTAAGCAAGGACTCTGTAGCGTCTCACAAGAGATTTGAAGAAAAATACGGACTGGCATTTACGCTATTATCAGATCCGGAGCGTAAAGTTATTGAAGCATATGATGTCTGGAAAGAAAAGAAAAATTATGGAAAAGTATCTATGGGTGTAGTAAGAACTACATATCTTATTGATGAGCAGGGAATCATTATAAAGGCAAATGATAAAGTCAAGGCGGCAGATGATCCTGAAAATATGCTTAAGGAATTGGCATAATGAAGATTATTTTATCACCTGCAAAAAAGATGATTGTAGATACCGATAACTTAGCACCGGTTGAACTGCCTGTCTATATTGATAAGACAGTAGAAGTATTAAACTGGATGAAAAGCAAATCAAAAGAAGAACTGAAAGCTATCTGGAAATGTAATGACAAGATTGCAGAGCAGAACTTTAACAGATTGGAAAATATGGATCTTTATAACAGGCTTACTCCGGCTGTTTTAGCATATGATGGGATTGCATTTCAATATATGGCACCATCTGTGTTTGAAATCCAGCAGTTTGAGTATTTGCAAAATCATTTAAGAATCTTGTCTGCGTTTTATGGCATTTTAAAACCAATGGATGGTGTGACTCCTTATCGTCTTGAAATGCAGGCAAAGGTTGAAATTGGAGATGCAAAAAGTCTGTATGAGTACTGGGGAGAATTGTTATACCGCTCAGTAATCGATGACAGTAGGATTATCATTAATCTTGCATCAAAAGAATACTCAAAATGTATAGAAAAGTATCTGACATCACAGGACAGATATATTACGATTGTATTTTGTGAGTTATCCGGAGATAAATTGGTAACAAAAGGTACCTATGCCAAGATGGCTCGTGGTGAAATGGTCAGATTCATAGCGGAAAATAATATTGAAAATCCGGTGGAGATTCAGAAATTTGACAGAATCGGATATTCGTTTAGGTCTGATTTATCTTCAGATTCAGAATATGTATTTGAACGCAAAATAAAATAGTTATTCAGGTAAAATATGCTCAGTTTGGCAGTTTTTATAATAATGAGAATTATTACTATTTTTATTGACAACAGGATAGTGGTGGTATATAATCCTTATTAAGAACTAATCCTAATAAGGAGGACGAATGACAAGTAGGAGAAATACCATTCAAAAAGATCTCGTAAAAAATACCGTATACGAAATGAGAAGACACGTTACGGCAAATGAAGTGTATGAATTTATAAAAGAAGCATATCCATCAATTGGAAAAGGAACTGTATATAGAAATCTTGATATATTGGTCGAGGAAGGTGCATTAAGAAAGGTTGAAGTTCCGAATGGACCGAACCGATTTGATTTTACATTGAAAAATCATTACCATGTAAGATGTATAAAGTGCGGTGAAATTTTTGATGTGGATATGGATCAAATACCGGATTTGCTGGAAAGAATTCATAACACTCATGGAATTGAATTTGTGGATTACGATATTTCATTTAAAGGCATTTGCCCGAAATGCAGGGAGAAGGTAAAGTAGGAATTACCGGATGACTTTATATGTCCTTTGTGCAAGCACCCGGCATCAGATTTTGAAAAAGTAGTAAAGAAAACGGAGGTAAAAGAGATGGCAGAAAACAAATATGCAGGAACACAGACAGAGAAGAATTTACAGGACGCATTTGCAGGGGAATCACAGGCAAGAAATAAGTATACCTATTTTGCTTCTGTAGCGAAAAAGGAAGGCTACGAGCAGATGTCAGCATTGTTTTTAAAGACTGCAGATAATGAGAAAGAACATGCAAAGATGTGGTTCAAGGAATTAGCAGGAATTGGTGATACAAAGGAAAACCTGGCGGCAGCGGCAGAAGGCGAAAATTATGAGTGGACAGATATGTATGATGGCTTTGCTAAAACAGCTGAGGAAGAAGGATTCCCTGAGCTTGCAGCAAAATTCAGGGCAGTAGGTGAGATTGAGAAGCACCATGAGGAAAGATATCGTGCACTTCTTAAGAATATTGAAACTGCACAGGTATTTGAAAAGAGCGAAGTTAAGGTATGGGAATGCCGTAACTGCGGACATATTGTGGTAGGAACTAAGGCGCCTGAAGTATGTCCGGTATGTAATCATCCACAGAGCTATTTTGAAGTACATGAAGAGAATTATTAAGGAGATGAGATTATTACGAAGAAGAAAGTGATTAATTCAAAAAAGCAGTAATGATAGGCTGTGGCTTTGTTGGTTCTGCATCGGTATTTGCTCTGATGCAGAGTGGCTTGTTTACAGAGATTGTCCTTATCGATGCAGATAAGAACAAGGCAGAAGGAGAAGCAATGGATATCAGTCATGGTATTCCATTTGCGAGTCCGATGAAAATATATGCCGGAGATTATGATGATGTGGCTGATGCTGCAATTGTTGTCATATCTGCCGGAGCGGGACAGAAACCGGGAGAGACAAGGCTTGATCTCGTAAATAAAAATGTAGCAATATTTAAGTCAATCATTCCTGAAATAGCAAAGAGAAATTTTGCAGGTATCATGCTTGTAGTTGCGAATCCGGTAGATATCCTAACTCAGGTAGCCATAAAGTTATCAGGACTTTACAGAAAACAGTTAAATCTAGGGCAGGAGCCTGTTCTTATGCTTTGGACTGTATAGAAGCAGAGTTGGTAAATATCAAAAACAAACATGGAAAAAGAGTGGCTTATATAAGTATACGCATGGCTGAATATTGGAAAATTCAAGGTGATGAATTACAAGATCTAGCCATGTGTGCTTTACTGCATGATAATGCTTTGAAACAATATATTTCGGAAGAACTGAAAAAGGATTCCGTCATTAATTGTAACACTTGACAATATGCATATGTAGAGGAAACGCATCAAGTGCTTGCTAAGCGAAACTTTGTGCTGGCAGTAAGAGGAGGTATCTTTGGTGATAAACCAACTGCTTACCGTAAGCTCAACCGTCAGAGAAGCGTATTCCCAAGTGATACAGCGCTCCTGAAAGCCCTGTATCTGGCAACTTTCGAAGCCATGAAAAAATGGACTATGAGCATTCGGAACTGGAGACAGGTCTACGGCGAACTCAGCATTATGTATGAGGGACGACTCCCAGAATAACAGAATCTCGTATTAAATAAGCAGATTGTGAACGCATGTGTTCACAATCTGCTTATTTCTACTTCTCCACCAGCTCCAAGCAAATTATTAATAATATCCTTCATTGCAAAACCAAACTTTGCGCGACTCTTTACTTGATCACCCTCACGATATGCCATGCAGAACAAGAGGATGGCAGGATTTTAAGAAGTCTCAAGTTCCGTTTTCCTGTATTTATCAATGAACAGGAATTATATGAACTTGATTGGGACAATGAAAGTACCGTTGAATCTGTGCTCCTTATGAGACGGGCAAAGCGGTAATTGAACAGAGTTTGAAGAGAAAAAACGTATGAATCAAATTGTTTCGTTGTTTATGTTTAGTTGTGGTGATTATGAGAAAGTAAAACAGGATGTATGGGGAAAAAACTGGTTGTATACAGCTTTTTTGCCGCGCTGCTGCTGTTCGGCATTATTACGGGAACGCTGATTGCACCGGAGGAGCTCACTGTCAACTACATTGTGTTCATACTGGCAGCGCCGCTGCTGTTTACCGCCAGAACGGCGGTCATGAACGGGCTGATTCTGAGCAGTATGCTGCTCTATATCGGACTTGCTTTCTTTGCGCAGCACACCCCAATTCTATCCAAAAACCTAGTGAATGTTATTCTGTACGGGGTGCTGAGTATGCTTCTGACTGCCATGATGATGCGAAGCAAGCTTCAGAGAATCCTGTACCATAAGGAAAAGGAAATGTTGGAAGTCAGCAAGCGCGAATCGCAGGAACGAATCCTGAATTACGAGAGATTCCTCACGGACATGGTTCGGTATGCCGCTTCAGAAGAAAATCCGGACAAAGTACTGAATCAACTGGTGGAGTATATCGGACAGCGTATGACCGCCGATCGAGCGTACATCTTTGAACAGAATGACCGCGGAACGTTTGACAACACCTACGAGTGGTGCAAAGCGGGCGTATCCAAAGAAAAAGATAACTTGCAGGATGTGCCGTATGAAGGCATCATTGAAGCATGGTTTGCACAATATCAAGAATCCAACAATGTCATCATCCATGACATTGAAGAATGCAAAAAAACAAGCGAAGCCATCTATGAACGGCTGAAACCTCAGGGTGTCAATACCCTTGTGACAGGGCCAATCAAAATCAACGGCAAGATGGTCGGATTCTACGGTGTGGACAATTCTCCCGAAGAGAAATTGCATGAGATCTCGAATCTGATAGATATGATCGAGTTTATGATCTCTTTTATGATAAGACTGCGCGATAATGCAGATGCACTGGAGCACAGTGCATTATATGACCAGCTCACAGATTGTAAAAACAGAAAAGCACTGGATTGGGCGTACACAGAAAAGCTGGAGAAGTATTTTCCCCTGGCGATTGTCATGTGCGACATAAATGGCCTAAAGGAAATAAATGACCAAAAGGGACATGACGCCGGTGATAAATTCATTGTGCAGACCGCACAGACGCTGAAATCTGTGTTCGGAAAGCGTCATGTGTATCGGTTTGGCGGAGATGAGTTCATTGCGGTTCTGCCAAACATCACACATCCGGCGTTTCAGAAACTACTGGAAACGGCAAAAAGCCAACTGGGTGCTACCGCGTCCCTCGGTACGACGATAAGCGGTACAAAGGACACGGATTTTGAGTCGCTTCTGAAAGCCGCAGATGTGGAAATGTATGAAAACAAGAAGCAATACTACATCGTGACAGGAAAAGATCGGAGAAAGCAGACATCACATGCTTGATAAAGGAAAGAAGTCTGCCCGTCCTCGCATGCATATCTTATTTCCAGTACAGGAGTATGCAGACGCAGATATGTATGTTGCGGTGAAGAAAGCCATCCAGCAGAAATATCCATTCTTCGATGCTTCCTTTTACGACTTACTATTTAAATGAAAACTGTGTAGTAAGCCGGGGATATTTATATATTGTACAGTACAATGGGGAATGTATTTATAAGATCAACCTTTCCAATACGGTGGATATCTTAAGTATGGTGAAATTCATCGCAACACGTTGACAATCGTGAATGAGTTGATAAGATAGTAGGAAGCCTATTGTTGTCTGTGGAGAAATCTGCGGATAAAATAACATCTTTGTGTGAAAAGCGTGATATCAGTAAATATAGATTATCACAGTTTTTTCAAGAAGATAATTCAGAGAATCTGACAGAAAAACAGAAAGAAGTTCTAGGGATATGGAACGATCTGAGTACAAATGAGCAGGAAACAGTAATGTCAATGCTGCGTGGACTTCGGAAGTAGGAGAACAGTTCGAGTATATGTATCGGCTGTTCTTTTTTTGTTTTTGAACGTTAAAACGGTAATTTTTTTCTTGTGCATAGTAGAACGTTAAAGTATAATAAAATTAGTTTTTTTGCATAAGTTTAAAAGCTATATCTATAATAAGGAAATCGGCAAACCAGATGAAAGTCTGGGACGCAAAGCTACAGGGCCTGTAAAATGGCAGCCAGTTGCATAAAATGAGGTGCACTGTCTGTCTGACGGTGCTTTTTTACGGTGTTATTTCGTAGGCGTAACAATAATGATTTTATCAGGAAAGAATGAGGAAAATAAAAGTATGAAAAAGGCAAAACGTTGTCTGATTGCAGTGGTGGCAGGTGTACTTGTAGCATCTGCTGTCTTGTCTGGATGTGGACAGTCAAAGAAAGAAGTATCTAAAAATGATGATCATCTTACCGTTTATCTGTGGGAAAATCGTTTGATGAAAAATATTGCACCCTATATCCATGAACAGTTTCCTGATCAGGATATTGAATTTATTATTGGTAACAATGATACCGATTTATACAGTTATTTTAAAGAACATGATGAATTACCGGATATCATAACAGTACGTCGATTCTCTGGAACAGATGCACAGGACTTACAGCCTTATCTTATGGATTTTGCTTCTTATGATGTTGTTTCCAAGTATTATTCTTATGCGGTGCAATATTATAAGAATGAGGAGGATGAAATCCAGTGGCTGCCAATCTGTGGTATTCCGCAGACGATCATTGCCAACAAAACACTGTTTGATCAGTATGGCGTAAAGATTCCAGAAAATTATGAGGAATATGTACAGGCCTGTCAGCAGTTTTATGATAATGGCATAAAACCGTATTCCATGGATCTTGGTGAAGACTGGTCTAATAATGAAATCATCCAGGCAGCGGCAATCGGTGAGTTTACAAGCCTGGATGGTATTGAATGGCGAAACGGTGCAGAAACTGCAGTGGATGAAGTAAAGTTTGATGATGCATTATGGAAACGTATTTTTTCAGAAACCAGCCAGTTTCTGAAAGACTCGCACTTTGGTAAAGAAGATATCAATATTGACGTCGATACAGGAACCCAGATGTTTGTCGAGGGAAAATCAGCAATGTTTCATGGACATCCGACGATTATGCAGCAGCTGCAGAAACAGATGGATGCGGAGCTGATCCGTATCCCTTACTTTTCACAGACATCGGATGAATCCTATGTGTACATGACTCCGTCCTTAAACATTGCATTTAACAAAAACCTGGAAAAAGACCGGGAGAAACTGGATACTGCACTGGATGTGCTGGACTGTATGATTTCAGAAGAGGGGCAAAAGCTGATTGCGGGTGGAAGTGGTGTTATTTCATTGAATACAGATGTTCCAACCATGATGCAGGATGTGCCTGGACTGGAAGATGAAATTAATAATAATGCTGTTTATATCCGATATTCCGCCCAAAAATCATTTCATGCAGGTCTTGAGGCTGTTCACGGATTACTGTCAGGGGAAATGGATGAAACACAGGCTTTTGATACTTTGCGCAGTGTAATGAACCGTAAAGATTCAGAAGAAAAAGCAACGGTGAATTTTGAAAATGAATATTCCATTTCACTGAACGATAGAAGTGGCCGTGATGCAGCATCTTCCATTTTAACTACGATCAGAGAAGAAAATGATGCACAGCTGGCTCTGACACCATATTATTATTTCACTTCTTCTATGTACAAAGGAGAATGCACCAATAGCCGGGTTGGCATGATGACAGCGAAGAGTTCAGATACAGCATTATATTTTGCAAAAATGAATGGTAAACAGGTTTGTGAACTCGTGGAAAATTATCTCGCCGATGCGGATGAGAATTTTTATGTAACCAATAAATACGAATTACCAATTGCATCCGGTATGAAAATGATCGTCAATCAAGAGGAAAGTGGATTTTCGTTAAAGGACTTAACAGTTAATGATAAGAAAATAGACAAAGAAAAGGAATACTCGATTCTTCTTACAGACACCACAATGTCTGTTTTGAAAAAAATAAATCCGAAATGTGAGATTGAGCAGCTTAAAGAGACAACATTATCAAGTGCATGGATCGAAGCAATGTCAAAAGGACAGCAGCCGTCAGCACCGGAAGACTATATAGAGGTTGAACAGTAAAAGTGGAGATAGAACAAACGGTAAATAAAAGAAAAAAAATAACAAGGCTGTTGCTTATACTACTTATTATTCTTTTAAGCTTAGGTTGTATCAAGTATCTGATAAGTAAGTCTAAGAAGTATATCAGCGAAAACGGAAAAAGCAGTATGGGAGCTGTTGTTGAACAGATACAGCAGACCTATGATCTTCAGGTGAGTGGATACTACAGCCAGCTGCAGTTGGTTGAGGAATTTTTACTTCATGAGAGGGAGCTGTCTCTTGAAACGGATGTGAACAAAAGTTTCTTTGAGGCATGGGAAAAAGAATCGGAAAGTACACTTATATTCCTTCAGGAGAATGGTCAGGCAATATCAGCAGGTGGAACAAAAATGCGGATTGATATGCCAAGTAAACTTCTGCTGGACTTAAAGAATGGATACAATATTGGAAAACTGGTGCGTCTTGATTATGATCAGAAGAAAAAAGACGGTTATCTGGTTGCAATCCCATGTCAGGAATATACGATCAATGGGGAAACTTATACGGCAATTGGAACTGTGTATGATCATTCGAAACTGGATTCCATGTTAAAACTGAAAGGTTATGATGGGAATGCATATTTGTTCATGTTGGATCATGACGGAAATATTACGTATACGAACCAGAGTGGTGATAAATACCTGCGTAATTATTCTTTGTTAAAACATTTAAAAGGGGAACAGGCTGTTACAGAAGAGGAAGCTGATTTGTTCAAAAAGAAGTTTGATAACAGGGAATCCGGAGTTGCACTTTTGGGAAAACAGAACCCCTATTATCTGGGGTATTGCCCGATAGAAAGCAACAACACCATTTTGGTATGCATTGTGGCAAATGGAGTTGTTGACAATGTGCTGATGGATTACCAGAAAATGGTGCTGTTTACAACAATACTCATGGCAGGTTCTATACTTTTACTTTTTGCCGGATTATTCTACAGTATTTCCAGACTTAGTCTTGCAGATCAAAAAGCAGAATATGAAAAAAGAAATAATGAACTTCATTTACAAACAATGAAGGAAATGGAAGTAGTCAATCAAAAACTGAAAAAGGCAAAGAACGTTGCAACAGAGGCTTTACAGACAGCTGAAAATGCAAATAAGGCGAAAACGGATTTCCTGTCTAATATGTCACATGATATTCGCACACCTATGAATGCAATCATTGGTATCACATCTTTGATCAGACATGATGCAGGTAATAAAGCAAAAGTTATAGAGTATGCAGATAAAATAGATATTTCATCACAGCATCTGTTAGGAATTATCAATGATGTTTTGGATATGAGCAAGATTGAGGCAGGAAAAACGGTTTTTAAGTACTCTGATTTTTCAATTTTGGAATTTATGCAGGAACTTGACACTATATTTCATTCTCAAATATATGAAAAGCAGCAGACTTTTACAGTCATAAAAGAAAATATTCACCATGAGTGGGTGAATGGTGATCAGGTTCATTTGATGCAGATTTTCAGTAATCTGCTGTCTAATGCCATAAAATATACGCAGGAGGGTGGAAAAATTCAGCTTCTGGTAGAAGAATGTGAGACAAAGTCATCTGTCTATGCAAAGTACCGCTTTTTAGTCTGTGACAATGGTATGGGAATGTCGGCAGATTTCAAGGATACAATTTTTGATGCGTTTACCCGTGCGGAAAGTTCCCTTACAAACAAAATACAGGGAACCGGACTTGGAATGGCGATTACTAAGAACCTGGTTGAGGCAATGGGAGGTACCATTGATGTGGAAAGTGAACTGGGACAGGGAAGCTGTTTTGAGGTTCTCTTGGATCTGAAAATTGCAGAGGATAGAACGGCCGCTCTGGCAGCACAAGAAGAAACAGATGAGCAGGATGGTAATATCCTGCAGGGAATGAGATTCCTGTGTGCAGAGGATAATGAGCTGAACGCAGAAATCCTGACGGAGCTGTTAAAGATTGAAGGTGCGGAATGTACCATCTGTGAAAATGGCGAAAAGATTTTGAAAACATTTGAGCAGTCTGCTCCAGGTGATTATGACGTGATCCTGATGGATGTGCAGATGCCTGTTATGAATGGTTATGAGGCAACGAAGGCAATCCGCAGAAGCTCCCATGAACTGGCAAAGACGATTCCGATCATTGCCATGACTGCCAATGCATTCTCAGAGGACATTCAGCATTCTCTGGCAGCCGGTATGAATGCACATATTTCAAAACCGGTTGAGATGAAGGTGCTGGAAAAAACAATCAGAAGTATAAAATCTGGTGGGGGGGGTACAGAAATGCAGGCTACTGAACAGTGACAAATGGATTTGATACGGCAGTGCAATTTTATTAAACCAGGAGGTTGACAAGGAGATGTATGGAGAAATATATTTGACAGACAGACAGACAGACAGACAGACAGACAGACAGACAGACAGACAGACAGACAGGAGATTTAATATGATTTCGAGAGCAAAGAAATATGTGGCAGTATTATTGGCTTTTGTATGCATGTGTATGATATTTTCTCCCCTGACTGCATATGCAGCCGAGGACAGTTCGCAGCATGAAACTGTCAAAGTCGGTTTCTTTGCCATGGATGGATACCATATGATAGATGAAGAGGGGAACCGTAGCGGTTATGGCTATGATTTCCTTCGGTTGATGGCCCGTTATTGGGATGTAGATTACGAATATGTCGGATATGATAAGAGCTGGGATGATATGCAGCAGATGCTTGAAGATGGCGAGATTGACATGGTAACATCTGCCCGCAAAACACCGGAAAGAGAAGAAAAGTTTGATTTTTCACGTCCAATCGGAACCAATTATGGGATGCTGACCGTCCGCAGTGACAACAGCACGATTGTGGACGGCAATTACAGCACTTACAACGGTATGCGTGTGGCGCTTTTGAACGGAAACACCCGGAATGAAGAGTTTGCGGATTTTGCAGACAACAAAGGATTTACATATGTTCCATCTTATTTTGATACGACCACAGAAATGGATGAAGCCCTTCAGAGCGAAAAAGTTGATGCGATTGTTACCAGTTCTCTGAGAAAAACAAACAATGAGCGAATCGTGGAGAAATTTGGCAGCAGCGATTTCTATGTCATTGTTAAAAAGGGCAATACAGAATTGCTGAATGAGATCAATTATGCGATCGATCAGATGAATGCGGTTGAGGGTGACTGGAAAACGACACTTTATAATAAAAATTATGAAAGCATCGAAACTAAGAATCTGGAATATACGGAGAAAGAAAAAAGTATTATTTCACAGTATTCCAAGGACAACCCGCTTCATGTTCTGTGTGATCCGACCCGTTATCCATATTCTTATAATGAAAATGGTGAGATGAAGGGTATTATCCCGGATTACTTCCGGAAAATTGCAGACTATGCCGGGATTTCCTATGAGTTTCTTACACCTGCCACCAGAGATGAGTATATTGCTTATCAGAAAAATAAGGAAACAACAGATATGAGCATCGATGCACGCCTGGAAACAGATAACTATGCTGAGACGAATAAATGGGGGATTACGGCACCTTTCATTACGATGCAGCTGGCAAAGGTGACACGGCGTGACTTTGATGGAAAAATTAATGTTGTTGCTACTGTTGACCAGACAGCAGCAAATTCAATTGCAGATGCAATGGCACCCGGTGCAGAAAAACTGATGTGCAGTACCCGACAGGAAATGATGGAAGCTGTCCGTGAGGGTAAAGCAGATGCTGCCTTCGTCTACTATTACATGGCACAGGCGTTTGTGAACAGTGACACTACGGGCACCATGACATATACTATGCTGGAACAGCCTACATTCACCTACCGTATGGTAATTTCATCAACTGAGAACCATGCGCTGGCTGGTATTCTGACGAAAGCAATGTATGCCATGCCCCAAAATCTTGTTGAAGATCTTGCAGCACAGTATACCACATACAAAGCAACAGAGCTGACATTTGTTGACTGGATCCGTCTGCATCCTGTTGTTACTGTTTGGGTTCTTCTTATTTTTGGATGGCTGCTGACTACTATGGCTGTGATCATGGGGCGTCTCAGTGCAAGAAAAAAAGCTCAGAAGGTGGCCCAGGAGAAAGCTGAGAAAATGACGGAACTGGCAGAGTATGCACAGGCTGCAGACAAGGCAAAAACAACATTTCTGTCACATATGTCCCATGATATGAGGACACCGATGAATGCAATCATAGGATTTACCGGTATTGCAATGAAAAACAATCCGTCAGACGAAGTGAAAAATTGTCTGGAAAAGATAGACGAAAGCTCAGAGCATTTACTGTCGCTGATCAATGATGTCTTAGATCTGACCCGTATCGAAAGTGGAAAAGTGAAATACAATCCGGTACCGGCGGATGTGAAAAACATTACAGATTCTGCATTGAATATTACAAAAGGCTTTCTTACGAACAGGGATATCAGCTTTAAGATCCAACGTGAAGAAGTAAAGATCCCAAATGTACTTGTGGATCCTGTACGTCTGCGAGATGTGCTGGTTAATATTCTGAGCAATGCCGTGAAATTCACTCCGGATGGGGGGACGATTACCTTTGAAGCCCGGTGTCAGGAAAAGGGCGGGGATGGATATATAAATATGCGTTACCGCATTTCGGATACTGGTATTGGCATGAGTGAGGAATTTACAAAAGAAGTTTTTGAGGAATTTGCACAGGAAGATTCCGGTGTGAGAACGCAGTACCATGGAGTTGGACTGGGGATGGCTATCGTAAAGAAGTATGTAGATATGATGGGTGGAACCATTTCCGTGCAGAGTAAAAAGCATGAGGGAACCACATTTACTGTGGATATTCCTTTGGAAATTACAGATAAGGAATGTAATAAGTCAGAAACAGGTATTTCTGAAAAGTTAAATCTTACAGGTGTGAATGTCCTTCTTGCAGAGGATAATGAGCTGAATGCAGAAATTGCGACCGTGCAGCTGGAAGAGTTTGGAATGAATGTAGAAAGAGCTGTAGATGGAAAGAATGCTGTTGAGATTTTCAGAAATCATCCGGAAGGCACATTTGATGTAATCCTGATGGATATCATGATGCCTGAAATGAAGGGTTATGAAGCGGCAAAAGCAATCAGGGCGATGAATGACAGACCGGATGGAAAAAACATTCCTATTATAGCAATGACAGCCAATTCATTTGCTGAAGATGTTCAGGCATCACTGGATGCAGGAATGAATGCACATTTATCAAAGCCGATTGTGATTGAGGAAGTTATAAAAACGATTTTAAGGTATGTTCATTAAAACTACATCGATGGAGGTATAAGAGGAAGGGATCATAATGGATAAAAGACAAAAACAGATAAAATTGGATTATATAATAAAGAGTAAAAGTACAGCAGAAGCTGTCGCAAAGATATTTATAAAAATGTTGTGTGGGTATTGAACATTAATGAATGTAAAATTAAAATCTGGAAGCAAGCAAGCAAGCAAGCAAGCAAGCAAGCAAGCAAGCAAGCAAGCAAGCAAGCAACTGTAGCTTAGAGGAGGGGAGAAAGATGAAGAAGTGCAAATTAGTACAGAATATAATGAATTTCAAATTTTGTTATATTATATTTTGCACAATGATATGTTTTATTGTTTTATCCGTTCCTACATTTGCCAAAGAAAACTCTGACAATGTTATCCGGGTAGGATCTTTTGAAGAAACTTATAATACCGTCAATGAAAAGGGGGAAAGAAGAGGATATGGTTATGAGTATCTTCAGGATATAGCAGGTTATGCAGGATGGACATATAAATACATAACAAGTGATTGGAAAAACTGCTTTACACAGTTGGAAAATGGAGAGATTGATATTCTTGGTGGCGTTTCCTATACAGACGAACGTGCTGAAAATATGCTTTTTTCCGATATGCCTATGGGGGAAGAGAAATATTACATCTATACGGATGCATCCAATATGGATCTTACAGCAGGAAATTTGGATTCTTTTGAGGGAAAAAATATTGGTGTATTTAAAGGTCTTATATTGGAGGATATGCTTAATGAATGGGAATCAAAATATGGTCTGCATACGAAGCATATCAATGTTTCTACAACCACAGAAATTATGGACAAACTGTCGAAACATGAAATTGACTGCTTCGTTTCGGTAGAAGAATCCCGTTGGGAAGAATCTGATATTTCGCCTGTTGCAAGTATTGGAGAGACAGAAATCTATTTCGCTATAAATCCAGAACGTCCGGATATCAAAGAAGCACTGGATAGTGCTATGCGCAGAATCAAGGATGACAACCCATTTTACACAGATGATCTCTACAGGCGTTATCTTTTTGCACAGAGCAGCTCGTTTCTTTCAAAAGAAGAAAGTGAGTGGATCAGGCAGCATGGTGCAATCCGGATAGGGTATCTGAATCAGGATGGAGGTATCAGCAGTGTAGATCCATCAACAGGTAAACTGACAGGTGTTATTACAGATTATGTGGATCTTGCAGAAAATTGTCTGCAAGGTCAGATTCTGGAATTTGAATTAAATGGATATGAGACAAGAAGTGAACTGCTTCAGGCATTGCAGGATGGAAAAATAGACCTGATTTTTCATGCAAACCAGAATCCATACTTTGCAGAAACAAATGGATTTGCTTTGTCGGATACGCTATTGACTCTCAATATGGCAGCAATTACGGCAAAGGATTCTTTTGATGAAAATAAAGAGAATACAGTTGCCGTTGAAAAAGATAATTTTGCATTGAAAGCATATCTTTCATACAATTATCCGCAATGGGAGGTCGTGGAATATGAGACATCAGATGCAGCAGTAAAAGCAATGCAGAAAGGGGAGACGGATTGTATTGTAAGCAATTCAGATACTGTTTCAGACTATTTGAAAAATAATAAGCTTCATAGTGTTTTCCTGACAAAAGAAGCTGATGTTCCATTTGCTATTCAGCAGGGAGAACCGGTTCTTTTGTCCATTCTGAATAAAACACTGACATCTATGCCTACAACTCAATTTTCAGGTGCAGTAGTTTCGTATAATGCTTCTTCACGAAAAGTTACATTGAAGGATTTTATTCAGGACAATTTACTGATAGTTTCACTTGTCGCTGGAATTTCTTTTTTCGTTGTTCTGTGTATAATTCTTGATTCTTTGAAAAAATCAAAACGTGCGGAAGAAAAATTCAAGAAGTCTGCCGAGCAGGCATTGAAGCTGAATCAGGAGCTTGAAGAAAAACAGCAGGAATTACAAAATGCACTTGTAGAAGCACAGAGTGCCAATAAGGCTAAGACTTCCTTTTTAAATAACATGTCTCATGATATCAGAACACCGATCAATGGTATTATTGGCATGCTTACGATTCTTGAGAAAAGCGGAAATGATGCTGAGCGGGCAAAGGATTGCATGAATAAAATACATGAGTCATCGAAACTGCTACTATCATTGATAAATGATGTTTTAGATATGGCAAAGTTAGAATCAGATACAGTGGTTTTTGGTGATGAATCCATCAATCTGGCTCAGGTATGTCAGGAAATCACGGAGTCACTATCTTTTCAGGCAGAAGAAAAAGGACTTCATGTTATAGGAGAACATGATGATTACAGTGGTATATATGTTTGGAGCAATGCAGTTCATCTGAAAAAAGTATTGATGAATCTGTTTACAAACAGTATGAAGTACAATAAGGTGAATGGTTCTATTTACATGAGTATGAGAACGATTGAAAGATCAGAAGATCACATGACATGTGAATTTAAAATAAGAGATAATGGAATTGGAATGTCAGAAGAATTTATAAAAAATGAATTGTTTACTCCATTTGTACAGGCAGATAATTCTCCACGTTCTGATTATAATGGGACAGGTCTGGGAATGCCTATTGTGAAACAACTTGTAGAAAAGATGGGCGGAACCATAACAGTTGAAAGCAAGCTTGGTGAAGGAAGCTGTTTTACTGTAATACTTCCATTTAAAATTGATACGAATGCACGGCCAGAAGAAAAAGAAGATTTTGATGCAGATATATCAGGTGTCCGGGTATTGCTGGTTGAAGATAATGAGCTGAATGTGGAAATAGCAGAATTTATGCTGACGGAAAATGGAGCTAAAGTAGAAACAGTGAACAATGGGTTAGAAGCTGTTCAGCATTTTGAAGCTTCCGAACCGGGAACATACGATGTTATTTTAATGGATGTTATGATGCCGGTGATGGATGGTCTTACTGCTGCAAGAACAATAAGAGACCTGGAACGGCAAGATGCAAAAACAATCCCTATCATTGCTATGACTGCAAATGCATTCAGGGAAGATGCCGAAAGGTGTATGGAAGCAGGAATGAACGCACATCTTGCAAAGCCGTTGGATGATGAAAAAATTAAGCAGACCATAAGCGAAGAGTTGAGAAAGCAAAATGCCTGTCATAAATGATTATGAGGCAACCGCAGCAATCAGGAGCCTTCCAGATGCATGGGAAAAGCAGACAGGAAACATAGAGAGAGGATTTTGTTATGACAGAAATGAAATATATATTTCCGAAGCAACTGCAGTCTGTGGCTGCTTTAGCTTTTATAGCCGTGCTACTCGTTCTGCTTCTTATCCTGACTGTAATGGTACATATGAGGAACAGAAAACTGAAAAGTACGTTGGAAGAACAGATGGCGGAAAGACGGCTTTTGGATAAGATATGTGCAGATTTTACGGCTGTCTATTATGTTGAATTAAATACCGGTTCCTTTGAAATTCTCCATATAAACGATGGAACCAACGTAAAAAAAATGAATCTGAAACAGGGTGATAATTTCAATTCTTCTGCTGACCAATATGCGGTTCAATATCTGTATGATAAAGAAAGACAGGAATTTAAGGACTGGATTTCGACAGGGCATCTAAAGGAACAGCTTTCCCGGAAGAAGCGCATTACATACCATTATAGAAGTAAACCGAATCCGAACCAGCATGAATTTTTTGAGGCACAGGCAGTCAAAATATACGAGGATGAGAAACATTTTTTCGCACTGGTGGGTTTTCGGCATATTGATGATATCGTACTCTGATATATTGCGGATAATAGTGTATAATATGCGAAATTTCGCATTTAAAATTGTATTTCCAGGCAAGATATGAGTGTTATAATAAAAGATATATATTAGAAAAAGGAAATAAAAAATTGGCAATCGAAGTAGAAATCAAACTGAAAATCCGGGACAGGCAGGCCCTGGCAGCGAAGCTGACCGAGTTGGGCTTCCGCCCCGGCAGGTTGCTGCGGGAGACGGACGTGTACTTCCGCGCAAAGCACCACGATTTTGCAGAGCGGGACGAGGCCCTGCGAGTGCGGGAGACGGAAGATCTGGAGACCGGGGAGAAGACGGCGCAGTTGAATTTCAAGGGGCCGAAGCTGGATGACGCCTCCATGACCAGGAGGGAAATGGAGACAAATGTTGGCGATGGCGGGACCGTCCGGGCGATTCTGGAGCAGATTGGCTTTACGCCAGTGATTCCGGTGGAAAAGGTACGGAACTATTTTCACCGGGGACGGCTGACGGCCTGTGTGGATCAGGTGACCGGGCTCGGGGAGTTTCTGGAGCTGGAGATTCTGACGGAATCCGAAGAAGGACGGAGCGCGGCACTCACCGAGATAGAAGAAGTATTGCGGCAGATCGGGCATTCTATGGAGGATACGACCCGGATTTCCTATCTGTCGCAGTTATGTTCTAAATTGGAAAATGAAATATAGTCAAATTGTCATTTTTATAAGAGCATAATGGGACAGAGAATTTATCCATATAATAAATTAGCATAAGTACCAAAAGTTTGTAGTCTCTTATTATATAGAATAAAATATATTTTATATGCACAGAAAAGGTGTAAATATAGCAATATAAATTACAAGTCAGGAGAACAAAACCATGGAAGAACACCAGATCCCCCACAAGCGCCGCGTGCGCTACAAGGGCAAATATCCGAAAAAATTTGAAGAAAAATACAAGGAGCATCAGCCTGAAAAATATCAGGATATGGTGGAGCACGTGATCCGGAAGGGCAACACGCCTGCCGGCATGCACATTTCCATTATGGTAGAGGAAATCCTGGATTTCCTGAAAATCCAGCCGGGTGAGACTGGCTTTGACGCTACTCTGGGTTATGGCGGCCATACCAGGGCTATGATGCAGTGCCTGAAGGGACAGGGTCACATGTACGCCACAGACGTGGATCCGGAGGAGTCGGCCAAGACGAAGAAGCGGCTGGAGGATCAGGGCTTCGGCGAGGATATTCTGACCATTAAGCTGCAGAATTTCTGTACCATTGATGAGATTGCGAAAGAAGTGGGCGGTTTCGATTTTGTATTGGCAGATCTGGGAGTTTCTTCCATGCAGATCGATAATCCGAAGCGCGGCTTCTCCTTCAAGGTGGACGGCCCGCTGGATCTGCGCCTGAATCAGCAGAAGGGCATCAGCGCTGCGGAGCGTCTGGACATCATTGACCGGGACGAGCTGGCAGGCATGCTCTATGAAAATTCCGACGAGCCCTACTGCGAGGAGCTGGCGAAGGCCATTACTGATGAGATCCGCCGGGGAAATCGGGTGGATACTACCACAAAGCTGAGGGAGATTATCGAGAAAACGTTGGATTTCCTGCCGGAAAAGGAGAAAAAAGAAACGGTCAAAAAGACTTGCCAGCGGGTATTCCAGGCCCTTCGTATCGACGTAAATCAGGAATTCGAGGTGCTTTATGAGTTCATGGAGAAGCTGCCGGGCGCTCTGAAGCCGGGCGGACGCGCGGCCATTCTGACCTTCCATTCCGGCGAGGACAAGCTGGTGAAGGCAGCCATGAAAGAGGGTTATCGCTCCGGCATTTACAGCAGCTATTCCAAAGACGTAGTGCGTCCGTCAGCCGAGGAATGTGTGCGGAATCCCCGGGCCCGCTCCACGAAAATGCGTTGGGCCGTCCGGGCAGCGGAATAAGCAGAAAACAGTCCATTTATGAGAAAACATATCTGTTATGTCAGGTATGAGTCTTGAATAACTGCACGCCACATTCTCGTTACTTTAGTGATGAGTTAGGCGTGCAAATTTGAAAATAAAAAACAGAACTGATGTTTACTTTCTGCGTTACATATGGTACTATATAAACATGGAAAAAGATATATTTACTATCAGAGAAAACACTCTTTTATATGGTCGAGGTTATGTGTACTCTTTGCAATATCATCTCGTCTGGTGTACAAAATACCGGAAAAAGGTGTTGACAGATGGCCTTGATACCGAATGCAGGGAAATGCTGCAAAAGCTGGCAGAGGAATACCGCTTTCAGATTCTGACCATGGAGGTTATGCCGGATCATATCCATTTGCTGGTGGATTGTAAACCACAGTTTTTTATTTCTGATATGATAAAAATCATGAAAGGAAATTTGGCAAGGCAAATGTTTCTTGTACATCCGGAATTAAAGCAGAAGTTGTGGGGCGGGCATTTGTGGAATCCATCTTATTGCGCGGTGACAGTCAGTGCTCGGAGCAGGGAACAGGTACTGGCATATATTGAGGGGCAGAAAGAAAAAGAAAAGCGAAGAAATTAGGAAATGAGGTTTTATCATGCGGATTACATCCAGTTATGGCGTGGAAATAAAAAAACAGAATATTCCCATCCGCCATACGCTGCGGATTTACCGCTCTGCAGTCAGTTATCTGATTCAAGTGTACGCGGAAAGCTGGGAAAAACTTTCCCAGATTGATAACGCAAAGAAGCAGTTTAATGCAGCGGAACATCTGGTGCATGAGACGAAAAAGAACCATGCAAGGTATGATTTCGACCTGCATTTTCCGAAGATGCCATCTTATCTGAGAAGAGCAGCGATACAGCATGCGCTTGGAAGCGTCGCTTCCTATGAAACAAGACTTGATTTATGGAAAAATGGACTCCTTACGGGAAAACCGAAGCTGATTTCGGAAAATCATGCCATGCCGGTATTTTACCGTGACGTCATGTACCGGGAGGCAGAACCGCAGGAGGATGCGGCATATCTGAAGCTGTATGACGGCCACGACTGGAAATGGTTCCGGGTAAAGCTGCTTTATACGGATATGGAATATCTGCGAAAAAACTGGGTTGGGGAAAAGGCCTCTGCTCCTACTCTGGAAAAACGACATCATAAGTATTTTCTGCGCTTTTCTTATACGGAAGAAGTAAGCCTTACTAAAACAGATATCAAAGAACAGACCATTTGCAGTGTGGATCTGGGAATCAATACGGACGCGGTCTGCACCATCATGCAGGCAGACGGAACTGTCCTGGGACGGAAGTTTATCGACTTCCCCAGTGATAAAGACCGGCTGTATCATGTATTGGGCAGAATCCGCAGATTTCAGAGACAGCATGGATCCAGACAGACACAGAGCCGTTGGGCTTACGCAAAGCGGTTGAATATGGAGCTGGCCCGGAAGACAGCGGCGGCCATTACAACCTACGCTGCGGAAAATCATACAGATGTTATCATTTTTGAGTATCTGGAAATGCAGGGCAAGATCAGCGGAACTAAAAAGCAGAGGCTTCATTTATGGAGAAAACGGGATATCCAGAAGCTGTGCGAGCATCAGGCGCACCGGAAAGGAATCCGCGTATCCAGGATCAGCGCCCGAAACACCAGCAGGCTGGCATATGATGGAAGCGGTCCGGTAGTTCGAAATCTGGAGAATCACAGCCTTTGTACCTTTCAGACAGGAAAACAGTATAACTGTGATCTGTCTGCAGCTTATAATATCGGAGCAAGATATTTTATACGGGAATTACTCAAACCCTTTTCGGAAACGGAAAGGTCTTTGCTGGAGGCAAAAGTTCCTTCGGTAAAGCGTAGAACCTCATGTGTCTATGCAGACTTACGGCTGCTCAGTGCAGAACTGGCGAGCCAGAAGGCAGCATAGATACAGGCAGATATACAGTGGACTACCTGAGATGTGGAAACTGGCCGTATCCGGCCAGAAAAGTGCGTAACCGCGCCGATTCTAAGTCGCAGGCGTATCCGCCGATATGAAGTCTTGCCGCTTAAGGCGGCTGAGAAGCACATGACTTTAGTCATGTGAGGTTCACGGAAAGACAAAAGGGCGTTATACTATATAGAAACGCAGCGTGTGAAAAGCCGATAAACGGGAGCGGCAGAGAAGGAACACAGCTTGCGTATATAACAAAAACGGGAGGATTTTATCATGAAAATCGCAGTAACTTATGACAATGGCAATGTATTTCAGCATTTCGGAAAGACAGAGTCTTTCAAGGTATATGAAGTAGAGAATAATCAGGTCGTAAAAAGTGAAGTGATTGGCTCCAACGGAACCGGACACGGCGCTCTGGCAGGACTTCTGGCAGATCAGGGCATCGACGTACTGATTTGCGGCGGCATCGGCGGAGGAGCCCAGGCAGCTCTTGCAGAAGCGGGTGTGGAGCTTTGTTCCGGAGCGGAAGGTGACACGGACGCAGCTGTAGAGGCTTATCTGAAGGGAGAACTGACAAGCGCAGGCGCAACCTGTGACCACCATGATCACGAAGAGGGGCATTCCTGCGGCGATCATGAGGAAGGCGGCTGCGGCGGAGATTGCGGCAGCTCCTGCGGAGGCGGCTGTGGCCAGCCGAAGCTTACCGGACGCAATGTGGGCAAGACCTGCAGAACCCATTACAAGGGAACCTTCAACGACGGCACTCAGTTCGATTCTTCCTACGATCGGGGCGAGCCCCTGGAGTTCGTCTGCGGCGCAGGCCAGATGATCCGCGGCTTCGACGCGGCGGTGGCAGACATGGAGGTAGGCCAGGTGGTGGATATTCACCTGATGCCCGAGGAAGCCTACGGCATGCCGAATCCGGACGCCATTTTCACACTGGAAATCGCTCAGCTTCCGGGCTCTGAGGAGCTGGAGGTGG
The DNA here is from genome assembly GCF_040096155.1 of Laedolimicola intestinihominis. Taxonomy (NCBI): domain Bacteria; kingdom Bacillati; phylum Bacillota; class Clostridia; order Lachnospirales; family Lachnospiraceae; genus Laedolimicola; species Laedolimicola intestinihominis. The sequence continues at coordinate 73,664 of NZ_JBBMFE010000009.1, read as the reverse complement.
GCCAGGGCGTATACCTGACCAACCAGTTTGGCCAGCCGTTCCCGGTAAAAGTGGCCGCCAAGGACGAGAAGACGATCACCTTCGACGCCAACCATGAGATGGCGGGTAAGGAGCTGAATTTCAAGATTGAGCTGGTAGAAGTAAAATAAGACAGAAGAAAGATACAGGACATTTTTCGGAAAAACCGGAGATGTCCTGTATTTTTTGTTATGGAATAGGAAATTCCGATAGAATTCCCTATTCCACAAAAGCAAGCAGAGCTTGCAAAGATGCGCACTCGGCGCAGTGGTAGATGGTCGCTGAAGCAACCGCGCCTCGGCGCGAGAATGTGCCAATGGCACATTCTTTCTTATATTAGGAAACACTGTGTTACATTAAAGTACGAAAGCTATGATTCCTATAGAGCAAAAAAACCATCCGGGGGATCGTACTGCGGCGGAGCAGAAGAGAAACTAATTTTTGAAAAAAGACTGAAAATCAGTAAAGTGGGAAAAACTATAGATTGTGAAAAAAATATCTGATAATTTTACTCGCTAAAGCATTGACGCATCACAAAAAAGTGTATATAATTGTGCATTAAGGCTTTAAAAATCCATATGCCAGGACGGTAGGAGGTACAATATGAGCTATTATGACAGAGCTTTGGAGATGAAGGACGAGCTGGTAGCCAACCGTCGTTATCTCCATGAAAATGCAGAGGTCGGACTGACGCTTCCGAAGACAAGAGCGTTCATTGAAGAAAAATTGAGAGAGTACGGAATCGAACCGCAGCGCTGCGGCGAGGGCGTGACCGGACTTATCGGAAAGGGCGGCAAGGTGTTGCTTCTGAGAGCAGATATGGACGCATTGGCTATGCCGGAGGAGAGCGGACTTCCCTTTGCTTCCAAGGATCCGAAGGCAGCGCACTGCTGCGGTCATGACATGCACGCTACTATGCTTCTGGGTGCGGCGAAGATGCTCAAAGAACATGAAAGCGAGCTGAAGGGAACCGTCAAGCTGATGTTCCAGCCCGGAGAAGAGTGCCTGAACGGAAGTCTGAATATGCTGGAACATGGAATTCTGGAGAATCCGAAGGTAGACGCAGCTCTTGCATATCATGTGGGACCGGGTCAGTTGCCCATTGGTATGTTTATGTATAATGACAATTCCACCATGATGTTTTCTAATAATTCACTGAAAATCAAGGTTAAGGGAAAAGGCGGTCATGGAGCGCTTCCTCAGAATTGTATTGACCCTATCAACATCGGGGCACACATTATCATCGCGCTTCAGGAAATTATCGCAAGAGAATTTGATCCCCATGATGCCTGTGTTATTACCGTGGGAACCTTCCATGCAGGAACAGCCATGAATATCATCCCGGAAGAGGCGGAGCTGACAGGAACTTTGCGTGCGGACACAAAAGAGGCGCAGCAGAAGCTGATGAAACGCGTAAAAGAAGTTGCAGAGGCTACCGCAAAGGTATACGGGGCAGATACAGAAGTGGAAATCAGCGCAGGCGGACCGCCGCTTATCTGTGATCCGTCCACTACGAAAGAGTTTGTAGGCTATATGCGTGAGCTGAAGCTGCCGGAAACCATGGAATATCCGAATATCTCCGCAAGCGCGTCGGAGGACTTCGCATTTGTGGCAGAACAGGTACCGTCCACTTTTATGTATCTGTCCAGCGGCTATATGGATGAACGCGGTGCATATTCCGCTCATAATCCCAAGGTACAGTTCAATGAGGAAGTTCTGCCCAGAGGCGCGGCATATCTTGCACACTGCGCGCAGCGCTGGTTGGAAGAGCACGCATAAAAGAGGAAGAGGAGAGGGAGTATGTTTCAGAAGAAAACAAAAGAGGATGATCCGGAAAAACTGACCCACGGCCATGTATTTGCCTACGGCATGGGCGCATTGCCCGCCAATATGAACAATCAGCTGCGAAGCAGCTATCAGCTGTCCTTTATGACAGATATCGCCAAGATTAACCCGGCTATCGCGGGCGCGCTGATGACCATCATGGTTATCTGGGACGCTATCAACGACCCAATTATCGCGGTTCTGGCGGATCGTACCAACACGAAGCGTATGGGTAAATACCGTCCCTGGATGTTCTGGGGCAGTATTTTATTAGGAATTATTACTATTTTGTGCTTTGTAAATCCGGGATTTACGGGAGCCATGAACGCAGGTTATTTCTTCCTGGTGATGTTTATCTACTGCTGGGTGCAGACCATGTTTACGGTATCCTGGCAGGCGCTGAACAGCGTTATGAGTGCAGACCCGCATCAGCGTAACCGTTTGCTGACCTACCGTCAGCTGTTCGGAACCGGAAGCGCCATCGTGGTTTCCATTCTGGTTATGCCCATCGTCAATGGCGCGGCTACGGAGGCAAAGGGCTGGCTGACCATCGCTGCCATTGTTGCTGTCTGTGATATTATCGGTGGTCTGGCCTGCTGTGTGGGCGTCCGGAAGAAGGATTACTACAACAGCCTGCCTGAACCGGAGCGGTTTACCTGGAAGGATCAGCTGCATATCGTTGTACATAACAAGCCGCTGCTTCTGGCAGCAGGCGCCTATGGAACTCTGTTCCTGATGATGAATACCATCAATGCGGCGAACATTTATTTCTACCGTATTGCCCTGGGAAGCACTGACATCATCGCGCTTTCCGGCGTTATCAGCCTGGTATTTTCCATTGGTGTTATCCCGTTTGTGCCGGGTATCCTGAAGAAGATGGAGAAGCGTACCATGGCGATGCTCGGCCTTGGTATCTACCTGATTCAGCCCATCGGTTATCTGGTTATGAGAGGTACCCTGCTGGCAGAGACCTATCAGTACAACTCCAAGATCCTGATGATCTTCCTGGTACTGACCGCATTTGGTGCGTTCGGCAATATCGTGGCCAATATCGCTATCGTAGCGTTTATCATGGATGTGGCAGACTACACCGAGTGGAAGTTCCACACCGCACAGGCTGCGTTTGTGAACAGCGCCGTAACCCTTCTGAAGAAGCTGAGCGGTTCTGTCTCCACCCTGGTCGTAGGTATCGCGCTGGCGGCGGTAGGTTATGTAAACTACAGCATTGTAACCCCGCAGCTGAAGTCCATGGTAGTGGATATCTGCATCTGGCCCCTATTCGCCATGGGCATCCTCTGCTTCATCATGCTGAAGGCCTATCCGCTGCATGGTGAGTTCAACACGAAGATGCGTGCGGAGCTGAAGGAGCGCCGGGCAAATAAGAACGTATAGCGGTATAGAAATACTGAAAATAAGACCGTCATTCCTGAAAAAATTTCCCAGGAATGGACGGTCTTATTTTTTGGAAAAATAGTAGTTGACGGACTCTTTAGAATATGCTACATGCATATAACAGTAATAGTTACTATTTTGAAATAAAAAGAAAGGAGATTACATCATGGGAACCAATAAGTACGTCGGAACAAAAACCGAAAAGAATCTGTGGGAGGCCTTTGCGGGCGAGTCCCAGGTGCGCAATAAGTACACTTATTTCGCGTCTGTGGCGAAGAAAGCGGGCTATGAGCAGATCGCGGAGCTGTTTCTGAAGACAGCAGAGAACGAGAAGGAGCATGCGAAGCTCTGGTTCAAGGAGCTGGGTGAGCTGGGCGATACCTCTGAGAACCTGCTTCACGCGGCAGAGGGCGAGAATGCCGAGTGGACGGATATGTACGAGCGCATGGCGAAAGAGGCCGAGGAAGAGGGATTTCAGCAGCTGGCGGAGAAGTTCCGCGGCGTAGGAGCTATTGAGAAGACCCACGAGGAAAGATACCGCGCGCTGCTGAAGAACGTGGAGACCCGTCAGGTATTTGAGAAGAGCGGCGTCCAGATCTGGGAGTGCCGGAACTGTGGCCATATCGTAGCAGGCACCGAGGCCCCGAAGGTATGTCCGGTCTGCAACTATCCGCAGAACTATTTCGAGGTTCGGAAAGAAAATTACTAATTTGGAAAAGAATGGACGTAATGGAAAAAACCTGTTACACTGAAGAAAACAACGGAAACATGGAATCTTTATGAAAAATGTCCCCAAAACACGTATTTTCCGCAACTATAAGTAAAAGGAAATATCGTGCGAGAGGAGGAACCCCTATGACCGACAAAAAACTTCTGCACCTGCTGGATCAAAATCCGGAAGAAGGCATGGGTCTTCTGATGGAAGAGTATATGGGCCTTTTGTGGAGCGCCTGCCGCCTGTATCTGACGAATCCGGAGGATATCCGGGAGTGCGTACAGGAGACCTTTGCGGATTTTTACGGAAACCGGGAGCGGTTCCGGACGGAAAAGGGGACGATCAAAGCATATCTCTATGTGATTGCCAAGCGAAAGGCCATCCGGATGGTGACCCAGAACGGGAAGCAGAGTGCAGTCCCCCTGGAAATGCTGGAGGAAGCTGCGGCGGACAGCGGCGAGGACGCCATCCTGAACCGGGAGGCGCTGGAGCAGGCCCTTGGCAAGCTGAAGGAGCAGGACAGCCGGATGATCCGGATGCAGTATTACGATGGCCTGACCTGCCGGGAGATCGCCGAGGCCATGCAGCTCCCCGTGGAGACCGTGAAAAAACGGCAGCAGCGAAGTCTCAGAAAGCTTCGGCTGGCATTGATGGTTCTGGCAGCACTGGGAATTTTGGGAGCCTGCGCGGCGGCAGTATTCCGATACCGGTTTAATCCGGTGACCGGGATCCGGGATGCGGAGGAGGAGATTTATAGAGGGACGGCGCTTCCCCTGGAAGTGGAGACCGAATACGGCAAGGTGACGGTAGAATATGCCATCTGGCAGGAGCAATATCTCTATGTGAAAATGACAGTCGTTCACCCGGAGGAGGACGACTGGTTTGATACCGTCCGAGAGAATATCTGGGTGGAAAGTGAGGATGGCACCCATTTGTGTGGCTCAGGTTCCAGCGGTCAGGATCTCCTGAACGGGCTTCTGATTCTGGATTGGGATTTCACTTTCTATAAACCTCAGGAGCAGTTTCTTCTTCATTTGTTTGATCAGATCGTAACGTTACAGATGACAGCGCTTACGGAATACGACAGTCTGGACGCCATCGGCCAGCCGGTGACCCATAAGGGCCGTACCCTGGTGGTAAGCGGGGACTGGAAGGATGAAAATATCTTGCAGTTGAACGCCTGGAGCTATGGGAAGGAACTCTGGAAGATCTGCGGTCTGGGGCATTATCCCATATTGCCGGAGGAACGGGAAAAAGAGGATTATGTACTCTGGCTGCACGACGGCCTGGATGGCAGCGGCAGCTTCACAGCGGAGGTAAGCGCGCAGCAGGGCAAGCCCTATCAGCTGAGGATTCCGGCTGTCTCTCTGAAGGCAGAACTGGGAACGGAGGGTCCGCTTTTTGAGGTGCCCATTCCGGCGGAAAATGGCTCGGAAGCAGTGGATATTCCCTTTGAAGTGGGGGAAGACTGCTATCATATCGTGAAAATAGAGCGAAAGGTGACAGAAACAGAGATGGAAGATGGTTCCATCAGGTATGGCACTCAGATACTTTTGTATGTAGAGCCGGTTACCCTGGAGAAGAACACAAAATTATTTTCCATTTCCGCCAGCTGGGGACGGATGAAGACGGGAACATCCTATTCCCTGAACCGGGAAAGCGGTGAGCTGGAAGCAGACGGAGAAACTGCGCCGTTTTTTACGGCTGAGGGAAGCACCTGGCCTCCGGCCATGTATTACGAGGGCGAGTACGCGGAATATCGGCAGGAGCTGATGCTATACTACAGACCGGATGAAACGATCCCGGAAAAGACCTGGGTTCGCATAGATAAAGTTGTAAAAAACTGGGAGCAAAAATATAGCTATACGATCAGATAAAGGAGTCACCATGAAAAGAATCAAACAAATCTTCGACGGCGAATACGGCTGCGAGGAACGCACAGCCGACGAAAAGGCTAAAGTACTGGTCATCCTGGAGGATGAAACCGGCCAGGAGAGCAGCCTGTCCGTAGAGGACGACTGGCTGAGGGCGCAGGGGCTGGAGGAAGGCTCCGCGTGGCCGGAGAACTAGCCGAAGTCAAAAGAATATGGAGGAAAGCAGGACAATACGAAAAATCCGCAGGCCATCCGGTGAAAAACACCGAATCTCCTGCGGATTTTCATTGATGAGTTATATATCCAGTGAATGTAATTGCCAATATTAGATACGAGCTACGCCGCTCTTTCTTGCAGCCTCAGCTACAGCCTCAGCCACCCGATCCTTCAGTCTGGAATCGAAAGCAGCCGGCAGAATATAGTTTGCGTTCAGCTCTTCATCAGATACCAGAGAAGCGATGGCGCGTGCAGCGGCAATCTTCATCTCGTCGTTGATATCGGATGCGCGTACATCCAGAGCGCCGCGGAAGATGCCCGGGAATGCCAGTACGTTGTTGACCTGGTTCGGGAAATCGCTGCGGCCTGTGGATACCACAGCAGCGCCTGCAGCCTTTGCCTCGTCCGGGAAAATCTCCGGAGTCGGGTTTGCGCATGCGAAGATGATAGCATCCTTCGCCATAGTAGCGACCATTTCCTTGGTCAGAACGCCCGGTGCGGATACGCCGACGAATACGTCAGCACCCTTGATGACCTCAGCCAGGGTACCCTTCTCCATGTTGCGGTTGGTGACAGCTGCGATTTCTTCCTTGATGGGGTTCAGCCCCTCACGGCCCTCGTAGATAGCGCCCTTACGGTCTGTCATAATAACATTTTTCAGGCCCATGCTCATCATCAGCTTGATGATAGCGATACCGGCTGCGCCTGCGCCGGAGGTAACGATCTTTACGTCCTCGATCTTCTTGCCTACCAGCTTCAGAGCGTTCATCAGACCTGCCAGTGTGATAACGGCAGTACCGTGCTGGTCGTCATGGAAAATCGGGATATCGCAGCGCTCCTTCAGCTTCTGCTCGATCTCGAAACAGCGGGGAGCGGAGATGTCCTCCAGGTTTACGCCGCCGAAGGAGCCTGCCAGCAGAGCGACGGTATTCACGATATCGTCCACATCCTTGCTCCGCACGCAGAGCGGAATCGCGTCCACATCACCGAAGGCCTTGAACAGCACGCATTTACCCTCCATAACCGGCATACCGGCTTCCGGTCCGATATCGCCCAGACCTAGGACTGCGGTACCGTCGGTCACTACGGCTACGGTGTTCCAGCGGCGGGTCAGCTCGTAGCTCTTATTGACGTCCTTCTGAATCTCCAGACAGGGCTGTGCGACACCCGGTGTATAAGCAAGAGAAAGAGCCTCCTTGCTGTCTACGGCAGCGCGGGGAGTAACCTCTAGTTTGCCTTTCCATTCATAGTGTAATTTCAGTGATTCTGCAGCGTAATCCATGATAAATTCTCCTTTTCTCTGATAAACGGCATCATTGGTATATCCATAATTGCGACCACTTTGTATTTTTAGCGGTACAATAATTTCTATCCGTATCATAGCGCGACTTTACAGAAAAGTAAAATATATATATAATAAGTTATTATAGGAAAAACCTATAGATCCGAAAATGTGTCAGGAAAAGGAGGCAAAGTCCATGACCATCGCCAAATTACAGCAGTTCCTTGCAGTCTGTCAGTTCCAGAGCGTCAGCCGCGCCGCGGAATTTTTGCATATTTCCCAGCCTTCCGTGTCAGGAACCATCCGGGATCTGGAAAGCGAGTTTCAGATCAACCTGTTCCGCCATGAGGGGAGGCGCCTGGTCCTGACGGCGGAGGGAAGCTTCTTACGGGAACGGGCCCAGAAGCTGATCCGCCAGTTCGACGAACTTTCCTGGCAGATGGAGGATCTGGGAAATCAGAAAAACCGGTTCCGTATCGGGATTCCGCCCATGGCCGGGACGGTCTTTTTCCCGCAGCTCTATAAGGCGTTCCAGGCAGCGTATCCGGAAATCACTCTTTCTATTACGGAATGCGGTTCCCTCCATGCGGAAAAGCTTCTGGAGCAGGGAGAACTGGATCTGGCCATGGCCACGCTCCCGGCGGCTCCTTCTCCGGAATTTTCCTGTCAGAAGCTTGCGCGGACACAGCTGGTGCTCTGCGTCAGTCCTTCCCATCGCCTGGCCCGGGCGAAAGCAATCGATGTGACCATGCTGGAGGGGGAGCCTTTGGTACTTTTCGGAACGGATACGGCGCCCTCCAACGCAGTGCTGTCCCTTTTCGCGGAGCAGCAGCTGCGGCCCAATGTGCTGCTTTATTCCAGTCAGCTCAGCATGATTAAGCAGTTTATTTCCGATGGCACGGCAGCAGCCTTCCTGATGGACGCCCTGGCCCGTCAGGAGCCGGATCTGGTAGCGGTTCCGTTTTCCGAACCCATTTATTTTGACACGGTACTGCTGTGGAAACGGGATCAATATCTCTACAATGATGTGGAGCACTTCTTACGGTTTGCCAAAAAATTCAAATTTCAGGGAATTATTGAAAAAACATGAGGTTTCATTAAGATTCCTGAAGTTTATATTGAAGGAGAACAAGGCGATGAAGAAAAGTATAGGAAAAGAACAAATGTTCCGAATTCCCTATACTTTTTTTCATATCCGTGTTATAATTTTCAGTGACTTTAAGTATGCTAAATCCATCAGGAAAAGGAAATCACACGATATGAAAGAACAAGGACATTCGCAATCCGCTTCGCTGCTTGCTTATGAAAGCAGCCCCAAAGGCGGTGCTGCTTTCAAATTACACAGCGAATACCAGCCCACCGGCGACCAGCCCCAGGCCATTGCGAAGTTGGTGGAGGGCTTTCAGGAAGGCAATCAGGCCCAGACTTTACTGGGTGTTACGGGATCGGGCAAGACCTTTACCATGGCCAATGTGATACAGGCCCTGAACAAGCCGACCCTGATTATTGCCCACAATAAAACCCTGGCGGCGCAGCTCTACGGCGAGTTTAAAGAGTTTTTCCCGGAAAACGCGGTGGAATATTTTGTTTCCTACTACGATTATTACCAGCCGGAGGCCTATGTGCCTTCGACGGATACTTATATTGCAAAGGATTCGTCGATCAACGACGAGATTGATAAGCTGCGGCTGTCGGCTACGGCCGCCCTGATTGAACGGCGGGACGTGATTATCGTGTCCAGTGTCTCCTGTATCTATGGTCTGGGTGAGCCGGAGAATTTTGAGAAAATGATGGTTTCCCTGCGGCCCGGCATGCAGAAGGATCGTGATGAGGTGCTGCGGCAGCTGGTGGATATCCAGTATGACCGCAACGATATGGATTTCAAGCGCGGTACCTTCCGGGTGCGGGGTGATGTGGTGGAGATTATTCCGGCCAATGAGTCCGAGCTGGCGGTGCGGGTGGAGTTTTTCGGGGACGAGATCGACCGGATTACCCAGATTGATGTGCTGACCGGCGAGATCAAAGGGGAGCTTGAGCACGTGGCCATTTTCCCGGCGTCTCATTACGTCGTACCCATGGATCAGATTAAGCGTGCGGCAGCCGATATCGAGAAGGAGCTGGAGGAGCGGGTGCGTTACTTCAAGAGTGAGGACAAGCTTTTGGAGGCCCAGCGCATCGCAGAGCGGACGAATTTTGATATTGAGATGCTGAAGGAGACCGGCTTCTGCTCCGGTATCGAGAACTATTCGAGACATCTGACCGGCGTAGCGCCGGGCACGCCGCCCAATACACTGATGGATTATTTCCCGGATGATTTTCTGATTATCATAGATGAGTCCCATAAGACCGTGCCCCAGATCCGCGGCATGTACGCGGGCGATCGATCCCGGAAGACCACGCTGGTGGATTACGGCTTCCGTCTGCCGTCGGCGCTCGACAACCGTCCGCTGAACTTCGAGGAATTCGAGAGCAAGATTGATCAGATTATGTTCGTCTCCGCCACGCCGGGCGAGTACGAGGCTGATCATGAGATGCTGCGGGCGGAGCAGATTATCCGGCCTACGGGACTTCTGGATCCCAAGGTGGAAATCCGGCCTGTGGAGGGCCAGATCGACGACCTGGTGGGCGAGGTGAATAAGGAGGTGGCAGCAGGCCACAAGATCCTGATCACTACCCTGACGAAACGCATGGCTGAGGATCTGACCGACTACATGCGGGAGCTGGGTATCCGGGTCAAATACCTGCATTCGGATATCGACACCCTGGAGCGGACCCAGATTATCCGGGATATGCGTCTGGATGTCTTTGATGTGTTAGTTGGTATTAACCTGTTGCGTGAGGGTCTGGATATTCCGGAAATTACCCTGGTGGCGATTCTGGACGCGGACAAAGAAGGGTTCCTGCGTTCCGAGGTCTCCCTGATTCAGACCATCGGTCGTGCGGCACGAAATTCTGAAGGCCATGTCATCATGTACGCGGATACCGTTACCGATTCCATGCGGCTGGCCATCGATGAGACCGAGCGCCGACGCGCGCTGCAGGAGGCATATAATAAGGAACATGGCATCACGCCGAAGACCATTCAGAAGTCCGTACGGGATCTCATCAGCATTTCCAAGGAGATTGCCAAGGAAGAGCTGCAGTTCGAGAAGGATCCGGAATCCATGAGCAAGAAGGAACTGGAGAAGCTCATCAAGGACATTGATAAGAAGATGAAGAAGGCGGCTGCGGATCTGAACTTCGAGCTGGCGGCAGAACTGCGTGATAAGATGATAGAATTAAAGAAGCAGGCAAATGAGCTTTAAAACCTGCGTCGCAATGCATTTATGAGGAGAAAAACAATGGATAAATTTATCAGAATCCGGGGCGCCAACGAGCACAATTTAAAGAACCTGGATATCGACATTCCCAGAGATAAATTTGTGGTGTTGACGGGACTAAGCGGTTCGGGAAAATCGTCCCTGGCCTTCGACACTATTTATGCGGAAGGACAACGGCGCTACATGGAGTCCCTGTCATCCTATGCCCGTCAGTTCCTGGGTCAGATGGAGAAGCCCAATGTGGAGAGCATTGACGGCCTGTCTCCGGCCATTTCCATCGACCAGAAGTCTACGAACCGGAACCCCCGCTCCACTGTGGGAACCGTGACGGAGATTTACGATTATTTCCGACTGCTCTATGCCCGGATCGGTATCCCCCATTGCCCGAAATGCGGCAAGGAGATCAAGAAGCAGAGTGTAGACCAGATGGTAGATCAGATCATGGCCATGCCTGAGCGGACGAAAATCCAGCTGCTGGCCCCGGTGGTCAAGGGCCGCAAGGGCGAGCATGTGAAGGTGCTGGAGCAGGCGAAGAAAAGCGGCTTCGTCCGGGTTCGCATCGACGGCAATCTCTATGAGCTGTCCGAAGAAATCAAGCTGGAAAAGAACATCAAGCATACCATCGAGATCGTGGTGGACCGACTGGTGGTGAAAGAGGGCATAGAGCGCCGCCTGGCGGATTCCATCGAGACGGTGCTGAACCTGTCCGACGGTCTGCTGGTGGTGGATGTCATCGGCGGCGAGACGCTGACCTTGAGCTCCAGCTATGCCTGTCCGGATTGCGGCATCAGCATGGAAGAGATTGAACCCAGAAGCTTTTCCTTTAATAACCCCTTCGGAGCCTGCCCGGAGTGCTTCGGCCTGGGCTACAAGATGGAATTTGACGAGGATTTAATGATTCCCGATAAGTCCTTAAGTATCGCGGAGGGTGCGATTACGGTCATGGGCTGGCAGTCCTGTACGGACCCGTCCAGCTTTACCTATGCGCTTTTGAAAGCCCTTTCCAAAGAATACGGCTTCGATCTGACCATACCTTATGAGCAGCTGTCCCCGGAGATCCGGGACATACTGATTCATGGAACCAATGGCCGTGAGGTGAAGGTCTATTATAAGGGGCAGCGGGGCGAGGGCGTCTATGATGTGGCCTTCGAGGGCCTGATTAAAAATGTGGAGCGCCGCTACCGGGAGACCGGTTCCGAGATCATGCGTCAGGAATATGAGACCTTCATGCGGATTACGCCCTGTAAGGCCTGCGGCGGCCAGCGTCTGAAGAAGACGTCTCTGGCAGTGACCGTGGGGGAGAAGAATATCGCGGAAGTGACGTCTATGTCCGTGCTGAAGCTGTATGATTTTCTGAAGGAATTGCAGCTTACAGAACAGCAGAAGCTGATTGGTGAACAGATCCTGAAAGAGATTAAGGCCCGCATCGGCTTCCTGATTGATGTGGGACTGGATTATCTGACCCTGGCCCGGGCCACCGGCAGCCTGTCCGGCGGCGAGGCTCAGCGTATCCGTCTGGCTACTCAGATCGGCTCCGGCCTGGTGGGCGTGGCCTATATCCTGGACGAGCCCAGCATCGGCCTGCATCAGCGGGACAACGATAAGCTGCTGGCGACCCTGAAGCGTCTGCGGGATCTGGGTAATACCCTGATTGTGGTGGAGCATGACGAGGATACCATGTTCGCGGCGGATTATATCGTGGATATCGGCCCGGGCGCGGGCGAGCACGGCGGCAAGGTCGTGGCGGCAGGTACGGCACAGGAGATTATGGCCTGTCCGGATTCCATTACCGGAGCTTACTTAAGCGGAAAATTAAAGATTCCGGTGCCGGAGACCAGAAGAACTCCCACGGGCTGGCTGACGGTCAGGGGCGCTGCGGAAAATAACCTGAAAAATATCCAGGTGGATTTCCCCCTGGGCGTCATGACCTGCGTCACCGGCGTGTCCGGTTCCGGAAAGAGCTCTTTGGTCAATGAGATTCTCTATAAGACCCTGGCGCGGAAGCTGAACCGGGCCCGCACCATTCCGGGTAAATACAAGGAAATCACAGGGGTAGAGCAGCTTGACAAGGTCATTGCCATCGACCAGTCCCCTATTGGGCGGACGCCCCGTTCCAACCCGGCCACTTACACCGGCGTATTCGACCAGATCCGCGACTTGTTCGCGTCCACAGCCGACGCCAAGAGCAAGGGCTATAAGAAGGGTCGTTTCAGCTTCAATGTGAAAGGCGGCCGCTGTGAAGCCTGCTCCGGCGACGGAATCATCAAAATCGAGATGCATTTCCTGCCGGACGTGTACGTGCCCTGCGAGGTCTGCCAGGGAAAACGGTACAACCGGGAGACTCTGGATGTGAAGTATAAGGGCAAGAGCATCTTTGATGTGTTGGATATGACTGTGGAAGAGGCCATGACCTTCTTCGAAAATGTGCCATCTATCCGCAGGAAAATTGAGACTCTGAACGACGTGGGACTTTCCTATATCAAGCTGGGACAGCCTTCCACGACCCTGTCCGGAGGGGAAGCCCAGCGGATTAAGCTGGCCACCGAGCTATCCAGACGGAGCACCGGCAAGACCATCTACATTCTGGATGAACCGACTACGGGCCTGCATTTTGCCGATGTCCATAAGCTGACGGAGATTCTGAAACGGCTGGCCGAGGGCGGCAATACAGTCGTGGTCATCGAGCATAATCTGGACGTGATAAAGACGGCCGATTACATCATTGACATGGGACCGGAAGGCGGCGACCGTGGCGGTACCGTTATCGCCAAAGGGACGCCGGAGAAGGTATCGGAGCAGGAGATCTCCTACACCGGCCGGTACCTTAGAAAATATTTATAGAAAGTATTTTAAGATTGTTTTTATTTATTTTTTCGCATATACTAAAACAGAGTATAGAAACAACCAAATCCCAATGGAGTACACACAATGATTCAGAAATTATATGAAATCCTTTGCAATATAAATGAAGCTGCCAATGTCCTGCGGGACGAGCCCATGAGCCGTCATACCACCTTTCGCATCGGTGGCCCGGCGGCCATTTTCTGCATGCCTCAGACGGTACCGCAGCTGGCGGACACGGTAAAGGCCTGCGTGGAAGCTGGCGTCCCCTATTATATCCTGGGGAATGGCAGCAATGTGCTGGTGAGCGACGAAGGATATAAGGGCGTCATCATCCAACTGTTCCGCAATATGGACGGCATCCGCGTAAATGGCACCGAGCTGGAAGTAGAAGCCGGAGCTCTGCTGGTACGCATGGCCCGTCTGGCGGCCAAAGAGGGACTGACCGGACTGGAATTCGCTTCCGGTATCCCGGGAACCTTAGGGGGAGCACTGGTCATGAACGCCGGAGCCTACGGCGGAGAGATGAAGGACGTGGTCAAAGAGGCTGTGGTCATGAAGCCGGACGGAGAAATCCTGCGGCTTAAAAAAGACAAGCTGGAGCTGGGTTACCGTACCAGCGTCATTGCAAAAAAGGGCTATCTGGTTCTGAGCGCTCTGCTGGAGCTGGAGAAAGGCGATAAAGGGGTGATTGAAGCCCGGATGCAGGAGCTGAAGGAGGCGAGAACATCCAAGCAGCCGCTGGAATACGCCAGCGCAGGCAGCACCTTCAAGCGGCCTGAGGGTTATTTTGCAGGAAAGCTCATCATGGACGCGGGACTGCGTGGTTACAGCGTAGGCGGCGCGCAGGTGTCTGAGAAGCACTGTGGCTTCGTTATCAACCGGGGTGGCGCGACGGCCCGGAATGTGATGGATCTGGTATGCCATGTGCAGGAAGAAGTAAAGAAACAGTTCGGTGTGGAGCTGAAAATGGAAGTAAAGCTACTTGGTTTTTAAGAGCGTCGAAACAGACAGGAGAAGATACAGATGAGATTTGTAATTGTAACAGGAATGTCAGGCGCGGGACGAAGCACCGCTCTTCGGGCGTTGGAGGACGCAGGTTATTTCTGCGTGGATAATCTGCCGATTTCTCTGATTGAAAAATTTTCTGAGCTGATTTATCCGGGTAATACGGAGGTCACGAAGGTGGCGTTGGGCATTGATATCCGAAGCGGAAAAGCTTTTAACGAGCTGGCGGCCACTCTGGAGGAACTGACCGTGGCAGGCGTGAACTATGAAATCCTGTTCCTGGATTCCTCTGACGAGGTGCTGGTGAAGCGCTACAAGGAGACCCGGCGTACGCATCCGCTGGCGCAGAATGGCCGCGTGGCCGACGGTATCCAGGAGGAGCGCAAAAGGCTGGAATTTCTGAAGAAGCAGGCGGATTATATCATTGATACCAGCAATCTGCTGACCAGGGAGCTGAAGCAGGAACTGGACAAGATCTTTGTGCAGAATAAGAACTTTAAGAACCTGGTCATTACCGTCCTTTCCTTTGGCTTTAAATACGGCATTCCGACGGATTCCGATCTGGTATTTGACGTGCGGTTCCTGCCGAATCCCTATTATTATGAAGAACTTCGGAAGCTCAGCGGCAATGATAAGCCGGTGCAGGATTTCGTTATGGGCTTCGAGGTGTCCCACCGGTTTCTGGACAAGCTGATTGACATGATTCAGTTTCTGATTCCGAATTATGTGCTGGAGGGCAAGAACCAGCTGGTGATCTCCATCGGCTGCACCGGCGGCAAGCACCGCTCTGTCACCCTGGCCAATAAGCTTTATGAACGGCTGAGAAACAATGCGGACTACGCGGTGCGTATCGAGCATCGCGATATTGAGAAGGATGCCGTTGTAAAAGCGCATTAGGGAAATGAAGAGGTGATCTATGTCTTTTTCCAGTGAGATCAAGCAGGAGCTCTCCGCCCATGTGCCGCCGGCCAGACATTGCAGACTGGCTGAGATGGCCGCCATTTTAAACTTCTGCAGCCGCGTGGAGAGTGTTGAAGGAGAGTCCCCCTGCGTGAAAATGCACACGGAGAATCTGGCCGTTGCAAGAAAGTACTTTACATTATTGAGAAAAACATTTAATATAGAAATGAACGTATCGACGCGGCAGAGCAGAAATCCCAGGGGAAGTCTCAGCTATGAGGTGACTTCTTTCGGAGGACTGGAGCCCGTGAAGCATATGCTGGTGCAGAATCAGTGCTGCAGGCGGGCTTACATACGGGGAGCCTTTCTGGCGTCCGGCTCCTTGAGCGACCCGGAGAAGGGCTATCATTTTGAAATCGTGTGCAGCGGGGAAGAGAAGGCGGATGAGCTTCGGGAGATGCTGGCCAGCTTCGGGATAGACGCGCGGATCACGCTGCGAAAGCGCAGTTACGTGTTATACGTAAAGGAAGGATCGCAGATTGCGGACCTTTTGAATGTGATGGAAGCCCATGTGGCCCTGATGAAGTTCGAAAATGTCCGGATTCTGAAGGAGATGCGCAATTCCGTCAATCGACAGGTGAACTGTGAAACTGCGAACTTGAACAAGACCGTTTCAGCAGCGGTAAAACAGATAGAGGATATCCAATTTATTCAGAGAACCATTGGCTTTGATGAGTTGCCGGAGAATCTGGCAGAGATAGCAGTACTCCGTCTGGAGCAGCCGGAGACGACCTTAAAGGAGCTGGGTCAGATGCTGACGCCGCCCGTAGGGAAGTCCGGTGTGAATCACCGTCTCAGAAAGCTGAGTCTGATAGCAGAGGAGCTAAGGGATCACAAGGAGGAGAATTATTATGATGAAACAGGAAATCACGATTCAGATTCCGGAAGGGCTTGAAGCCAGACCGGTCGCATTGCTGGTACAGGTGGCGAGCCAGTACGGCAGCGAGATCTATGTGGAGAGTGATAACAAGAAGGTAAATGCCAAGAGCATTATGGGTATGATGACCCTTGGACTCTTCGCGGGCGAGACCGTTACCGTTTCTGCGGACGGCGAGGACGAAGAAGAGGCTATAGCCAATATCGAGAAGTTTTTAAGCAGCAAATAATCAGACGATTGTGAGGGACTGCCGGGATTTTCCGGCAGTCCTTGTTTTTTGTCCGGAAATTTGTTATGATGAAACGGATCATACAGTCTGGAAAATCAGACAATTGAAGGAGTTACAGCAGCGATGGACGCGTATACAGGCTTTGCGGAGGTTTACGATCTGTTTATGGACCAGGTTCCCTATGAGAAATGGAGCCGGCGGATCACAGAGATATTAAAAGAATACGGAATTCCGGACGGTCTGGTGTTGGATCTGGGCTGCGGAACCGGCAGCATGACGGAGCTTCTGGCGGATGCGGGCTACGATATGATCGGCGTGGACGCTTCCGAGGAAATGCTGGAGCTGGCCTGTGAGAAGCGCGCCGGATCGGGACACGATATTTTGTATCTTCTGCAAGATATGCGGGAGTTTGAACTTTATGGCACGGTGCGGGCCATCGTCAGCGTCTGCGATTCCCTGAATTATATTACGGAAGAGGAAGATTTACTGCAGGTGTTCCGGCTGGTGTGGAATTATCTGGATCCGGACGGCGTGTTCTTCTTCGACATGAATACCATTTACAAATACAAAGAGATGCTGGGCGAGACCACCATCGCGGAGAACCGGGAGGAGGGCAGCTTTATCTGGGAAAATTATTACGACCCGGAGGAACAGCTGAATCAGTACGACCTGACGCTTTATGTGCAGGATGAGGACGACCGGTATGTGCGGTTTGAAGAGACGCATATCCAGAAGGCCTATGCGCTGGAGCGGGTACTGGAGCTGCTTGAAAAGGCGGGACTGAAGGCGGAGCAGATCTTTGATTCCGACACAGGTGAAGCAGTCATGGAAACGACAGGTAAATTCTGTGTTGTGGCGCGGAAAGCGTAAGAAAAAGAGGAGTAAAATTATGGAAGATTATATTGTAAGAGCAACGGCTGCGGATCACCAGATTCGTGCCTTTGCCATCACATCCAGAGAAATGGTGGAGCAGGCGCGCTCCATTCACAACACCAGCCCGGTGGCTACAGCGGCCCTAGGACGTCTGCTGACAGCCGGAGCCATGATGGGTTCCATGATGAAAGGCGACGCGGATCTGCTGACCCTGCAGATCAAGGGAGCCGGGGCCATCGGCGGCATCACCGTGACAGCGGATTCCAAGGCAAGAGTAAAGGGCTATGTGGATGAACCCATGGTGCTGCTTCCGGCGAACGCAAAGGGAAAGCTGGACGTGTCCGGCGCCATCGGGCCTGGTACCCTGCGGGTGATCAAGGATCTGGGCCTTAAGGAGCCCTATGTGGGAACCGTTGAACTGCAGACTGGCGAGATTGCGGAGGATTTGACCTATTACTTTGCCACATCTGAGCAGGTTCCATCCTCGGTAGGGCTGGGCGTGTTGTTAAATAAGGATAATACGCTTCGCCAGGCAGGCGGCTTTATCATTCAGTTGATGCCCTTTACCGACGACAAGGTCATTGACGCACTGGAAGCAAAGCTGTCCACCATGGATTCAGTGACGAAGCTTCTGGATCAGGGCATGAGCCCGGAGCAGCTTCTGGAGTATCTGCTGGGTGATTTCGGTCTGGAGATTAACGACACCATTCCGGCTTCCTGGTACTGCAACTGCAGCCGGGAGCGGGTGGCAAAGGCCATCGTCAGCATCGGAAGCAAGGACATCCGGGAAATGATTCAGAACAACAAGCCCATCGAGGTGAAATGCCATTTCTGCAATCATGCCTACAAGTTTGATATTGAGGATTTAAAAGAGATTCTGAAAATAGCAAAACGCTAAATAAGGAGAAACTATGAGACACGGGTTTATCAGAACGGCGGCGGTGACGCCGAAGATTCATGTGGCGGACACGAAGGGAAATGGCGCGGAGACCATTAGGCTTGCCAGAGAGGCGGCGGAGCATGGCGCGAAGATCATCGTGTTTCCGGAGCTTGGCATTACCGGCTATACCTGTTCGGATTTATTTTTACAGGAGCTTCTGCTAAAGAGCGCCCGGGAGGAGTTGTTCCATATCGCCAGAGAGACGGCAGATCTGGACGCGCTGATCTTCGTGGGACTTCCCTGGGAGAAGGACGGCAAGCTTTACAATGTGGCGGCGGCTCTCTGCGGCGGACATCTGCTTGGCCTGGTGCCGAAGCTGCATCTGCCTAATTACGGGGAATTCTATGAGCTGCGTCATTTCACACCGGGAAATCAGGAAGTGGAGGACGTGTGGGTTCCCGAGGAGGGAGAGGACGGCGATTATATCAATTTTGGAACGAAGCTGCTGTTCACCTGTGAGGAGCTTCCGGGACTTAGTGTGGCTGCGGAGATCTGCGAGGACGTGTGGGTGCCGAACCCGCCAAGCATCGGTCATGCGCTGGCAGGCGCAACGGTCATCGTGAACTGCTCAGCCAGCGATGAGACCACAGGCAAGAATCTGTACCGGGAGTCTCTCATAGGCGGACAGTCGGCCCGCCTGGTATGCGGATATATCTATGCCAATGCAGGAGAGGGTGAGTCCAGCCAGGATCTGGTGTTTGGCGGTCATAATATCATTGCGGAAAATGGAACGATTCTGGCAGAATCGGAACGATTTACCAGTGAGACCATTTATGCGGAGCTGGATATCGCACGGCTGGTGGGTGAGCGCAGAAGAATGACCACCTTCCGGACGGATAATTCCAGACCCTATGTGGAGGTTGGCTTCCATCTGAAAAGGGAAGATACAGAACTGTCCCGTTATGTAGATCCGGCGCCCTTCGTGCCAGGCAGCGACAGTGACAGACAGCGGCGCTGTGAGGAGATTTTCGCCATTCAGTATATGGGCCTGAAGAAGCGGCTGGAGCATACCCACTGCAAGACGGCGGTGGTCGGTATCTCCGGCGGCCTGGATTCCACTCTGGCGCTTCTGGTTACGGTGAAGGCTTTTGACAGTCTGGGACTGGACCGTTCCGGTATTCTGGGCGTGACCATGCCCTGCTTTGGAACCACAGACCGGACTTACCGGAATGCCTGTGATATGGTAGAAAAGCTTGGAGCGACGCTGAAGGAGGTGGATATCCGCGAGGCGGTGACCATCCATTTCCGGGATATCGGACACGATCCGGATGTGCATGACGTGACCTACGAGAATTCCCAGGCGCGGGAGCGTACGGAGGTTTTGATGAATCTGGCCAACCAGGCGGGCGGCATGGTCATTGGTACCGGCGATATGTCGGAGTTGGCCCTGGGTTGGGCCACCTACAATGGCGACCACATGTCTATGTACGGTGTCAATGCGGGGGTGCCGAAGACGCTGGTGCGCCATCTGGTGCGATATTACGCAGATACCTGTGGGGATGAGAAGCTTTCCGGGGTGCTGCTGGACGTATTGGATACGCCGGTGAGCCCGGAGCTGCTGCCGCCGAAGGATGGGGAAATTGCCCAGAAGACAGAGGATTTGGTGGGTCCCTATGAGCTGCATGATTTTTATCTGTATTACATCTTACGTTTCGGCTTTGAACCGGCGAAGATTTACCGGCTGGCTCAGAAAGCCTTTGCGGACGTCTATGATAAGGAGACCATGCTGAAATGGCTGAAGGTATTCTACCGCAGATATTTTGCCCAGCAGTTTAAGCGGTCCTGTCTGCCGGACGGCCCGAAGGTGGGTTCTGTAGCGGTATCGCCGCGGGGAGATTTGCGGATGCCCAGCGATGCCTGCTCTGCGTTGTGGCTGGCGCAGCTTGAGACCTTAGAGTAGGAAATGAAATTTGAGTTATGTAAACCAAACGATGGGCCGGTATCATAGGCCGCAAATTAAATTCAGGGGAGAAGAACATGGCATTTAAGATTATTACGGATTCGGCAACGGATCTGCCCAAGGAGATTGTCGAGAAATACAAGCTTCATGTGATTCCGACGCCGGTAACCATTGATGGAACGGATTATTTTGACGGCAAGACCATTTTCCCGGAGGATTTCTACCGGATTCAGGCGCAAGGGACTGATATCAAGACCTACCACATCAATCAGTATATGTTCCGGGAGAATTTTGAACCTTACGCCAAGGCCGGGGACGAGGTGCTGTATATGTGCTTCTCTACCGGTATCGCGGGTACTTTCAATGCGGCAAATCTGGCAAAGGAAGAGCTTCTGGAGGAGTATCCGGAGTTTGATCTGACCATCATTGATACCAAGTGCGCCTCTCTGGGCTTTGGTCTGGCAGTGGAGAAAATCCTGCGGATGCAGGCAAATGGCGCGCCGAAGGATCTGATTATTGAGGCAGCGCAGTTTTTCTGTGAGCATATGGAGCATATTGTGACGGTGGAGACGCTGGAATATCTGTATAAGGGGGGCCGGTTGAGCAAAACCTCGGCTGTGCTGGGCGGCGTGCTGGATTTGAAGCCGATCATTGAGGTCAATGACGACGGCGCGCTGGTGGCCATCGAGAAGGTGCGCGGACGGCATAAGTCGCTGAAGCGGTGCGTGGAGCTTGTGGGCGAGCGTGGCGTAGAGCTGGATAAGCAGGTTATCGGCGTGGTGCATGGAAATGATCCGGAGACCTGCGAGAAGGTCAGTGCGATGCTGATGGAGAAGTATCATTGCCGTGGCATCATCAAGTCCTGGGT
The DNA here is from genome assembly GCF_040096155.1 of Laedolimicola intestinihominis. Lineage (NCBI taxonomy): Bacteria > Bacillati > Bacillota > Clostridia > Lachnospirales > Lachnospiraceae > Laedolimicola > Laedolimicola intestinihominis. The sequence goes on along the minus strand of NZ_JBBMFE010000009.1, from coordinate 52,527 downwards.
TGGATGCGCTATCGGTGCGCATACGGGCCCGGGTATCATCGGTATTGTGTTCCTCAGTGCCAGTGAAGAGAAGTATGCGGAATATTTGAAGTAAGACGGACAAAAAGAGAAAATATCCCCCTCGCCGGGGGGATATTTTCTCTTTTCTGGTAGTTTAAGCTCGGGAAATCCCAAGAAAATCTTAAGAATTATCAAACAGAGAACTTAAAAAAGCCTTGTTATAACTATGGATAGACAGTAAAATGTAAGAGTACCATTTTACTGTCTATTCACGTTTCAAGAACGATATGAGGGTGAGAACATGAACAAAAAGAAGAATACAATCCTGGTCTGTGATGATGACAGGGAGATTGTGGACGCGATAGAGATTTATCTGTCCCAGGAGGGGTACCGGATTTTGAAGGCCTACGACGGGGTGCAGGCGGTGGAAATGCTGGAGCAGGAGGATGTGCAGCTGCTGCTGATTGATATTATGATGCCGAAGCTGGACGGCCTGCGGGCGACGCTTAAGATTCGGGAGAAGAGTAGTATTCCGATTATTATTCTGTCAGCCAAGTCGGAGGACGCGGATAAGATTCTGGGGTTGAATATCGGTGCGGACGATTACGTGACGAAACCCTTTAATCCGCTGGAGCTGGTGGCCAGGGTGAAGTCACAGCTGCGCCGCTATACGAAGCTTGGCAATGCGATGGATGAGAATCAGAAGATCTATCAGACCGGCGGCCTGGTTATGAACGACGATCTGAAGGAAGTGACCGTGGACGGTGAGCAGGTGAAGCTGACGCCTATTGAGTATAATATTTTGCTGCTTCTGGTGAAGAATCAGGGTAAGGTGTTCTCCATTAATCAGATTTATGAGAGTATCTGGAATGAAGACGCCATCGGCGCGGATAATACGGTGGCGGTCCATATCCGTCACATCCGGGAAAAGATCGAGATTAACGCGAAGGAGCCCCGCTATCTGAAGGTGGTGTGGGGCATTGGATATAAGGTGGAGAAGCTGTAAATGAAGCGATGGGAATATTCGAAGCTGTGGAAGCTCACGGCGCTGCTATTGAATCAGATTTGCGCGATGGTGCTGGTGCTGTCCGTGGTTGTGTGTACGGTCTATGTGGGCGGCAGCGGCTTTGGATTCGTGGGAAAGGATCAGACCTTTGAGAGCACCGGTTATTATCAGGATGAGGTTTTGGAGCAGATCTACCGCTGCGTCCGGGCTGCCAGCCGGGAGAGTAAGTTTGAGAAAAATGGCGTCTACGACGGCAAGATTCTCGTAGATGTTCAGCAATACGCAGAAAACAGTACCATCGGAAGCGGCGACGTGAAGGACGGAGGCCTGTATTATGAACTGACGGATCTGCTGAACTGGTCTATGGATGGCATGGAGACCGGTACCCTGATGAAGATTACCTACGACGACGGTACCGTAGGCTATCTGTCCAAGGGTTTCACCAATTATACGGAGCAGTCTCTGTACGGTGAGGATGGAACAGAGGTGGCCTCGATCTCTACCGTAAATAAGGGGAACAGTGAAACGTCCATAACCTCCGTACCTGAGGGTGATACAGCGGATGAGACGGATGCGGAGGAATCATCCGCCACATCTGCGATGTCCGAAGAAAATATGGAAGGTTTTGTGGAGGAATTCATTACAGACGGAGAAAGCAGTCCTTTTGATATGATGCAGAGCACTGTCCGCAATGTGGAGCAGCTGGAGGCGGTAGAGGAGCGGTATGGACCGGTGGGCTACGACAGCATTACCGCCTATGCAGAGGCGAAGCGGCTGACCACCGCCCAGCTTCAGGAGATTTATTATGATCTGGAAAATGTACTCCCGGTCATTTACAATGATTATTACGCGTATACGGAGAATCTGGAGCTGTTCAGTCCCAGCATGACCAATATGCGCTATTTTGTCATTCCGAAATCAGTGGAGCAGGTTTCACCGGAGGATTTTTCCGAAAAGATTTCCACTAATATGAAAAGCTTTGGGAAAGAAAAATTTTCCAGCCAGGAGGGGCTGTTGAATTACATTCGTACCTCTTATAAGGATTATCTGATTTATGACAGCTCAGATATGAATTATGAAGCCAGTGGTATGCCGATTTCCTTAAGCGAGCTGAGCAGCTATGTGAAGAGCTATCCGCCTTCCGTGGAAGGGGATTATATTCTGGTGGTAGCTGTGGACTCCGGGTATAAGGCGAGCGATAAGCTGGCCCAGTATAAGAAGCAGTATGAGGAAATCGCGCCGGTGAGCCGGGTGGCAGTCTACGGTGTGATGCTGGGAGCGATTCTGTATCTGCTGAGCATGGTGTATCTGACTTTGGCAGCAGGACGCAGCACTGACGAGGACGGTGAGATTATATTGAACCGCTTTGACCGGATACGGTCGGAGCTGGCGGCGTTGATTCTGATTGTACCGGCCTGGATTATCCTGGTTCTGGTGTCTGTCGGCGTCTCGGTACGGAATCTGGAGATGCCGGAATTCGCCCTGGTGGGTGGGGGCGTGGCCTTTGTGTTGAATGGAATGTTTCTCACCGGTTATATCAGCCTAGTACGCAGAATCAAGGCCCATACCCTGTGGAAGAACAGTATTCTCTACCTGATCAGCAGTGTTTTCGGGGAGATGATGAAGAATCGGAAGACCACCACGAAGACCATGCTTTCCTATGCAGGCTTTCTGCTGGTAAACGTAGTGCTCCTGATAATGGGGGAAATTGGAATTATCCTGCTGGCGTTCTTTGACCTTGGTGTGGGAATTTTCCTGCTCCGGCAGGCGGCTCAGCGGCAGCGGATCCTGGACGGCATCAAACGGATCTCCGCAGGGGAGTTGAACGCGCAGATTCCCACCGACCAGATCAGCGGCGATAATCTGGCTTTTGCGGAGGCAGTGAACCAGATGGGCAGCGGCCTGTCTGCAGCGGTGGAAAAGAGCGTCAAGGACGAGCGTCTGAAATCCGACATGATCACCAATGTGTCCCATGATATCAAGACGCCGTTGACATCAATTATCAATTACGTGGATCTGCTGAAACGGGAGGATATCCAGAATGATCGGGCGAAGAATTATATCGCGATTTTGGAGGATAAGGCCATGCGCCTGAAGCATCTGACCGACGACCTGGTGGAAGCGTCGAAAATCAGCTCCGGCAATGTGAAGCTGGAGCTGAACCGCCTTAATTTCCAGGAGCTGATTCAGCAGACCAACGGCGAATTCAGTGAAAAATTTGAGAATAAAGGTCTGAAGCTGGTGGTGGATATGCCGGAGGAGCCGGTGGTGATCGTGGCGGACGGCCGGAGGCTCTGGCGCGTCATCGAGAACCTGTATAACAATACGGCCAAGTACGCTATGCCGAATACCCGGGTCTACGTGGAACTGACCACGGTGGGGCATATGGTGCGCTTCAGTATCAAAAATATCTCTGAGCAGCCACTGAATATCAACGCCGACGAGCTGACGGAGCGTTTTATCCGGGGAGATGTGGCCCGCAGCACCGAAGGCAGCGGCTTAGGACTTTCCATCGCCCGGAACCTGACGGAGCTTCAGAAAGGAAGCTTCAATATCTATCTGGACGGCGACCTGTTTAAGGCAACGATTATCTTTCCGGAGGCGGAAGAAAAAACGAATAGGGATAAAAGTGAGCGGCTAGTCTGAAAAGACTAGCCGTTTGGTTAGTGTACAAAGAACTTTATTTTCCTGTATAATAAAAAATATTTAGAGAATGCAGGAGGGGATAAAAGTGAAGAAACGAGGACTTTTAAAGAAACTGGGCGCATGGTTTTTGACACTTGTGTTGGCTTCAGGCGTGCTGCTCACGGGGATGACTGCGCAGGCAGAGACGGGATCACCTGCCATGAATGAGCCGGCGGGCGGCGCGGCGGATATTGTGCTGGTGCTGGATGTATCCGGCTCGATGAATGATCCGTTTGGCAGTGAAGACACGACAAAAAGAATAGATGGATTGAAGACAGCTGTAGCGGCGTTGGCGGATGAAATACAAAGTATCAATGGCACAGTGGGCGAAGGCGGTGAGAAGCATCGCGTGGCACTGATTAAGTTTGCCGGAGATAAAAGGGAGGAAATAGGAAATGATGAGTATCAACAGGGCCAATACAAGTATAATAATTCACAGATTGTAAAGCCGCTCACGGATGACATGCAGGCTATCAAAGACGGAGCAGGCGGATTAAAGTCATCCGGAGCAACGAGGGCAGATTACGGCCTGGAGCTGGCAGAGAGATATATTACGGTGCATTCCGACAGACGCCAGATTGTAATTTTTTTTACAGACGGAGGCCCGTCGAGCTTCAGCAATTATGATCCGATGGTTGCCAATGCAGGAGTAGCGGCTGCGAAAAGCATAAAGGACAAGGGAGCGGAGGTTTATACGATTGGGATTCAGAGCGGAGCGGATGCCGGAGAGGTAACGGAGGCAACTTCGGATTCAAATCGGTTTCTGCATGCGGTTTCCAGCAACTATCCCAACGCCACAGCGAATGACAGGGGCAGCTTGGGCGAGCGTACGGGGACGAAAGACTATTATAAGGCAGCAACGAGCACAGCCGGAGTAAAAGAGGCCATGCTGTCTGTTCTGGAGAGTATCGGGTCAGAAGCGTCTCCGGTTACACTCGCCCTGACCGGACAGAAAGACCTGTATGAGGAAAAGGAAAACGAGCTTGCGCCGAAGGAACTGACCGGTGGGGAGTTCCTGTTCCGGCTGGAAGAGGATGTGCCGGAGATCACAGTCCTTTCAGAGGAAAATGCGGAGACAGCCGGTCAGTCCATGCCGATGCCCGCGGCAGGCGGTACTGAGGTTCGAAATACGGCAGACGGAAGCTTTCGGTTTGGTGAAATTTCATTTACAAAGCCGGGAACCTATCGGTATAAGGTGACAGAGGCAAATGAAGGAGCTTCCGGGATAACCTATGACCTTTCTGTGCATCATGTGACAGTGAATGTCAGCTTCTTCGCCGGACAGCTTCAGCTGGAGACAGGCATCAGCAAAGATGGCAGCCAGGAAACGATAGAGAAAATGGTATTCGAAAACCGTTATAAACCGGTGGAAATCAAGCCTGTGGATGTGATCCTGGAAGCAACGAAGAAGCTGGATGGACGGAAACTGAATGCCGGAGAATTCCATTTTGTGGTGAAGGATGAGAGCGGAAACGTGGTGCGCAGGGCAGCCAGTGATGCAGACGGCAAAATCGTCTTTGAGCGGCTGACCTTTAAAGAACCGGGCAGCTATACCTACACTATCAGCGAGGAAAAAGAGCAGCTGGACTATGTGATCTACGACAATACGGTTTATACCTGTACCATAAAGGTTATCCAAAAGGATGACGGTGTACTGGTGGCGGAACTGGATACAGAAGGAAAAGAGCCTGTATTTCAAAACAGTTACAAGGAACCAGTGAAACCAGAGGAGACGAAGAAGACAGAAGAACCGAAGAAAACCGGATCTTCAGGCCATTCCGGCTCATCCGGCAATAAGACACAGACGGCTTCCGTGGCCACCGGTGACCAGAATCCGGTGGAACTGGCCGCAAGCTGTGGGTTCCTGGCTCTTGCGGGACTGGCAGCTGCGCTCGGATATATCCGCAAAAAACGGTACGAATAAGAAAGAATAAGTGAGAAGATAGCTTGCATTCTGTGCAAGCTATCTTTATAATGATAAGAAAATAGTAAGCGTATAATGCAGGAGGAGAAACATGGTTCAATTACTGGAAGGCGGAGCATATCTGCTGAACGGAACAGAGATTATTCCGGATACCAAGGACGCGCAGAGCGTGCTGGAGAGCCAGCTTGGCAGCGTGCCCTCTAAGGAAGAGGCCAGAAAGCAGACCATTGCCTATGGAATTCTGGAGTCACACAATACATCAGGCAACATGGACAAGCTGGAGATTAAATTTGACAAGCTTACGTCCCACGATATTACATTTGTAGGAATCATTCAGACAGCCCGCGCTTCAGGACTGGAGAAATTCCCGATTCCCTATGTGCTGACCAACTGTCACAACAGCCTTTGCGCCGTAGGCGGAACCATCAACGAGGATGACCACATGTTTGGCCTGACCTGCGCGAAAAAATATGGCGGTGTCTATGTACCGCCCCATCAGGCAGTAATCCACCAGTTTGCCCGGGAAATGCTGACAGAGGGCGGCAAGATGATTCTGGGATCTGACAGCCATACCCGCTACGGCGCCCTGGGAACCATGGCCATGGGCGAGGGCGGACCGGAGCTGGTAAAGCAGCTGCTGAACAAGACCTATGACATCAATATGCCCGGCGTGGTGGGCGTGTACCTGACCGGCGAGCCCCAGAAGGGCGTCGGCCCCCAGGACGTGGCGCTGGCCATCATCGGGGCAGTCTTTGAGAAGGGTTATGTCAATAATAAGGTTATGGAGTTCGTTGGAGACGGCGTAGAGAACTTAAGCGCAGATTTCCGTATCGGTATTGACGTTATGACCACCGAGACCACCTGCCTGTCCTCTATTTGGAAGACTGACGACACTATCAAAGAGTTCTACGAAATTCATGGCAGAGCCGGAGCCTATAAAGAGCTGAAGCCCGGCCCGGTGGCATACTACGACGGCATGATTTATGTAGATTTGAGCGCTGTAAAGCCTATGATCGCCATGCCCTTCCATCCCAGCAATGTCTATACCATCGAGGAGGTAAAGGCGAATCTGGGTGATATCCTGCGGGATGTGGAGAAAAAGGCCTTGGTATCCCTGGGCGGCGCGGTGGATTATCATCTGACCGACAAGATCCGCGACGGCAAGCTCTACGTGGATCAGGGTATCATCGCAGGCTGTGCAGGCGGCGGCTTTGAAAATATCTGTGCGGCAGCGGATATCTTAAAGGGCGCAAGCATCGGCCCGGATGAATTTACCTTAAGCGTATACCCGGCAAGTATGCCGATTTACATGGAACTGGTAAAAAATGGATCTGCCGCTGCATTGATGGAGACCGGAGCGGTCCTGAAGACAGCCTTCTGCGGCCCCTGCTTCGGCGCAGGCGATACGCCGTCCAACAACGGCTTCAGTATCCGTCACTCCACCCGCAACTTCCCGAACCGGGAGGGCTCCAAGCTCCAGAGCGGGCAGATTGCGTCTGTGGCGCTGATGGATGCCCGTTCCATTGCGGCCACCGCAGCCAACAAGGGTTACCTGACTGCTGCCACTGAACTGGATGTGAACTTCAGCAGCCCGCGTTACTTCTTTGACGGCAAGATTTACGAGAACCGCGTTTTTGACAGCAAGGGCGTGGCAGATTCGAGCGTAGAGATCAAGTTTGGCCCGAATATCAAGGACTGGCCCGCTATGCCGGCCCTGGCGGAGCATCTGATTCTGAAGGTGGTATCGGAGATTCACGATCCGGTAACCACTACAGACGAGCTGATTCCCTCCGGCGAAACCTCCTCTTACCGCTCCAACCCGCTGGGTCTGGCAGAGTTCACTCTGTCCCGGAAGGATCCGGCCTATGTGGGTCTGGCCAAGGAGATTCAGAAGGCTGAGAAGGCCATCGAGGCAGGAAATTGCCCTGCAGAGGCAGTGCCGGAGCTGAAACCGGTATTTAAAAACCTGAACGCATGGTATCCGGGCGTGGACAAGACCAATGTGGGCGTGGGCAGCACCATCTTTGCGGTGAAGCCGGGTGACGGCTCCGCCAGAGAGCAGGCGGCCTCCTGCCAGAAGGTACTAGGCGGCTGGGCCAACATCGCCAACTCCTACGCCACCAAGCGTTACCGCTCCAATCTGATCAACTGGGGTATGCTGCCCTTCCTGATTGACGAGGGAACCCTTCCCTTTGCCAAGGGAGACTTCCTCTTTATTCCGGAGATCCGCAAGGCAGTGGAAGAGAAGAAAGCTGAGATCCCCGTATACGTAAACGGTGAAAAAGACCGGGAAGTAACCCTGAAGCTGGGCGGACTGACCGATGATGAGCGAGAGATCATTCTGAAGGGCTGTCTGATTAACTATTACAGAGGATAAAAAAAGATAACAGAAGATAGAAAACTCCCTGTGCATTTGTGTGTTGAAACATACGAAATGTACAGGGAGTTTTTTTGCTCTATAGGAAATACCGTGTCACATTAAAGTGTGAAAGCTATGATTCCTATAGAGCAAAAAGCCCCTCCGGGGGATCGCACTGCGGCGGAATGGAATCATGTCGCTTATGCGACCCGCCGCAGGCGGAGAATCCTGCCTTGCAGGATTCTTTCTTATTTCATGAAAGTAAAACAGATTATGAAGTGAAAAAAACAAAAAACACTTCACTGCGAAGCTGAAAAACAAAAAAGTTTGTGCAAATTATATAAAAATAAATACAGGGGATGTGAGAAAAAATCAGGAAAGGGGAACGAAAAATAGAAAAAAGGAGGCAAACTTTACTCCATTTGAAGCGCAGAGTAGAATGAAATCACGAAAAAAGAATGAGAGGCGTGGAGAAAAAAATGCATGAAATAAGCGAAGTTTTAGAGGAATTGTGTAAAACAGTAAAAAGGGTTTCGTATGAAGAGGAGACAGCGGTTGCCTCTGCAATTCAGAAAGCAAAAAGGGTATTTGTAGCCGGTTCGGGAAGAAGCGGGCTGATTGCAAGCTGTTTTGCCATGCGGCTGATGCAAAGCGGAATCACAGCATACAGAGTAGGAGAATGTACGACGCCGGCGATTGAAGCAGACGATCTTCTTCTTATTACCAGTGGCTCGGGTGAAACAGGAGCTTTGGTTAAAAATGCGGAAACAGCAAAGAAGGTTGGTGCAAAGATTGCGCTTATTACCATTTATCCGGAGTCTGCAATAGGTAAAATGGCAGATGTAATTCTGCAGATAGCGGCGTCCAGCAAATTTGATGAGGGGAAAAAATCACATTCTATCCAGCCTATGGGAAGCCTGTTTGAGCAAAGTCTGATGATTTGCTCGGATTACATTATGATGATATTAATGGAACAGCTCGGGCTTACAGGAGAAAGCATGTTTCAGAGACATGCCAATCTGGAATAAACAAAAAAGAAATAAATGTAAAAATGAAGTAAAAAGAAACATAAAATAATTCATATTGAAGTGTGAAAAGTGAAGAATTCTATGTTTTTCACAATAATTCACATAAAATGTTGTGAAAAACAGGATATAACTGGGTAAAATATAAGAAAAAAAGACCGTCTGTTTACTTCAATCCTTTAGATTGATAGTATTGAATTGAAGTTATGAAGCAAAAAAAGGAGCAAAAAAGATGGCAGAGGTAAGTATTTCAGCGCTTGCAGCGGATTTTTTTCATATAGAACGGGATTTAAATAAAATCGAAGAAAGCGGGGCGGACTGGGTCCATGTAGATATGATGGACGGCCATTTCGTGCCGCTGTTTGGCTTTAATCAGCCACAGGTCAGACAACTGACGGACTGGAACAGGGCCTGCGGAGACGTTCATCTGATGGCGGAGCTGACACAGACAATGCTGGAAGAGTGTCTGAAGCTTCCGCTTCAAAAGCTGACACTGCATGTGGAAGCGGCACAGCCGGAGCAGCTGGCGGAGTATCTGCAGCAGATAGAAGCGAAGGGGATTGAGCCGGGGCTGGCGATTGCTCCTGATACGGAGGTGGATAAGCTGCTTCCGTTTTTAACCTATATAAAGGAGATTCTGGTAATGAGCTGCGCTCCGGGCACGGAGGGAGCAGTCTTCCGGGAGACAACCTTTGAAAGAATCCGGGATATCCGCCGGATGTTGAATGAAAAAAAACTGGAATGCGGGATTGCGGTGGATGGCGGCTTAAATGAGGAACGTGCGGTACATTGTATTGAGAGCGGTGCGAACCGGGTAATTATAGGAAGAGCATTTTTTGCGTCGGAAGACAGGAAAGGAATGGTAGAGCGTGTTAGGAAAACATCTGTTGGGAATCTATGAGAAGGCGTTGGCTGCGGAGGATGATTGGTATCAGCGCATGGCAAAGGTGAAAGAGCTGGGCTTTGATTTTATGGAAATCAGCATCGACGAGACGGACGAACGCCTGTCTCGTATCTATGCCGGTGACGAAGAAATCTATCGGATTCAGGATGCAGCCCATAAGGCAGGGGTGTTTATCCAGTCCCTGTGCCTGAGCGTGCATCGTCGTTTTCCGTTTGGAAGCGCGGATCCGGCTACCCGCGCAAAGGCTGCGGAGATTATGGAGAAAGCGTTGGTTTTTGCGGATAAGCTGGGCGTCCGCGTGATTCAGCTGGCAGGATATGACGTATACTATGAGCCGTCCACGGACGAGAGCAAAAAGCGTTATGAGGAGGCTATGTTCTGGGCAGCTTCCCAGGCGGCACGCTACCAGATTATGCTGGGAACAGAGATTATGGATATTGAATTGATGAACTGTATTCGAAAGCATCTGGTGTATGAAAACAAGATACAATCTCCCTGGTATAAGGTATATCCGGATGTGGGCAATATTTCAGCCTGGGGTATCGATCCGCTGGACGATCTGGAGGCCGGAATTCACAGCATTGTGGGCGTACATTTAAAGGATACCCTGTGCAAGACAGCGGACAAACCCGGCGTCTTTAAGGACATTCCCTTTGGCGAGGGCTGTGTAGATTTTGTGGGCTGCTTAAAGAAGCTGGAGGATCTGGGGTACACAGGTCCTTATATGATTGAAATGTGGCATAAAAAGGGACAGGATGACCGGGCTAACGTGCGGGCAGCCAAGGCCTTTATTGAAGAGCAGTATCGCAGAGCCATGGAAGCATAAAGAAAGGAAACAGGAATATGAAATATTTTCTTGGATTGGATAACGGCGGAACGACCACGAAAGCAGCTATTTATGACAGAGAGGGGAAAGAAATCTGCGTAGCTTCTGTGGAAACAAAAATGATCGTACCGGCACCCGGCTTTGTGGAGCGGAATATGGATGAAATGTGGGAAGCAAACTGCACCGTAACCCGAAACGCGCTGGAAAAGAGCGGTATCGATCCCGCAGATATCGCAGGCGTAGGAATCTGTGGCCACGGTAAGGGCCTGTATCTGTGGGGGAAGGACAACCGCCCTTTACGCAACGGTATTATCTCTACCGATAACCGGGCGTGGAAGTATACGGAAAACTGGAGAAAGGACGGTACAGAAAGCGAGGTCGCGAAGCTGTCCTGCCAGAAAATCATGTCTTGCCAGCCGGTAGCCATTCTGGCATGGCTCCGGGATCATGAACCCGAATGCATGGATAAGATTCAGTGGATCTTCGAGGCAAAGGATTATGTACGCTTCCGGCTGACCGGAGAGGCGGGAGCCGAGTACGGCGATTCCTCCGGCGCGAATTTTTTGAATCTGCACACCCGTGATTACGATATGGAGCTTCTGAAGCTTTTTGGTCTGGAGCAGTACCGGGATGCTCTGCCGCCCCTGTGTGAGGCTGCGAAAATCTGCGGCCAGGTAACAGAGGAGGCGGCGGAAAAATGCGGTCTTCTTGCAGGAACCCCTGTCATTGGCGGCCTTTTCGATATTCAGGCCTGCATGCTGGCGGCAAATGTCCTGACCGAGGAAGAACTGTGCATGATCGCCGGAACCTGGAGCGTGGAGCTGTATCTGTCCAAAACTCCGGTTGTTGAGAAAAAATTTCTGGAATATATTAGAAATACATTTTTCCTGCTCCCAGAGTATTATTTAGTTGAGGTGGGAACAGCGGCATCCGCAGGCAATAACGAGTGGTTTGTGCGGGAGCTTCTGCCGGAGCTGAAGGCTCAGGCAAAAGCAGAGGGCCGCAGCATCTATGAAATTATGAACGGCTGGGTGGAGGAAATTCCGGCAAAAGAGCTTTGTCCAATCTTCCTGCCTTACCTGTTTGAAAGTAATGTGCATCCCCATGCAAAGAGCTGCTTCGTGGGCATGACCAGTTTTCACACCAGAAAGCACCTGGTGCGCAGCGTGTACGAGGGAATTGCGTTTACCCACCGGCTGGATCTGGAGCACCTGCTGGTATCCAGGGCGGACAGGCCCAAGGTCATCCGGCTGACCGGAGGTGTGGCAAAATCAAAGGTGTGGACGCAGATTTTTGCAGACGTAATGAATCTGCCTATCGAGATTGTGGATGTCAATGAAACCGGCGCTCTGGGATGCGCCATCGCGGCAGCGACAGCCACAGGCGAATACAGGGACATGAAGGAAGCGGCTTCCAAGATGAGCCGTATTACCACAAGGGTAGAGCCGATTCCGGAAAATGTGGCTATTTACAACAAAAAATATGACTTGTATAGAAAAACAGCCGATGCATTGAATTCTGTCTGGGATGTATACCAGGATTTGGAGGACAACGGGCTGTAAGACAGAGCTGACAGAAGGAGAATTCGCGTGAACGAGCTGATGGTAAAACTGAGATTTCTGATTCCGACCCTGCCGAGGGCGGAAAAAGCAGTGGCGCAGGCGCTACTGGAAAAACCGGAGCTGATTTGTCTGATGACATTGGCAGAGCTTGCCAGAGAAACGGATAGTTCAGATGCTTCGATTATCCGTTTTTGCAGAAAAATGGGCTATTCCGGTTTTTCGGAAATGAAACAGGCCTTTGCCAATGCATTGAATGACAGCAGCATTATGACAGTAGAGGAAATACATAAAGAGGATTCTGTTCTGGACAATTTGCAGAAGGTATATAAAAGCAATATGCAGACTTTGACAGATACTATCCTTCTGGCAGACAAGGAAGCTTATGAAGAGGCTGTACAGGTTCTCCTGAAGGCAAAATCAATTCATTTCTTTGGGACAGGCGATTCTGCAGCGGTATGCCAGTTGTTTTATTTTAAATTCGGCAGATTGGGAATCCCGGGCTCCGCACAGCAGGATCCGGTTATGCAGCTAATGGAGGCCAGTAATCTGGGCCCCGGAGACGTGGCGGTTATCATTTCTTACGAAGGAAAATCGCGTACCGTCCTGAATGCGGCCAAGGTAGCGGATGAACGGGGAGCGACCATTATTTGTATTACAAAAATGAGTAAATCTCCGCTTTTACGGCTTTCGGATATCAGTCTGTTTATTGCCACCAGCGATGTGACAGTGGGAAAGGATATTGTAGCCCGGCGTGTTGCGGAGCAGATGGTTATCGACGCACTGTATCTGAGTGTGCTTGTACGCTCGGATAAGGGCTATGAAAAGCGGTTAAACAGCGCATCTAAATCCTTTGAACTGAACAAGATACGAGGGAAAGGATTTAAATGATAAATTAAATTTTATTATAAGGAGGAGTTATAGAAATGAGTTTGGAGGCATTAAAAAAAGAGGTCTACGAGGCTAATATGGAGCTGGTAGAGAAGCAGCTGGTTATCTCCACATGGGGAAATGTATCCGGGTATGACGAGGAAAGCGGACTGATGGTAATTAAACCCAGCGGCGTTCCGTATAAGGAGCTCAGACCGGATCAGATGGTGCCGGTCGATCTGAATGGAAATGTGGTAGACAGCGACTATGTTCCGTCTACAGACACAGATACCCACATCGAGCTGTATAAGGCATTCAAGGATCAGGGAATCCGCGGTATTGTACACACCCACTCCCAGTTTGCCACCATGTGGGCGCAGATGGGAAAGAATATTCCCTGCTATGGAACCACACACTGCGACTATTTCTTCGGAGATATCCCCTGCACCCGTCTGATGACCACAGAGGAGATTGAAGAGGCTTATGAGAAAAATACCGGAAAAGTAATTCTGGAGGAGTTCGAAAAGAGAAACTGCGTGGAAATGCAGGCAGTTCTGGTACACAGCCATGCGCCGTTTACCTGGGGCAAGACTCCGCACGCTGCAGTGCTGCACGCGCAGGTTCTGGAGTATGTGGCAAAAATGGCAATTTTTGACGAGATTGCGACAGGCGGAAAGTGCGAGCTGATCAAGGATAACATTAAGATGAAGCATTATAACCGTAAATTTGGTCCGAACGCGTACTATGGACAGCACAAGAAATAAGGAGAAGGACTATGAATATCAGAGAATCCGTGGTACATACATTGCGCTGTGAATCCGAAATTATAGCGGAACTGGAAAAAACGGTATCCGAGGAGCAGATCGAAAAAGTCATGAACGCGTTTCTGAACTGTAAGGGTAAGGTGATCCTGACAGGCTGCGGAACATCGGGCACTGCTGCGCAGAAAATTGAACATACCTTAAGCTGCGTGGACTGCCCGGCGCTGTTCCTGTCCCCGGCCAACGCCCTTCACGGCGGCATGGGCGTGGTACAGAAGGATGATATCCTGGTACTGCTTTCCAAAGGCGGCCACACAGAAGAGCTCAATAAGATGATTGCTCCCTGTAAAGAACGCGGCGCGCTTCTGATTGCAGTGACGGAGAATGAAGAATCCTATATGGCAAAGGAGAGCGATCTGGTTCTGAAAATTAAGGTCGAAAAGGAACCGGACGAGTACAACGTGCTGGCCACAGGCAGTATTTTGGCTACTTTGGCAGTGTTTGACGCCATTGCTATCGCGATTTCCCGTATGAAGGGCTTCAGCCAGAAGGGCTTCTTAAAGATCCATCCCGGCGGAGACGTGGGAAAACGCCTCAGCGAAATGAAATAAAACTGCGAAGTAAATACTTCAAAATGAAGCAGAGAAAATGAAAAAACTGTGAAAAATTACTGAAAAAAAGTAAAAACGCATAAAAAAGAGCTGATTAAAAGGACAAAATAGTAAAAAAAGCACTAGAATATTTACTCCAATGCTTCAAACGGCTAGAATGAATTGTAGCAAAAGGAATTCCAAATGCGCGATCGTAATTAAAAAAGGATTAACAAAAGTGGAGGTAAAATTTATGAAATTGAGAAAAGCGGCAGCATTACTTCTTTCCCTGACCATTACATGCTCCCTGGCAGCATGTGGCGGCGCATCCATGGAAGGCGGAAGCACTACAACAGACAGCAGCTCAACCGAGACAACAACAGATGCAGCAGAGAGCAAGGACACAGCAGCTTCCACAGAGGCTACAGAGTGGAAATGGCCGTCTAAGGACGAGCTTTATGTAGGATATTCCCAGGCAGACCTGGCAAGCACCTGGCGTACCGTAGAGAGCGAGGATATGCAGAGAGCAGCAGACGAGCGTGGCTACAAGATCACCATCGTAAACGCAGAGGGCGACAGCGAGCAGCAGCTTTCCGATGTAGAGTCTCTTCTGGCACAGGGATGTAACGTAATTGTAATCACCGCAGTTGACGGAGACGCTATCCAGCCTGCACTTGATAAGTGTAAGGAAAAAGGAGTTCCGGTTATCATGAAGGCGAGAGGCTCCAACGGCACACCGGGCGTTGATTACGTAACCTTCTATTCATCTGACTTCGTAGCTGAGGGCCGGTATGCAGGCGAGTGGGCATATAAGGCTTGCACCGATAAGGGACTGGATACCATTAAGGTAGCAGAGATTCAGGGTATCCTGGGTGGTACCGACGTGCGTGACCGTTCCGATGGATTCCATGCAGTAGCAGAGGAGAAGGGCAATTTTGACTTCGTAGTACAGCAGACAGCAAACTTCTCCCGTACAGAGGCACAGGAGGTAGCAGCGAACGTTCTTCAGTCCACAGGCGGCGACATTGACGTATTCTACTGCCACAACGACGAGATGGCACTTGGTGTATCTCTGGCTTGCCAGTCCGCAGGACTTAAGATTAACGAAGATGTATACATCATTGGTGTAGACGGAATGTATGAGACCTTCGACGCAATCAAGGCCGGAACTATTTCCGCAACCATCACCTGCACACCGAAGTTCGCAGACGAAGTATTCGACGGAATCGAAGCTGGTATGGCAGGCGAGAAGCTGGATACCTTCTATGCTATCGAGGATGTACCGGTAGATGCAACAAATGTAGATGAAAACTACGATTTAGGATTCTAAGAGCTGGTAATCGGCACACCTCTGACGAGGAAAATTTGATGAAAAAGAGACTGCTGTGCTGCAGCAGTCTCTTATCATAAAGAGGAGCGGACGTATGAGCGAAAATATATTGGAAGTACATGGATTGACAAAAGAATTTGCAGGAGTAAGAGCGCTTGACAATATTGAATTTTCCGTAGAGAAAGGTGAAATTCATGCCCTGATGGGAGAAAATGGAGCCGGAAAATCAACGCTCATTAAAATATTAACAGGTCTTTATAAAGCAGATGCCGGCCAGATTATTTTTGACCATGAGGAGAGAAAATTTACGACGGTACAGAGCGCGCAGAAAGCGGGAGTCAGCACCATTTACCAGGAGCTGAACATGATTCCTTATCTGACAGTCAGCGAAAACATTTTCCTGGGACATTATCCTTATAATCAATCAGGAATTGACTGGAAAAAGATGCATGAGGATGCGCAGGCTCTGATTGATGAAGTGGGAATCGATATTGATGTAAAGAAAACCTTAAATAATTACAGTACCGCAAAGCAGCAGATTATTTCCATCATTCGTGCGGTAAACTTCAACTGTAAGCTTCTGATTATGGATGAGCCCACATCTTCCCTGGATACTAACGAGGTAGAAATCCTTTTTGGAATCATGGACAAGATGAAAGCAAAAGGGGTATCCATGATTTTTATTTCCCACAGGCTGGATGAGGTCTATAAGAAATGTGACAGAATCACCGTACTGAAGGACGGCCATTATATGGGCACCTGGAAGACGGAGGAGCTGTCAGAATATGAGTTATTGAAAACTATGCTCGGAAAGAAAGAGGTTAAGCTGGAAAGAACCCTTCCGATCCGTGACTTCAGTGATAAAGAGGACGTCCTGGAGGTTAAAAACCTGATCCGGGTGCCCTATGTAAACGATGTAAGCTTTCATATTAAAAAGGGAGAGATTCTGGGCCTGGCAGGTCTTCTGGGCGCAGGACGTACGGAGACAGCCCGCATTATCTTTGGCTGTGACCATCCAGATTCCGGAGAAATCTATGTGGAAGGCAAGCAGGTAAAGATTAAATCCCCGGAGGACGCTATCAAAGCGGGCCTGGCCTTCTGTACAGAGAATCGCCGTGAGGAGGGTATTTTCCCGGATGTAACCGTACAGAACAATTTGACCATTTGTTCCCTGGATAATCTGACAAAGGGTGGTTTCATCAATTCCAAAAAGAGAAAACAGCTTTCAGACGATTACATTCAGAAGCTTCTGATCAAAACACCCAGTGGGGAGCAGCTGATCAAGAATCTGTCCGGTGGAAATCAGCAGAAGGTTATCTTGTCCCGGTGGATGGCAATTCATCCGAAGCTGATTATCCTGGATGAGCCGACTCGAGGCATTGACGTAGGAGCGAAGGCAGAGATTGAGAAGCTGATTCATGATTTCTCAGCCAACGGTATCAGCGTGTTGTTTATCTCCTCTGAGATGGCAGAGCTTGTCCGCAACTGCGACCGGATTCTGGTACTCCGTGATGGCAAGGCTATGGGTGAATTGTCCGGAGGAGACATTTCGGAAAAGAGTATTATGGAAACCATTGCTACAGGAAAGGAGAAATAAGAGATGACAAAAGAGAAGGGCATCAAGTTCGATTTGGTATTCTTTAAAAAGAATATTGCTCTGATTTTATTCCTGGTGCTGCTGGTTTTTAATATCGTGGCTACGAATAATTTCCTGAGCTGGATTACGTTCAACAACTTTTTTAAACAGGTATCGAGAGTATGTCTCGTGTCTCTGGGTATGTCGCTGGTTATCGCTACCGGTGGTATCGATATTTCCGTAGGCTCTGCCATGGCGCTGGGTTCCGTGCTGGCGGCGTTGGGAATTGTACACCAGTCTCCGGCCTTGATTATTTTTTCGATTTTACTGGTTGTCGCTTTTGGCTGTCTGGCGGGCGTGGCGGTTTCGAAGCTTGCGATTCTGCCCATGGTGGCTACCCTGGCTTTGCGCTATATCATGCGCGGTATGGCAAAGGGAATCAGCGGCGCGGCGAATGTTACCTATACGGCCCCGAACCTGACAAAGCTTTTTACGCAGCCGATATTTGGACATATTCCGGTTCATTTCTTTATCGTAATCATTGCAGTGGCAGTTGTATACATCCTGGTTAATAAAATGAAGCTGGGAGCCAGAATCGAGGCTTACGGCAACAATCCGGTGGCTGCGAGAAACTGTGGTATCAATACAGTGAAAATCGTTATTTTCTGCTACGCCATCACAGGCGCACTGGCCTGGGCGGCAGGTATGCTGGAGGCGGTAGTCGTATCCAGCGCCCATCCGTCTACCATCGGAACGGATATGGAGATCGACGCTATTGCGGCAACGCTGATTGGCGGAACTCCCATTGACGGAGGCTATCCGAACATCATCGGAACCGTATGCGGTACGTTTGTGCTTCAGCTGATTACTATGATGTGCAATATGAACAACGTATCTTATCCGGTAACTCTGATGTTGAAGGCCTGCATTGTTCTGGCGGCTCTGTATTTCCACGGAATAGGAAAGCGCTCAAAATAAGGAGGGAGACAAACATGAACAAGGCAAAATCATTTTTCAGCAATAATATCGCGTTGGTGGGTCTTCTGATTGTACTTCTGGTGGGTGTCTGTGTACAGAGAACCTTCGTCTCACCGGAAAACCTGACAAACCTGCTCCGTTCTGCCAGCCTGATGGGCTTTATCGGAATCGGAATGACCTTTGTGGTACTCTGTGGTTCCATCGATTTGAGTGTGGCTTCGGTATTTGCCCTCTCCGGCTATCTGATGCTGAACCTGTCCCAGTACAATATTGTTCTGGCCTTCGTGGTTCCGCTTCTGGCAGGCGCAGTGGTAGGTCTAGTGAACGGACTTCTGGTTGAGAAGCTTTCGATTCCGGCCTTTATCGCCACCCTGGCGACACAGATGTTTGTCCGCGGACTGGTGCAGATGTTCTGCGATCAGACGACCTACAAGGTAGCAAGTATTCCATTCCCGGTATTGGCTCTTGGCCGGCTGACCTTTAGTAATATAGTTCCGTTGCCGTTGATTCTTTTTATCATCGCTACCCTGATTGCGGCTTATGTATTAAACCGTCGGTTTATCGGACGCTCTATGTACATCGTAGGCGGTAATCTGGAAGCGGCCAATATGATGGGCGTCAGCGTACCGAAGACCATGATTACTGCCCATGTTATCTGTAGCGTGCTGACCTGTATCGGCGGTATGATTTATACCTCCCGTGTAGGCGTAGCCTCTCCGCTGGCCGGAACCGGCTATGAGATGTACGCTATCGCAGCAGTTGTACTGGGCGGCGCGAAGCTGACCGGAGGCGTGGGTAAGGTGTCCGGAACCTTTATCGGAACCCTGATTATGTCCTCCTTCTCCAATATCTTCAGTATGCAGAATGTACTGAGCGCAGTGTGGTCTGACGTAGTAGTCGGTTCTGTACTCCTCATCGTTATTATGGCGCAGGCAATGGTAAGTATTTACAGTAAAGGGAAGAAGAAGGTATAGCCTATGGGACGTCTGGAAGGAAAGGCTGCCCTGATTACAGGAAGCAGCAGCGGCATCGGGTATGAGACAGCAAAGCTGTTCGCGGCAGAAGGCGCTTTGGTTATGGTTATGGGACGAAATGCAGAGCGCTGTGAAGCGGTGGTAAAGGAGATCCGTGAAAAGGGAGGAAAGGCAGAGTATACACTTTGTGACCTCTATGCGGAGGATGCGCCGGAGGTGCTTCTGAAACGGATGAAGGAAGTTTTCGGCGGGATCGATATTCTGGTTAATAACGCAGCCTGGTGGAAGGGACAGCCATTCCTGGAGACGAACCGGGCGGATTTCCGCAAGGGCTTCAGCGATTATATCGAGTCCGTATATTTTTTAAGCCAGGCTGTGTCACAAGATATGATTGATGAAAAAAAGAAGGGCAAGATCATACATATTGCATCTACGGCAGCTTATTACGGAGAGCGAGGCATGAGCGTGTACTGCGCGGCTAAGGCGGCAGTTGTAAATCTGACCCGTGCTATGGCTCTGGAGCTGGGACCCCATGAAATCTATGTCAATGCGGTAGCGCCTGGTACGACCGTGACCAATAACGAGAAACGACCGGCCCATGTGTTGGAGAGCTTCCGCCTGATGGGCGCGCTTCCTGAATTAAACACAGCAGAAAAAATCGCTCCGGCGGTATTATTTCTGGCAAGCGGGGAGAGTGACGGCATTACCGGTGAAACCCTGGCGGTAGACGGCGGCTGCGTGCAGATCCGTATGCCGGAGAAGCTGTATGAGTCACCGATTCTGTTATAAGGAGCTGTGTTATGGACGAAACAAAGCAGGTAAAGCTTCTGGAAACCATGATGGAATTTGATCGTGGAGATCCCATGCGGATCCAGCATTTTTTGAAGGTGTGGGGCTTCGCGCGGCAGATAGGAAAGATGGAAGAACTGGATGAACGGACTCAGGAGATTCTGGAGACGGCGGCTATCGTTCATGACATCGGTATTAAAGTTTGCCTGGAAAAATATGGGAACTGCACAGGAAAGCATCAGGAGGAAGAGGGGCCGGCACTGGCGGAGAAAATGCTGACGGAGCTTGGCTACGACGCAGAATTGATTTCCCGTGTAAGCTTCCTGGTAGGTCATCATCATACTTATACGAATGTGAAAGGAATCGATTATCAGATTCTTCTGGAGGCGGATTTCCTGGTAAATTCCTATGAGGGACAGAAGAAAAGTGAGACGATAGAGGCCTTCTGCAGAAACGTGTTCCGGACGCCCTCGGGCATCCGCCTCTTAAGCCTGCAGAGTGGTCTGAAGCTGGGAGAATAATTATGGACAGAAAAGAACGTTTGAAACAGGTCATGATAGACGAAGCGGAGACGATTCGTAAAGTAGCAGAACGAGTAGATTACAATGTGATGTCCCAGATTACCGAATTGCTGTGCCAGGTAAAGAAGAACAGTAAGAAGGTTATTTTGGCCGGATGCGGAACGGCAGGACAGGCGGCGAAGCGGATTGCCCACACGCTTTCAGTTGTGGAGATTCCCGCATTCTTCCTGTCTCCGGCAGACTCCATCCACGGAGGTCTGGGGGCGATGCAGCAGGGCGATATTCTGATTCTGCTGAGTAAAAGCGGCAATACCCAGGAGATTCTGAATTACATTCCGGCGGCACAGAAAAAGGGCCTGACGGTCATTGGTGTGACAGAGAATGAAAACTCCAAGCTGGGTCAGGCGGTGGATATCGTACTGAAAATTAAAATTGACCGGGAGCCGGATAAATGGGGAATCATCTCCTCTGCCAGCACCCTGGCTTCTATTTCCGCTTTTGATGCCATCGCCTTTACGGCCATGGAGGAAACAGGGTATACAAAGGAAGAGTTTTATCTGATTCATACCGGTGGCGGAGTGGGAGACATCCTGCGAAAAGAACTGTAATAACCGAAAATCCCGGAAAAGAGCGTTGCCCATTCTGCTTTGGATGTGTGGCGCCCTTTTTCTTTACTCTTCTTCTGTATGCACCCTTGGCAGCGTAAAGATAAACTCTGTCCCTACGCCTTCCGTGGAAATGGCGTTGATATGCTCCCCATGGGATGCGATAATCTCTTTCACGATAGACAGTCCCAGGCCGGTGCCCTTTTTGTCTTTGCCCCGGGAGGAATCAGTCTTGTAGAAGCGCTCCCAGATTTTCTTCATGCTGTTCCTGGGAATGCCGACGCCCTGATCCTTTACCGAGATAAATACCTTTTCGTGCCGCAGGGTTGTCTCGATGGTGATGACAGAATTGTCCGGACTGAACTTGATGGCGTTATCCAGAAGGTTGTACATAACCTGCTGAATTTTGCCCATATCTGCGGACACAAACTGCTGTCTGGCGTCGAAGAGCAGTTCCATGGAAATGTGGCGGGCCGTACAGCGGCCCTCAAAGGAGGCTACCGTATCCTTAATGACGGCGTTGATATCGAAATCGGTGATATCCAGCCGGTTTTTCTTAGTGTCAAAGGAATTTAATGTCAGAAGACCGCTGGTCAGCTTGTTCAGGCGCTCCGTTTCCATCAGAACGATACGAAGATATTTTTCCTGCATTTCCGGCGGAATGGTACCGTCCAGAATCGCTTCCACGTAGCCCTTGATGGAGGTCAGGGGAGAGCGGAAATCGTGGGAAATATTTGCCACAAATTTCTTCTGGTATTCGTCGGTCTCACCCAGCTCATGGGCCATATAGTTCAGGGTGGCGGCAAGCTGGCCAATCTCATCCTCCCCGGTAATCTCCAGGGCGTAGGAGAAATTACCCTCTGCGTACTGCCGGGCAGCCGATGTGATTTTCAGCAGAGGACGGTACACGGCGAAGGTAAAGACGCCCAGCACCAACAGGGAAAAGGCGAAAATAAAGAGCAGGGTCATGTAGGTGATATTTAACAGGGCATCCCGCTCCCCGGTCAATACTGACATGGGCAGATGAATCAGCACATAGCCCCGGGGCTTGAAATTGTAGGTGACAGGCGCGGCCACCGAGAGCGTGTTCTCCCGGAACATGCCATAGAAGTCGCCGATCATATAATAATTGCTGCCCATATCCGTCGGATCAAAATCCTCGATGATCGTGGCAGACTCGCTGGAATAGCCGCCGGCGGAATTGACCAGCACCGTGCCGTCCGTGTTCAACAGCCAGATATCAGCGCCCAGATAGGTGCTAAGCGCCTGAAAATGGGAGTGAATCGTATTTAGGGAGCGGGAATCCGCCGCGTCCGAATAATAATTCCGCACGAAATTCGAGGAAATATAATTGGCCTCCCGATACAGATCCTCCGCCTCCTGTCCGGTCAGATAATTCAGCGTCATCTGGGAGCTGAATACTGCGATGGTAAAGAAGCTTAAGAAGCCGAAGATCATATAGGCCAGTATGAATTTCAGGTAAAGAGAGTGCTTCATCATCCGTTATCCTTTGACGTCAAATTTGTAGCCGATGCCCCAGACCGTGGTCAGACTCCAGCTGGGATGATCTCCGATCTTCTCCCGGAGACGCTTGATGTGGACGTCCACGGTACGGGTGTCGCCGATATACTCGTAGCCCCAGATGTGGTCGAGAAGCTGCTCTCTGGTAAACACCTGATTGGGAGAGGAAGCCAGAAAATACAGAAGCTCCAGCTCCTTGGGCGGCATATCCACGGGCCTGCCCTGATAGAGCACGGAATAATTGGTCTGGTTGATGACCAGATCCGGGTATTCCACGATCTTGGCGGCAGGCGCGGAGGTTTCCACAGGCTTCACAGGCTGATACCGTCGGAGCACGGCCTTAACCCGGGCTACCAGCTCTTTGGAATCAAAGGGCTTGATGATGTAGTCGTCTGCGCCCAGCTCAAGGCCGAGAACTTTGTCAAAGACTTCGCCCTTGGCAGACAGCATGATGATCGGCGTGTTGGACTTGGCGCGGATCTCTCTGCAGACCTGATAGCCGTCGATGCCAGGCAGCATCAGATCCAGCAGAATCAGCTGGGGCTTGAAGGTATCGAAAACCTTCAGGGCCTCCTCGCCGTCATTTACAATCATGGTCTCATAGCATTCTTTGGTCAGATACAGAGAAATCAGCTCTGCAATATTGTTATCGTCGTCGACGATGAGAATTTTCTGTTTTGCTACCATTCTTCTACTCCTGTTTAAAGGTTGCAATCGTAACGCCTGCGTCGCCCTCGCCGAACTCGCCCAGGCGGTAGGATTTCACGTATTTGTTGCGCTTTAAGAGTCCCTGTACGGCCTTCCGGAGCGCTCCGGTGCCTTTTCCGTGTACGATGCGAACGGAAGGAAGATGAGCCAGATAAGCGTCGTCCAGATATTTATCCAGATGGGCCAGAGCCTCGTCTACAGTCATGCCGATAAGGTTGATCTCGGTGCTGACGCTGGCAGACTTGCTCATCTTAATCTTGCCTGCGCTGGTGCGCTGGAACTGCTTGGCGGTGATGACAGCCTCCTCCACCAGCTCCAGATCGGTGAGCTTCACCTGCGAACGCAGGATACCCATCTGCACATAGAGATTGCCCCGGGCGTCGGGCAGGGTGCTGACGGTGCCCTGCAGGTTCAGGCTCAGTACCTTTACGGTATCGCCCAGGTGCAGGTCGGAAGCTTTCAGCACCTTCTTCGGCTTCTTTGCCACATCTTTGGCCATGGCCTTCTCGGTCTTCTTCATGCGCTCCCGTAGCTTGGCGCGTTCTGCCTCCATCTCGCTTGCGGAAATGTTAGCCTTGCCAAACTTATGGAAATTCTTCATGGTCTCATCGGCATAATCCTTGGCCTCCTGCAAAACCTGTCGTGCCTGCTCGTTAGCCTCCCGTAAGATGCGGTCGCGCTGGGCTTCCAGCTTCTCCTGCTTTTTCTCCAAGGCTTCCCGGAGAGAGCGGATCTCTTCTTTATGCTCCTGAATCTCCGCCTGCTCCAGCTCGATGGTGCGGCGGCTGCTCTCCAGATCAGATAAGAGATCCTCAAAGCTCTCATTTTGCTCGCTTAAGTGGCCTTTCGCGTCCTCGATGAGGAAGTCGGGCAGCCCCAGCTTCCTAGAGATGGCAAAGGCATTGCTCTTGCCGGGAATACCGATGAGAAGCCGATAGGTGGGGCTTAAGGTCTCCACGTCGAATTCGCAGCAGGCATTTTCCACGCCGTCAGCAGAGAGGGCAAAGACCTTCAGCTCGCTGTAATGGGTGGTGGCCATGGTGCGGATGCCCATTTTATGCAAATGGGACAGAATCGCGATAGCCAGGGCCGCACCCTCGGTGGGGTCGGTTCCGGCGCAGAGCTCGTCGAAAAGCACCAATGAATTTAAAGAAGCCTCGTTCAGAATCCGGATGATATTGGTCATATGGGACGAGAAAGTACTTAAGGACTGCTCAATGCTCTGCTCGTCGCCGATATCTGCGTACACGTTGTCGAAGACGGCCAGTTCAGAATTCTGGGCGGCGGGAATATGGAGTCCGGCCTGTCCCATCAGGGTCAGAAGGCCGGTGGTTTTCAGGGATACCGTTTTACCGCCGGTATTGGGACCGGTAACGATGAGCAGATCAAAGTCCTGTCCCAGACGGATGGTGACAGGGACCACCTTCTTCGGATCCAGCAGCGGGTGACGGCCTTCCTTAATATAGATCTGCCGTTTTTCGTTGAAGCGGGGGCGGGTGGCCTTCATATTTTTAGCCAGCTTGGCTTTGGCGAAAATGAAGTCGAGGGTGGTCAGGATATCGTAGTCCTGGTCCAACTCCTCAGTACAGAACGCGGTCTGGTTGCTTAAGGCTTCCAGTACATGCTCGATTTCCTCCTGCTCCTTCAGGTATAATTCCTTCAAATCATTATTCAGTTTAACGACGGCCATGGGCTCCACGAACAGGGTGGAACCGGTGGAGGACTGGTCGTGAATCATGCCGGGCACCTGGCTGCGGTATTCGGCCTTGACCGGGATACAGTAGCGGCCATTTCGCTGGGTAATGACAGCATCCTGCAGATAAGTCCGCGCGGAGCCATTGACCATGCCGGACAAGGTCGAATGAATCTTGTCGTTGGCCGCCAGAATGGAGCGGCGTACATGGTGCAGGGCAGGGCTGGCGTCGTCGCTTATCTCATCCTCCGAGAGAATACAGCGGCGGATTTCGCCGGAGAGCTGGGTACAGGGCTCCAGCGCGTCAAAAAGTGGATCGAGGGAATCCGGATCTTCCTCCCGTCCCTCATTCTGCCGGGCATACTGCTTCGCCCGGGCCGCTGTCTCCAGAAGAGAGCAGATATCCAGAAGCTCCGGGATATTTAAGGTGCTTCCGATTTCCAGACGCTTCAGGGAAGCGCGTACGTCCCTAGTGCCGGAGAAGCCCACGCCGCCTCTTCGGTATAGTCTTGTGAGCGCGTCCTCAGTCTCCTGTTGTGCGGCCGTAATCGCCGCCAGATCCTGCATGGGGGTAAGTTCCATACAGCGTTTGCGTCCGCCTGCGCTTCCCGCCTCGGAAGCCAGACGCTCAATGATTTTATAAAATTCCAGTGTGTGATAAGCTTTTCTATTCATAATACCCAAAGTATACCGCACTTTGGATAGAATGAAAAGAGGGTTTTTATATGTGGACACTCCTGTAAAAATGTATTAAAATATGGATATCAAGGGTTACAAGGAGGAAGGCCGTTCATGCTTGCATGATAAGGACTTTCTCTTTGGAAGCCGCCGCACATGAGGAAGTAGCGATTTGCGGAGCAAATCTGCGGATTCCGAATGGGCGTAGAATTGCGGGAGCCGTAAGGCGGAGCAATTCGTGATATCCAAGTTTGGGACTCGGTCCCAAACTCTCCTTATTGGCTTCGGAGGGTTTCTATGGCAGAAGAAAGAAAATCAAACGATGAAGAATTTTCCTTTGTAAAAGAAAAGATAAAAAAACAGCCCTTTTACCAGACCAGACGGTTCCGCCAGCTCTGCTACTGGCTGTTGGTGGCGGCTCTGTGCGGCGCGGTGGCCTGCTTCGTGTTCGTGAAGCTTCAGCCGTTTATGGAGCGCGCCCTTGGTAAGGAGGAGAAGACGGAGATCACGATTCCACGGGACGACGAGCCGGACGAGGTGACCCAGGAGCCGACCGGAGAGACAGTTGTGATTACGGAGCCCCAGGAGCTGGAATTGGCGGATTATCAGAAATTGTATACAAAGCTGAAGGCCGTAGCCGGCGAGGTAAATAAGAGCTTAGTGACCGTGACGGCAGCCAGCAGCGACACCGACTGGTTCAACGAGACCTATGAGAGTCGTCGGGAGATCAGCGGTCTTCTGGTGGGCAATAACGGCGTGGAGCTTCTGATTCTGACGCCTTACGAGCCGGTGAAGGACGCAAGCAAGCTTCAGGTCACTTTTGTGGATGGAAAAAGTCAGGATGCGGTCCTGAAGAATTATGACCGGGTAACCGATATGGCTATTGTGAGCGTGAATCTGGCAGCGGTGGACGAGGGCACCATGGAAGTGGTAAAAATCGCGGATCTGGGCAGCTCCAAGAGTGTGAAGGCGGGCGACAGCGTCATTGCCGTGGGCAGTCCCGCAGGCTTTGCCGGTTCCCTGAAATTCGGCAATCTGGTGGCGCCGGGCCATAAGACCAGCGTTATCGACGGCGAATACCGGCTTCTGATTACCGATATGGAGCGTTCCGACGGCGGTACCGGCGTGCTGGTGAATCTGGACGGACAGGTCATCGGCCTTATTGAGGACACCTATCTCCATGCATCCAATGAACGAGCCCTGACGGCCTATGCCATTTCCGATATGAAGGCAGTCATTGAGCATCTGTCTAACAGCCAGGATCTGGTGTACATGGGCATCAAGGGCAGCCAGGTAACGGCGGAGATCGCGGAGAGCCAGGGCATTCCCACGGGCGTCTACGTGTCCGATGTGGAGCCGGATTCCCCGGCCCTGAACGGCGGTCTGCAGGCGGGCGATGTGATCATCGAGATCAGTGGGAAGGCTGTTGCGAGCGTGACGGAGATTCAGGAAATGCTGCTGAAATTCTCCAAGGATCAGGTGATCCAGGTGAAGGTCATGCGCCAGGGCAAAGAAGAATATAAAGAAATTGCGTGCAGTGTGAAGCTGGATGTGTTAAAATAGTGCGTTGAATGAATGTACGGAACAGCTACGGACAGTTACGAATTTATGAGGAGAGTATGAAAGATGAAATATATTGAGACTATCCGGGAAGGCGAGCGCATTTCCGGTATCTATCTGTGCAAGCAGCGTCAGTCTGCGGTTACAAAAAATGGAAAAACATACGAAAACCTGATTCTGCAGGATAAGACAGGCACGGTGGACGCCAAGATCTGGGATCCCAATTCTCAGGGGATCGATGATTTTGAAGCGATGGACTATATTGATATTATGGCGGATGCCACCAGCTTTCAGGGCGCGCTGCAGCTGAACGTAAAGCGCGTCAGAAAGGCCCGGGAGGGCGAGTACAATCCGGCGGATTACCTGCCGGTCAGCGAGCGGGATATAGAAGAAATGTATCAGGAACTGATGGGCTACGCCAATCAGGTGCAGGAACCCCATCTGCGGGCGCTCTTAAAGAGCCTGTTCGTGGATGATGCGGAATTTATCAAGGGCTTCAAGTTCCATTCCGCGGCCAAGACCGTGCATCATAGCTTCGTGGGCGGCCTGTTGGAGCATACGTTAAATGTAACGAAGCTCTGCGAGTATTATGTACAGAATTATACCTATCTGAACCGGGATTTATTGTATACAGCAGCCATGTGCCACGATATCGGCAAGGTCTATGAGCTTTCCGAGTTTCCGGAAAATGATTACACAGATGAGGGACAGCTGCTGGGCCATATCGCCATGGGCAGCGAGATGGTAGCCGAGCGGGCGCATCAGATTCCGGGCTTCCCAAAGAAGCTGGAAAATGAATTGAAGCACTGCATCCTGGCCCATCACGGCGAGCTGGAGTACGGCTCCCCGAAGAAACCGGCTCTGGCCGAGGCTATGGCGCTGAATCTGGCGGACAATACAGACGCGAAGATGGAGACCATGAAGGAGATCTTCAAGGCAGCAGGTACCAATATGGGCTGGCTTGGTTACAACCGGTTCTTCGAGTCTAATCTGCGTAAGACGGAGGTTTAAGTTGAAAAAGAACGATTTGGTGGAAGTGACAATCGAATCGATGGGAAGCGCAGGAGAGGGGATAGGCAAAATGGATGGCTATCCCCTTTTTGTAAAAGATACCTTTCCCGGAGATAAGGCGCGGGTCAGTCTGACGAAAGTAAAAAAGACCTATGCTTTTGCGAGGCTTGTAGAGCTTCTGGAGCCGTCTCCCGATCGGGAGGAGCCCCGGTGCGCCCAGCACCGACGCTGCGGCGGCTGTCAGATTCAGGGGCTTTCTTATGAAAAACAGCTCTTATATAAAGAAGAAAAGGTGCGCGAGGATCTAAAGCGCCTGGGTGGTTTCATCGATCCCCCGGTGGGTCCGGTCCTGGGCATGGACGAGCCCTACCGCTACCGCAATAAGGCCCAGTTTCCATTCGGAAAGGACAAGGAGGGCCGTATCGTGACCGGCTTCTACGCGGGCCGCACCCACAGCATCGTGCCGGAGACGGACTGTGCTCTGGGAATCCGGGAGAATCAGACTATATTGAAAATGATTCTCGATTTTCTGAATGAGCATCACATCGAGCCGTACGATGAGAATACCGGAAAGGGACTTTTGCGCCATGTGCTGATCCGGAAAGGCTTCGCCACCGGCGAAATTATGGTAAGCCTGGTTATCAATGGCCGAAAATTTCCGCAAATCGAGAAGCTGGCGGACCGCCTCTTTATGATTCCGGGCATGACCAGTCTGACCCTGAATGTAAATCAGAAGAACACCAACGTGATTTTGGGCGATGAGATCATTCCGGTACGCGGTCAGACCTATATCACGGACAAAATCGGCGATATCAGTTATCGGATTTCGCCCCTGTCCTTTTACCAGGTAAATCCGGTGCAGACCGAGAAGCTGTACCGTACCGCTCTGGAATATGCAGGCCTATCCGGTCAGGAGACGGTCTGGGAGCTCTACTGCGGCATCGGAACCATTTCCCTGTTTCTGGCCCGGAGCGCGAAAAAGGTCTACGGCGTGGAAATCGTGCCCCAGGCCGTGGAGGACGCGAAGCACAACGCCGAGCTAAACGGTATCTCCAATGTGGAATTTTATCTGGGCAAGGCAGAAGAGGTTCTGCCTGAGAAATATGAAAAAGAAGGCATTCACGCGGACGTTATTGTCATCGATCCGCCCCGGAAGGGCTGTGACAGCGCCTGTCTTGAGACCATGCTTGCCATGGCCCCGGAGCGCATTGTCTATGTGAGCTGCGACCCGGCCACCTTCGCCCGGGATCTGAAGCTCCTCTGCGCGGACGGAAGCTATGAGCTTACGAAGGTGCAGCCGGTGGATATGTTCCCGCAGACGGCGGGAGTGGAGAATGTAGGGCTTCTGGTCCGCAGGAAATAAAAAGGACGGGATAGGACACTTCATAAGGGGTGCGCTATCCCGTTCACTGTTTTAGCGATCTTCCATCCGCGTCCCGCACTTGGGGCAGTACGCGAAATCTTCCTCTGTCTCATACCCACAGGCCGGGCAGACGTGACGGCATGGTGGATTCTGCCAGCCGCGATAGCCGTTGGTTCCGCGCTGGATCAGAGTCATGTCCTCCGGGCGGATATCTACGGGTTCCCCACGCTGAATCCGTTTTCCGATCTCCGGATCCAGCACATACAGACTCTGGCAGCAGGTGGTCTGTACGTAGTACTTTTTACTCCATTTAAAAATCGGAATGAAAAACAGGCTCAGACACATATAGGTTATGTAAACCTGATACCGCCCATAGCTTCCGCAGGCCCCGCAGATATAGGGTCCGAAGCTTCCCAGATCCTTCTGTTCCTGGTTGATTCCACAGATAAAAAACATGGTTTATTTTGTCCTTCCATAGTAGTTTTGAAAAATAATCATCCAATTCCGCCCAGCACGATTCCCAGGATCAGCACCAGAAAACAAATCGGTACATAGAGATATTTGCAGATCGGATAAAACCATTTGGCAAAGGGGTGCTTTCGACCCTTGTTGACTTCATTTTCCACATACTGCTTTCCGAACACCCAGAACAGCATGATTCCGGCCAGGCCTGCGCCCAGGGGGCAGATGTAGATGGACAGCAGGTCCATCCAGTTGGAGACGATACCCTGGATGAGCAGGGATACCACGGCGCCGATGCCGGCGATGATGCAGCAGGACGGAATTCGGGAAAATCCGGTCTTTTCCTGCACTGTGGCAATGGGGGCTTCGTAGAGATTCATCAGCGAGGTCATGCCGGCCAGAAATACCGCGGTGAAGAAAATAATCGCGATGAGCCAGCCGCCCGGCATGGAATGGATAAGATGGGGCAGGAAAATGAATAAAAGCCCCGGACCGCCCTGGTTGAGCTGTGCGCCGGTGGTTGCCATAGCCGGGATAATGACCAGTGCAGCCAGCATGGCAGCCATGGTATCAAAAAAAGCTACCCGGCCGGCAGAAGCAGGAATATCCTCTTCATCCGAAAAATACGATCCATAGATCAGCGTACCGTTTCCGGCCACGGACAGGGAGAAAAATGCCTGCCCCAGGGCGAAAATCCAAGTGGTCGGGCTGGCCAGTGCCTTTGGGTCTACGCGGAAAATATACTGATAACCTGCCGCGGAACCCGGCTGAAAGGACACATAAACGCCCAGTATGATGAACAGCACGAAAAAGATCGGCATCATAACCTTGTTGGCCTTTTCGATACCGCTTCCCACACCGAACATCAGGATGATCATGCAGATCAGGAGCGCCAGAATCTGCCAGAAGTTATTGCCCCAGGCAGAGGCCATGCTGCCAAAGTTAGCGGCAAAACCGTCGATATCGCCGGCAGCCAGGGTCGCCCCGGTAAATGTACCAACCATGTATTTTAAAATCCAGCCCATGACAACGGTATAGCCGATGGCCATAGCGAATGCGCCCAGAACCGGAATCCAGCCAAGGGTCTCGCCGATTTTCCGCCTTCCTTTTGTCTCACAGGCCATGCCGAAGGCATCGATGGGCCCGGAGCGGGTACCCCGTCCCAGACACATTTCCCCGATGACGCCGGTGGAACCGATTAAAATGACGAAAATAAAATAGGGGATCAGAAAAGAACCGCCCCCATATAAGGATACTCTGGTCGGAAACATCCAGATATTGCCCATTCCCACTGCAGAGCCGATGCAGGCCAGAATAAAGCCCCACTGGCTGTTAAAGGATTCCCGTTTTTTCATGAACACTTCTCCCATTCATAAATGATAAAACCAGTATAACATGAATTGGAAAAACAGGGAAGCTTCTTTCCGGGTGGACTTGCAGGACATTTCCCGTCATGCTACAATAGAAATACGATTTTTTATAGAAGGAGAACGCAATGGCAATCGCAAAAGAACTTGTGCTTTATTATACACCGGAGAAATCCGACGCGGATCGGCTCTTAAAGGGCGTACTGGTGCGCATGGGCATCCGGATTCGCAACATCACGCCGGAACAGACAGCCGAAAAGGTGGGGGCGCTGGCCGGGCTGCCCGGATATGAGGAGCAGGAGAAAGCCACGGATGCGCCGGTGATTCCGGAAAAGCTTCTGGTGCTGCATGGCTTTGGACAGCGTCGGCTGCAGGAGCTGCTTGGAGGTCTTAGAAAGGCCAAGGTGCCGCCGATTCCCATGAAGGCTATGGTGACAGAACACAATGCGGACTGGCCCCTGTATGAGCTTTATCAGGAAATCCGGAAAGAGCATGAAATGATGACCGAACAAAAGGAGAGTAAATAAATGGAAAAAGAAGCATTTCAGAAGCGTCTGGAGGATCTGGGCGAGCTGGCAAAAATCAATAACAACCGTCTCAGTACCGACGCAGTAAAGACGTTTTTGAAGGATATGGATCTGACCGAGGAGCAGTATGACCTGGTATTTGCTTATCTGGCGTCCAAAATGATTACCGTGGAGGGCTATGTGCCTGCGGCGGACCAAAAGGAGGGCACGCCGGAGCTTTCTGAGGAGGAACAGACCTTTTTGACTCAGTACGAGGAGGATTTGAGTTACCTGAAGACAGTGGAAGAAGAGGCATTACTGGAGCTCTGCCGGGAAGTGGAGGAGAGCGGAGACAATGACGCAAAGGCGCGTCTCACCGAACAGCTGCTTCCGAGGGTAGTGGAGACTGCAAAGCATTACGCGGGCCGGGGACTTCCCATCGGCGACCTGATTCAGGAAGGCAATATCGGTCTGATGCTGGCACTGGAGACTCTCGGACTCCGGGAAGAGAGCGTATCCGCTCTGGATTATCTGAAAGAAGAGATCGAAAAAGCAGTCAGCGAAGCGCTGGAGGATCAGCAGACGGAGAAATCCGCAGGC
The DNA here is from genome assembly GCF_040096155.1 of Laedolimicola intestinihominis. Lineage (NCBI taxonomy): Bacteria > Bacillati > Bacillota > Clostridia > Lachnospirales > Lachnospiraceae > Laedolimicola > Laedolimicola intestinihominis. Next base: position 19,776 of record NZ_JBBMFE010000009.1, on the reverse strand, counting down.
GAGCTGATTGCGGATCGTTTAAATGAGCTCAGCGACGGTATCAAAGAGCTGTCCGGCGAGCTGGAGCGTCAGGTCTCTGTGGAAGAACTGTCCGCGTTTATGGATATGCCTGTGGAAGAGATCGAGGATCTGTTGAAGCTGGCAGGAGAGGGAACCGGCGACGGTGAAAGCACAGAAGAGCAGAAATAATCATCCAATATTATGCGACAAAAAATGGGCATCCCTGATGGAATGCCCGTTTTTAGATCCGAAAGATGTCTTTTCTTTTGTATCGAAACAGCTTAAGCTACAACGACAACGTTGGTAGCCTGCGGTCCACGATTACCCTCGGTTACATCGAAAGTAACGGACTGGCCTTCCTCCAGAGTCTTGAAGCCATCAGCAACGATGCCGGTGAAATGTACGAATACATCCTCGCCTGTCTCAGAGTTGGTGATGAAGCCGTATCCCTTTGTTCCGTTGAACCACTTAACAGTACCCTTGTTCATAAAATGAAGCCTCCTAATAAATATAGAAAATATAATGTATGTTCCCATGTTGTCCGAAAACAAAAAATCACATGTTTTTGTAAAGCATCAAAGTGAACGATGACTTACAAAAACATGTGAATCAATCCTCTTCGAAAATACATTTGAACGTAGATATTATATCCTGAAAATGGCGGAAAGTCAAGAATTATTTGGTATAATCACATAAGAAACATGCATTTCCTACTAAAAAACTAAGTATTGAAAAAAAGAGGATTCTATAGTATGCTTATAAAAATACCGCAGTCCGGAAAACGGCTGTGGAGGTATGAAAATGATGATAAATGCAGGGGGTAAAAGCATGCAGAATACAGCAGAACAGAAACTGGAAAATTTGAAGGCTTATCTGCGGGAGCTGGGAAGTGTGGTCGTGGCCTTTTCCGGCGGCGTAGATTCCACCTTCTTATTGAAGGCAGCCCATGAGGTGCTGGGCGACAAGGCCATTGCTGTGACGGCGCAGTCCTGCTCCTTTCCGAAAAGAGAGCTGACAGAGGCCAAGACATTTTGCAAAAAAGAGGGTATCCGCCACATTATCTGCGAATCCGAGGAGCTTGAGATAGACGGATTTTCCAAGAATCCGCCCAATCGCTGCTATCTGTGCAAGCGTGAGCTGTTTGAGAAAATGAAGCAGCTGGCGGCAGACAACGGTATTACATACGTGGCAGAGGGTTCTAATATGGACGACAATGGCGACTACCGCCCGGGACTCCAGGCCATCGCCGAGCTGGATATCAAGAGCCCGCTGCGAAAAGCGGAGCTTACGAAGGCAGAGATTCGCGAGCTTTCCAAAGATATGGATTTACCCACCTGGGATAAGCCGTCCTTCGCCTGTCTGGCGTCCCGTTTCGTGTACGGCGAAAGCATTACCAAAGAAAAGCTTGCCATGGTAGAGAAGGCCGAGCAGCTGCTTCTGGATTACGGTTTCCGTCAGGTGCGCGTCCGTATTCACGACAATCTGGCCCGCATCGAGGTGCTGCCGGAGCAGTTCGACAAGCTGATGGAAGAGAAGGCCCGCGCCGATGTGGTGGCGAAGCTGAAGGAGTACGGATTCCTGTACGTGACCATGGATCTGGCAGGATACCGGATGGGAAGTATGAATGACGCGCTGGAAAAGTGAGTTTACATAAGATTGGGCATGGCAGCGTGAGCCATGCCCTTAAATTTTGCTGTTTTTAAAGCTGGAAGGCCGGAAGTATCTGTGCTAAAATGGGAACATGCAAAAGAGAAAATAGAGATAAGATTTTAAATAAAGGAGAAACAGGAACATGCAGGAAATTAAATGTCCCAACTGCGGCGAGGTCTTCGTGGTGGACGAATCCGGCTATGCTCAGATCGTGCAGCAGGTCCGGGACAAAGAATTCGATAAAGAACTGCGCCGTCGAGAGGAGGAGCTGGCCGGAAAGCAGGAGAGCGAGCTGCGCCTCCTGAAGCTGGAACAGAAGCAGGAATACGACGCTGCTTTAGCGAAGAAAGAGACAGAGATTCAGAAGCTGGACCGTCTCATCGCCGAGCTGCGGGCTCAGATCTCCGGTACGGAGACCGAGAAAAAGCTGGCTGTAGCTGAGGTCGTAAGCGAAAAAGACAGGGAGCTTTCGGAGAAAACCACCGAGATCACCGCTCTGAAAAGCCAGCTTGCCAACAAAGCCACGGAAAATGAGCTGAAGGAGCAGGCTCTTCAGAAGCAGTACGAGGAAAAGCTGAAAATGAAGGACGAGCAGATTGAATACTACAAGGATTTCAAGGCTCGCCAGTCCACGAAAATGATCGGCGAAAGCCTGGAGCAGCACTGTCTGAATCAGTTTAACGCCCTGCGTATGACCGCGTTCCCGAATGCTTATTTTGAAAAGGACAACGACGCCCGCACCGGCAGCAAGGGCGACTTTATCTTCCGGGAAGCCGCGGACGGTGTGGAATTCATTTCTATCATGTTCGAGATGAAAAATGAGATGGATGAGACGGCCACCAAGCACAGGAATGAGGATTTCTTAAAGGAGCTTGACAAGGATCGCCGGGAGAAAAAGTGCGAGTACGCCGTGCTGGTTTCCCTGCTGGAGATTGACAACGAACTCTATAACAACGGTATCGTGGACGTATCCTACCGCTATGAGAAAATGTATGTAATCCGCCCTCAGTTTTTTATTCCCATGATTACGCTGCTTCGAAACGCGGCGCTGAACTCCCTCCAGTACCGCCGGGAACTGGAGCTGGCCCGTCATCAGCAGGTAGACATCCTGCGCTTTGAGGAGAATATGAACACCTTCAAGGAGGGCTTCGCCCGCAATTATCGCATTGCCAGCGATAAGTTCAAGACGGCTATCGACGAGATTGACAAGACGATTACCCATCTGCAGAAGACGAAGGAAGCCCTGCTTTCCTCTGAAAATAACCTGCGCCTGGCCAATAATAAGGCCGAGGATCTGAGTATCAAGCGACTGACGAAAAATGCGCCTACGGTGAAGGCTATGTTCGATGAATTAAAAAAAGAAGAAACAGAATAATTTGAACGGTTGACATAACACAAAAACCGCTCCCCGGGTAATCAGACCTGTGAAGCGGTTTTGTTTTCCTGAAAATTCTTTCTATATAAGATTATTTCTCCGCATCCTGCAGATACTTCTTGATCGCCGCGAAGCTCTCCTCGCTGATATCGTGCTCCATCCGGCAGGCGTCTTCCACAGCCACATCCTGGGATACGCCCAGGCTGATGAGCCAGTTGGAAATGACAGAATGGCGCTCATACACAGTTGCCGCCAGCTTCAGGCCTTCTCCGGTCAGGGAAAGATAGCCCTCCTCGGAAACATTTACATAGTTCTTCTGGCGTAGATTCTTCATGGCCACGCTGACGCTGGGCTTGGAATAGCCGAGCTCATTGGCCACGTCGATGGAACGCACCTGGGCTTTGTGCCTGCTTAAGATAAGGATTGTCTCCAGATAATCCTCTACCGATTCCTCGGATTTATGCCGCTGATAATTCATATAGTAGTAATCTCCTTCTCCATACTCAGGATTTATTTCCTGAAATTCACGTATTTATAATATTTAAAGTTTAACATTTTGCCGAAAGAAAGGCAAGCATTTAATCGGAATGTAAAAGATAGGATTTATCAGGTGGTTTCCCGGCGTATTCCGGCGTATTTTCAAAGAAAATGCTTGACATGCTTAGGGTTGGCATGATATGATATCAGGGCGAATGGAAGTAGGCCTTTTTTTTATGCCTAAAAAACGACAGTTTAGATATGCCGGCATGCGTATCGAGGCTGTTCAGCAAGCAAAAAATAAGCGGAGGTGGAAGTCGTGCGCGTAAAGATCACATTGGCATGTACGGAGTGCAAACAGCGTAACTACAACATGACAAAAGAGAAAAAGAATCATCCGGATCGGATGGAGACCAACAAGTACTGCAGATTCTGCAGAAAGCACACACTGCACAAAGAAACAAAATAAGATGCAGGAAAGGATAGTGGGACGATGAGCGAAGCAGCAGAAAAGGCCACTAAGAGCACCAATAAACCGAAGAAAAGCTGGTTCAAGGGTCTGAAAGCCGAGTACAACAAGATTGTATGGCCGGACAGAAAGACCGTGATAAGACAGACCGTAGCCGTAGTGCTTACATCGATTGTCCTGGGAGTTGTAATTAAGCTTCTGGATATTATCCTGTCTTATGGAATCGATATGCTGATTAGTTTATAGGAGTGAGAAAATGGCAGAGGCAAACTGGTATGTAGTTCATACCTATTCCGGATACGAGAACAAGGTTAAGGCCAACATTGAGAAAACAATTGAAAACAGACACCTGGAGGAGCAGATTCTCGAAGTGAGAGTTCCGCTGCAGGACGTAGTTGAGATGAAGAACGGTGCCAGAAAACAGGTTCAGAAGAAGATGTTTCCGGGCTATGTTCTGATTAACATGGTGATGAATGACGACACCTGGTACGTTGTGCGCAATACCCGTGGTGTGACCGGCTTTGTCGGACCGGGATCAAAACCGGTACCTCTGACAGAAGAGGAAATGCGGCCGCTCGGAATCCAGTCTGAAAATGTCGTAGTAGATTTCAAGGAAGGCGATACCGTTACGGTTACAGGCGGCGTATGGGCCGACACGGTAGGAGTTATCCAGGATATCAATCAGGGTAAGCAGTGCGTAACCATCAACGTGGATCTGTTCGGCAGAGAAACGCCGGTCGAGATCAGCTTTTCAGAAATCAAAAAGATGTAAGGTATTACATCAGAACACGAAACTATCAAATGTAGAAGCATGTGGGAGGGAGAAACCCAAATGCCCGCAATTACCACAAGGAGGTGCCTAAAATGGCAAAGAAAGTAACAGGTTATATTAAATTGCAGATTCCTGCTGGAAAGGCAACACCGGCTCCGCCTGTAGGTCCGGCTCTCGGACAGCACGGCGTGAACATCGTAGAGTTCACAAAGCAGTTCAATGCTAGAACCGCAGATCAGGACGGAATGATTATTCCGGTTGTTATCACAGTTTACGCAGACAGATCTTTCAGCTTCATCACAAAGACTCCGCCTGCAGCAGTTCTGCTGAAGAAGGCATGCAAGATTCAGTCCGGTTCCGGTGTTCCGAACAAGACTAAGGTTGCTACCATCAGCAAGGCTGAGCTTCAGAAGATCGCTGAGCTTAAGATGCCGGACCTGAACGCAGCAAACGTTGATTCCGCGATGAGCATGATCGCAGGAACCGCTCGCAGCATGGGCATCGTTGTTGAGGACTAATCGAAACTGTTATAGCAAATGTTGTACGTGGGAGGGAAAACCCTGAATCCCGCAATTACCACCAGGAGGTTATTTAATATGAAACATGGAAAGAAGTATGTTGAGGCTTCTAAGCTCTACGACAAACAGACTCAGTATGATAGAGATGAGGCAGTAGCTATCGTAAAGAAGCTTGCTACCGCAAAATTTGATGAGACCATCGAGGCTCACATCCGTACAGGTTGTGACGGACGTCATGCAGATCAGCAGATCCGTGGCGCTGTTGTACTTCCGCACGGAACCGGTAAGACTGCACGTGTGCTGGTATTCGCAAAGAACGCAAAGGCAGATGAGGCACTGGCAGCAGGTGCAGATTTCGTTGGAGCAGAGGAACTGGTTCCGAAGATCCAGAACGAAGGATGGCTTGATTTCGACGTAGTTGTAGCTACCCCGGACATGATGGGCGTTGTAGGACGTCTGGGACGTGTACTTGGACCCAAGGGTCTGATGCCGAACCCGAAGGCCGGAACTGTAACTATGGACGTTACCAAGGCAATCCAGGAAATCAAAGCTGGTAAGATTGAGTATCGACTGGACAAGACTAACATTATCCACGTGCCGATTGGAAAGGCTTCCTTCACAGAGGAGCAGTTAGCGGACAACTTCCAGACGCTGATCGATGCAATCAATAAGGTTAAGCCGGCAGCTGTAAAGGGCCAGTACCTGAAGAGCGTAACCATCGCTCCGACCATGGGACCGGGCGTAAGACTGAACACAGCAAAGCTTGGTTAATCAAAAAAATTGGTTGACATTCATAAAAAGATATGCTATGCTTTCATAGCATGTAACACGACCCGAAGACAGCAGGTGCCGCAAGGCATAAGTTGAATACGCCTGCCGAGGACGATATGCATTCACTTTGAATGATTTTTCGAAACCTCTCTGTCTTCCCGGCAGAGAGGTTTTTTGTATCAGGAATTCGACAAAAATCGATTCCTTCGTATATCGGGTTGGTGAACACATAGACTAATAAGGAGGTACACCACTCATGGCAAAAATCGAGCTGAAGAAACCGGTTGTAGAAGAGATTTCTGCAAATATCGAAGGTGCTCAGTCCGTTGTTCTTGTTCAGTACTGCGGTCTGACCGTAGAGCAGGATACAAGACTTCGTAAAGAGCTCAGAGATAACGGAGTTATCTACAAGGTTTACAAGAATACGATGATGAACTTCGCATTCAAGGGAACAGATTGTGAGAGCCTTGCTCCGCAGCTGGAGGGCCCGAACGCAATTGCTATCTCCAAGACAGATGCAACTGCTCCGGCACGTATCCTTGCTAAGTTCGGCAAAGAGGCACCGGCTCTTGAGATCAAGGGCGGTATCGTAGAGGGAACATACTACGACGCAGCTGGCATGGCTGAGATCGCAAAGGTTCCGTCAAGAGAAGAGCTTCTTGGCAAGCTGCTTGGCAGCATCCAGTCTCCGATTACAAACTTTGCTCGCGTTCTGAATCAGATCGCAGAGTCCAAGGCGGAGGCATAGGCTGTGAGTACTTAATGAGTGCGTAGCACGAATTTAGTACGAACGCCCACTTGGACACTTAATGAGCGCAAGCCGAAGGCACAGCGCGAATTTAGTGACCATGGTGATTCCACTAACAAAAAACGAATTTTAAAATGAAAAATCAGGAGGAAAATAAAATGGCAAAGTTAACTACCGCTGAGTTTATCGACGCTATCAAAGAGTTATCCGTATTAGAGCTGAACGAGCTGGTAAAGGCTTGTGAGGAAGAGTTTGGTGTATCTGCAGCAGCAGGTGTTGTTGTAGCAGCAGCTGGCGACGGCGCAGCAGCAGCTGAGGAGAAGGATTCCTTCGACGTAGAGCTGACAAGCGCTGGAGATTCCAAGGTTAAGGTTATCAAGGTTGTTCGTGAGGTAACTGGTCTGGGTCTGAAGGAAGCTAAGGACCTGGTAGACGGCGCACCGAAGGTACTGAAAGAGGGCGTTTCCAAGGCAGAGGCTGATGAGCTGAAGGCTAAGCTTGAGGAGCAGGGAGCTACTGTAACTCTGAAATAAGTTTATGAAGACTTATAGAGCCGGGTGGAGTAATCCGCCCGGCTTATTTTAACCTTGTGCGGTCAGGATTGCCGGTAAAAAATATCAACAAAAATATTGACCAAAATCCATAAATCTATTCAAAATCATTTTCGAAAAAAATCTCCAAAACATACAAAAAAAGCTTGACACCTATACCTCTTTATGGTATCATGTAGGATGCACTATTGTGGTGAGCTAGGCTCTGAATTCATTTTGCGTTTTTGTGCAAAATGACGAAAATAGTAGCTAACTTCCATATTAAATAAGGGGTGAACGTCAATGGAAAAGAACAGAATACGTCCGGTCGCAACCGGTAAGAACTTCAGAATGAGCTATTCCAGGCAGAAAGAAGTCCTGGAGATGCCGAACCTCATTGAGGTCCAGAAGGATTCCTATGATTGGTTCCTTCGGGAAGGTCTTCGAGAAGTGTTCGATGACATCTCTCCCATCGCCGATTACAGCGGACATCTGAGTCTGGATTTTGTAGACTTCACGCTCTGTACCGGTGAGGATGAGCTGAAATATACCATCGAAGAATGCAAGGAAAGAGATGCGACATACGCAGCTCCCCTGAAGGTAAAAGTACGTCTTTATAATAAAGAGACAGATGAAATCAATGAACACGAGATTTTCATGGGTGACCTGCCGCTGATGACGGAGACAGGTACATTCGTGATCAACGGCGCAGAACGTGTTATCGTCAGCCAGCTCGTACGTTCCCCTGGAATTTACTATGCGATTGATCATGATAAATTAGGAAAAGGCCTTTACTCCTGTACCGTTATCCCGAACCGTGGTGCATGGCTGGAGTATGAGACAGATTCCAACGATGTATTTTATGTACGTGTAGACCGAACCAGAAAGGTTCCGGTAACCGTTCTGGTTCGTGCGCTGGGTTATGGAACAAACCCGGAGATTATCGATCTGTTCGGCGAGGAGCCGAAGATCCTGGCAACTCTGGCCAAGGATACCGCAGAAAGCTACCAGGAGGGTCTGCTGGAGCTGTATAAGAAGATTCGTCCGGGCGAGCCGCTGGCGGTAGACAGCGCAGAGAGTCTGATCATGAGCATGTTCTTCGATCCGAGAAGATACGATCTGGCCAAGGTTGGACGTTATAAGTTTAATAAGAAGCTTCTGCTTCGTAACCGCATCACAGGTCATGTACTGGCGGAAGATGTGGTAGATACACAGACCGGAGAGATCCTGGCTGAGGCCGGTACCGAGGTAACCCGCGAGCTGGCAGACGAGATTCAGAACGCGGCAGTACCGTTCGTCATGATTCAGACCGAGGAGCGCGACGTACGTGTCATTTCCAGTATGATGGTAGACCTGCGCCACTATGTGGACGTGGATCCGGAAGAACTGGGTGTTACAGAATTAGTATATTATCCGGCTCTGAAAAAGATACTGGAAGAAAATGAAAGCATCGAGGATATCAAGGAAGCAGTTAAGCGCGAGATCCACGATCTGATTCCGAAGCATATTACCAAGGAAGACATTATTGCTTCCATTAACTATAACCTGCATCTGGAGTATGGCATCGGTAATGAGGACGATATCGACCATCTGGGCAATCGTCGTATCCGTGCGGTAGGCGAGCTGCTTCAGAACCAGTACCGCATCGGTCTCTCCAGAATGGAGCGTACCGTACGCGAGCGTATGACCACACAGGATCAGGACAATATTACACCGCAGTCCCTGATCAATATTAAGCCGGTCACTGCAGCAGTGAAGGAGTTCTTCGGATCTTCCCAGCTGTCACAGTTCATGGACCAGAACAACCCGCTGGGCGAGCTGACACATAAGCGTCGTCTGTCCGCACTGGGACCGGGCGGTCTGTCCAGAGATCGTGCGGGATTCGAGGTTCGAGACGTACATTACTCCCATTACGGAAGAATGTGCCCCATCGAGACCCCTGAGGGACCGAACATCGGTCTGATCAACTCTCTGGCATCCTATGCAAGAATTAACGAGTATGGATTTATTGAGACTCCGTACCGTAAGATTGATAAAGCAGATCCGAAGAATCCGCGTGTCACAGACGAAGTAGTCTACATGACCGCAGACGAAGAGGATAACTATCATGTAGCACAGGCAAATGAGCCGCTGGACGAAGAGGGACACTTCATTCATAAGAATGTATCCGGTCGTTACCGTGAGGAGACCCAGGAGTACGAGCGCTCCATGTTCGATTATATGGACGTGTCTCCGCGAATGGTATTCTCCGTAGCTACGGCGTTGATTCCGTTCCTGCAGAACGATGACGCGAACCGTGCGCTGATGGGATCCAACATGCAGCGTCAGGCCGTACCGCTTCTGACCACAGAGGCTCCGGTAGTCGGAACGGGCATTGAAGTTAAGACCGCAGTCGACTCCGGTGTGTGTGTGGTAGCAAAGCATGACGGTGTGGTAGAGCGCTCCGTATCCAATGAGATCACCATCAAGTGTGACGATGGAACCAAGGATGTATACCGTCTGACCAAGTTCTCCCGAAGCAACCAGAGCAACTGCTACAACCAGAGACCGGTTGTATTCAAAGGCGACAAGGTAAAGAAGGGCGACGTAATTGCGGATGGTCCTTCCACCTCCGGCGGAGAGCTGGCTCTCGGTAAGAATCCGCTGATCGGATTCATGACCTGGGAAGGTTACAACTACGAGGACGCCGTACTTCTTAGCGAGCGTCTGGTAGAGGATGATGTATACACCTCTATTCATATCGAGGAATATGAGGCAGAGGCCCGTGATACCAAGCTGGGACCGGAAGAGATCACAAGAGACGTTCCGGGCGTGGGCGACGACGCGCTGAAGGATCTGGACGAGCGCGGAATTATCCGTATCGGCGCTGAGGTCCGCGCAGGCGATATTCTGGTAGGTAAGGTTACTCCCAAGGGAGAAACTGAGCTGACCGCAGAGGAGAGACTGCTGCGTGCCATCTTCGGTGAGAAGGCCCGCGAGGTGCGTGATACCTCCCTGAAGGTACCCCACGGCGAGTATGGTATCGTCGTAGACGCGAAGGTATTTACCAGAGAGAACGGCGATGAGCTGTCTCCGGGTGTAAATCAGTCCGTTCGTATCTACATTGCTCAGAAGCGTAAGATCTCCGTAGGAGATAAGATGGCAGGCCGTCACGGTAATAAGGGTGTCGTTTCCCGTGTACTTCCGGTAGAGGATATGCCGTTCCTGCCGAACGGACGTCCGCTGGATATCGTTTTGAACCCCCTGGGCGTACCGTCCCGTATGAATATCGGACAGGTCCTGGAGATTCACTTAAGCCTGGCTGCCAAGGCCCTTGGCTTCAATGTATCCACACCGGTATTCTCCGGCGCGAACGAGAGCGATATCATGGATACACTGGATCTGGCAAATGATTATGTAAACCTTCCGTTTGATGACGCAGAGGCGGCTGAATGGAAGGAAAGAGGCGAGGAGACCACAGCAGACGGAAGACCGTGGAGTGGTGAGACCTTCCTCGGCATTCACGGCGAGGAACTGCATCCGGAGGTAACACAGTACCTGGATGAGAACCGTGAGCATAGAAAGCTCTGGAAGGGTGTTCCCATTTCCAGAGACGGTAAGGTGCGGCTGCGTGACGGACGTACAGGCGAGTACTTTGACGGCGCTGTAACCATCGGTCACATGCATTACCTGAAGCTGCATCACCTGGTAGATGATAAGATTCATGCCCGTTCCACAGGACCGTACTCCCTGGTTACTCAGCAGCCGCTGGGTGGTAAGGCACAGTTCGGTGGACAGCGTTTCGGAGAGATGGAGGTGTGGGCTCTGGAGGCCTATGGCGCATCTTACACCCTGCAGGAGATTCTGACCATGAAGTCTGACGACGTTATCGGACGTGTGAAGACCTACGAGGCCATTATCAAGGGCGACAATATTCCGAAGCCGGGTATTCCCGAGTCATTCAAGGTACTTTTGAAAGAGCTTCAGTCTCTGGGACTGGATGTTCGCGTACTGCGGGATGACAATACAGAGGTCGAGATCATGGAGACCAGCGAGTACGGTGACAGCACCGATATCCGCTCCATCATCGAGGGAGACCGCCGCTTCAAGGATGATGAGGATTCCTATGGCGATTACGGCTTCAGCAAGCAGGAGTTTGCCGAGGACGGAGAACTGGTTGATATCGAGGAGGAGCCGGACGATTCAGATGAGGATTTCTCTGATTTCGACGGAGATTTTGAAGAAGAATAAGGAAGGGAGTGCCATTCATGCCAGAAACAACGAATCAGGCTGTATACCAGCCGATGACATTTGACGCGATTCGTATCGGACTTGCGTCCCCGGAGAAGATCCGGGAGTGGTCCAGAGGCGAGGTTAAAAAGCCTGAAACCATCAATTACAGAACCCTGAAACCGGAAAAAGACGGCTTATTCTGTGAACGAATCTTCGGACCCAGCAAGGACTGGGAGTGCCACTGCGGAAAGTACAAAAAGATTCGCTATAAAGGCGTAGTCTGCGACCGTTGTGGAGTAGAGGTTACAAAGTCTAACGTCCGCCGTGAGCGTATGGGCCACATCGAGCTGGCCGCTCCGGTGTCTCATATCTGGTACTTCAAGGGCATTCCCAGCCGTATGGGACTGATCCTTGACCTGTCTCCGCGTACATTGGAGAAGGTTCTGTACTTTGCGTCCTACATCGTACTGGACGCAGGCGATACCGAGCTGCAGTACAAGCAGGTATTGTCTGAGAAGGAGTACCAGGATATGCGCGAGAAGTATGGCAGCCGCTTCCGCGTAGGTATGGGCGCAGAGTCCGTAAAGGAGCTTCTGCAGGCCATCGATCTGGAAAAGGAGTCTGTGGAACTGAAGGCAGGCCTGAAGGATGCCAGCGGACAGAAGCGTGCCCGTATCATCAAGCGTCTGGAGGTCGTAGAGGCCTTCCGCGAGTCCGGTAATAAGCCGGAGTGGATGATTCTGGATGCGGTTCCGGTTATTCCGCCCGATCTGCGACCCATGGTACAGCTGGATGGTGGACGTTTCGCTACCTCTGACCTGAACGACCTGTACCGCAGAATTATCAACAGAAATAACCGACTGACCCGCCTTCTTGAGTTAGGTGCGCCGGATATTATCGTCCGCAACGAGAAGCGTATGCTGCAGGAGGCTGTAGACGCCTTGATCGATAACGGACGTCGTGGCCGTCCTGTCACCGGCCCGGGCAACAGAGCCCTGAAGTCTCTGTCTGACATGCTGAAAGGTAAGTCCGGACGTTTCCGTCAGAACCTGCTGGGTAAGCGTGTTGACTATTCCGGACGTTCCGTTATCGTCGTAGGTCCGGAGCTGAAGATTTATCAGTGCGGTCTTCCGAAGGAGATGGCCATCGAACTGTTCAAACCCTTCGTTATGAAGGAACTGGTACAGAACGGTACCGCGCATAATATCAAGAGCGCTAAGAAAATGGTAGAGCGTCAGGTACAGCCGGAGGTATGGGATGTACTGGAAGACGTCATCAAAGAGCATCCGGTTATGCTGAACCGTGCTCCTACCCTGCATCGTCTTGGTATCCAGGCCTTCGAGCCGATTCTGGTAGAAGGTAAGGCTATCAAGCTGCATCCGCTGGTTTGTACCGCGTTCAACGCGGACTTCGACGGAGACCAGATGGCAGTGCACCTTCCCCTGTCCGTAGAGGCGCAGGCGGAGTGCCGTTTCCTGCTGCTCTCCCCGAATAACCTGCTGAAGCCGTCTGACGGCGGTCCCGTAGCCGTACCGTCCCAGGATATGGTCCTTGGTATCTATTACCTGACCCAGGAGCGTCCGGGAAGTGAAGGCGAAGGCAAGTTCTTCAAGAACCTGAACGAAGCCATCCTGGCTTATGAGAATAAAGTCATCCGTCTGCAGTCCAGAATCAAGGTCCGCGTAACCAGAACCCTGGCTGACGGAACTGAGATGACCGGTATCGTAGAGTCCACGCTGGGCCGTTTCCTCTTCAACGAGATTCTGCCGCAGGATCTGGGCTTTGTAGATCGTACTGTTCCGGGCAATGAGCTGGTACTGGAGGTTGATTTCCACGTAGGCAAGAAGGGTCTGAAGCAGATTCTGGAGAAGGTTATCAATACCCACGGAGCCACCAGAACCGCAGAGGTACTGGACGATATCAAGGCGATGGGATACAAGTATTCCACCCGTGCGGCTATGACCGTATCCATTTCCGATATGACCGTGCCGCCTGAGAAGCCGGAGCTGATCAAGAAGGCACAGGATACCGTAGATAAGATTACACGTAACTACAAGCGTGGTTTGATTACCGAGGAAGAGCGTTATAAGGAAGTTGTTGAAACCTGGAAGGATACCGACGCTATCCTGACCAAGGCACTGCTGGACGGTCTGGATCGTTACAACAACATCTACATGATGGCTGACTCCGGAGCCCGTGGTTCCGATAAGCAGATCAAACAGCTGGCCGGTATGCGTGGACTGATGGCGGATACCACCGGTCACACCATCGAGCTTCCTATCAAGTCTAACTTCCGTGAGGGTCTGGACGTTCTGGAGTACTTCATGTCAGCGCATGGAGCTCGAAAGGGTATGTCCGATACCGCTCTGCGTACCGCGGACTCCGGTTACCTGACCCGTCGAATGGTAGACGTATCTCAGGATTTGATTGTCCGTGAGGTTGACTGCTGCGAGGGCAAGGGTGAAATCCCGGGCATGGTAGTAAAGGCCTTTATGGACGGCAAGGAAGAGATCGAGAGCCTGCAGGATCGTATTACCGGACGTTTCGCCTGTGAGACTGTATACGACAAGGACGGCAATGTCATCGTCAAGGCAAATCATATGATTACCCCGAGACGTGCAGCCGCTATTATGAAAAATGGCGTGGATAAGGACGGCAACCCCATTGACAGCCTGAAGATCCGTACCATTCTGACCTGTAAATCACACATCGGTGTGTGCGCGAAGTGCTACGGCGCGAACATGGCAACCGGCGAAGCTGTACAGGTAGGTGAGGCAGTTGGTATCATCGCTGCTCAGTCTATCGGTGAGCCGGGTACACAGCTGACCATGAGAACCTTCCACAGCGGCGGTGTCGCAGGTGGAGATATCACACAGGGTCTTCCCCGTGTCGAGGAGCTTTTTGAGGCCAGAAAGCCGAAGGGACTTGCAATCATCACTGAGATTGCCGGAACCGTTACCATTCTGGATACCAAGAAGAAGCGCGAGATTCAGGTGACAGGCGAGGACGGCGAGTCCAAGGTATACCTGATTCCCTACGGCTCCCGTATCAAGGTACAGGACGGCCAGGTACTGGAGGCCGGCGACGAGCTGACGGAAGGTAGCGTGAACCCCCACGATATCCTGAAGATCAAAGGCGTACGTGCCGTACAGGATTACATGATCCGCGAGGTTCAGCGTGTATATCGTCTGCAGGGTGTAGAAATTGCCGACAAGCATATCGAGATGCTGGTACACCAGATGCTGAAGAAGATTCGTATCGAGGACAACGGAGATTCCGATTTCCTGCCGGGTACTCTGGTAGATATTCTGGAGTTCGAGGATGCCAACGAGCGTCTGCTCGCAGAGGGCAAGCAGCCCGCAGAAGGAAAGCAGATTATGCTTGGTATCACCAAGGCATCTCTGGCTACCAACTCCTTCCTGTCCGCTGCATCCTTCCAGGAGACCACCAAGGTTCTGACCGAGGCTGCTATCAAGGGTAAGGTTGACCCGCTGATTGGTCTGAAGGAGAATGTACTGATCGGTAAGCTGATTCCTGCCGGAACCGGTATGAAGCGTTATCAGAATGTAAAACTGGATACCGATATGGACGAAGAGGCTGAGCTGGACTTCGACGAGGACATCGATCTGGATGAAAGTCTGGAGCTGACTGAGGACGGAGCTGAGGATGAGGCTGCTGTAGAGGCAGAGGAGACCGAGGAGCCGGTTGAGTTATAAGAGCCTGTATCAGAGATAAAGGATGCATTAGAAAACTGCTGTTTCACGAAAATGTGGGACAGCAGTTTTTTTAAATGCAATAAAAAACGCACCCGCCCGGTTTCCCACTGGAGCCAGTGGAAAAACGGGGGATGCGAGAATGTTTGGAATTATTTCCCGGGCAGGATGTCAGTCTACATAATGAATCCAGTTGGAATTCTCGGAAATATGATGTATCTGGAAGGACGGATGCTTCAAAAGCAGTACGCCGTTGACGCCGATAACTGCGATGAGCACACCTGCCAGGAAAGCCGGATGCATTACATGAACGCCGAACAGGATGGAAGATACATTTGCTGTGACAATGCCTGCAAAGGTAATCAGATGCATAACTTTTTCAATCGTAGATTTTGTTCTCATAATAAACACCTCTCTATAGTTGACAGTATAGGAGGTGTTTGTTAGGTTTCAGGTGTATTTGTGTAAAGAGATTGTAAAGCTTCCGAAAAAAATCAGAGAAGGCTTACAAAGCTTAATGGCCGAGGATCAGGGCGAAATAGCCCCAGTCCCAGAGGGGATCTTCAAAGCTGTTTTCCAGGTATTCGAAAATGTCTTCTTCATTGTAGCCGGTCATACGGTTCAGGATGACGATGTAGCTTCGGACCGTCTCGTAGGAAAGTGGCTGCCTGCCACCCTGAAGCCAGGCCAGGAACAGGCTGTGGCGGATGACGGCATAGGTCAGGACGATCCATTCCAGATGGAGAAGCAGTGTCGTGAGCGTGAGGTCGCTGCCGGGGAGCAGGAAACCGGAGTAGAGCTCATTTTCCAGGTAATGGAACAATAAGGGGCGCCAGGCGGTGAAATCCTGTCGGAATGCGTCCCAGTCACGGAGCAGTTCTTCTTCGTCGCAGCCTTCGGAAAGTTCCTCTGTCAGCCGGATAATCGGTTCCAGATAGCCGGAATACAGGCCTTCCTTCCGGTAATTCACGGCCAGATCCTGTAAAAGCTCGTTGCACTCGTCCAGGGTGTCCAGGGGCGGCAGATCGATATTGGAGATGGCGTCGCGGAGTTGTGCGCGGGAACTATCGGAAAAGTATTCGGTGATATGGGCGTCGTCCAGAGTATCAATCCGGTTCAGTTCCTGAAGGATATAGGAGAGCTCCAGCAGGGCCTGCTCCGGGGTATCCTTTTCCGGCGCCCGGTGGCTTAAATCCAGCAGACGGATGCTCTCTGAACGCAGACGGAACAGAAGTCGGGTTCGTTCGGAGGGCAGCTCTTCCGGCATCGGCTCCGGAAAGGTAAGCCCATCCATTTCCCGCCAGATATCCAACACCGCCGGACAGGCAGCCATCAGGCTCTCTTCTTCATGGGTGCGGAACTTCAGAATCTCCCGGGGAAAATCCTGGCAGGTCCTGGAAAGTACTGTGTCATCATAGGTGCATACAAGTTTACATAACTTATCTGAATTTAAAAACGGACATTTGTGTTCCGGGGTCAGTCCGATGACCCGTTCGCCGTCTTTGTGTATAGTATAAGCATTCAGATTTTTCTTCTGTTCCTCCACATCAGCCGGGGGAGCCAGCTTCTTCCAGCGCCTGGCGGTGTCGTCATCCACAGCGATTTTCCATTCCTGACAGCAGGTAATGGGACAGGCTCCGGCGATGCAGGTAAAATGTTCATAGTAATCAGGACATAATCGTTTCATAGAAAATTCTCCCAGATAAATGGATGGCTCACCGGTTCCTTCCGGCAAAACTCAGGATCAATGCTATCATAAACAGAAAGCGAATACAAGCAGTTCCTGAGCAGATAGAGGCTGCATCGAAGCGTGAGATGATGAACGTCAGTTTTTCTGTGAATGAGATATTGCATTTCCCCAAAAATCTGTGTAACATAACAGATAAGAAGGGCTTTAAGAAAAGACAGAAAAGCAACGGGAGAGATAAAAGTGAAAAAGAATAAATACGAAATCGACATGTGCAAC
Organism: Laedolimicola intestinihominis; assembly: GCF_040096155.1. NCBI lineage: Bacteria > Bacillati > Bacillota > Clostridia > Lachnospirales > Lachnospiraceae > Laedolimicola > Laedolimicola intestinihominis. The sequence continues at coordinate 2,575 of NZ_JBBMFE010000009.1, read as the reverse complement.
GGCACCCTGATGGACAAGCTGATCGTGTTCGCGGTGCCGCTGATGATTTCCGGTGTGCTGCAGCTGATGTTCAATGCGGTGGATATTATCGTGGTGGGGCAGTACAGCGGAAGCCAGTCTCTGGCGGCGGTGGGATCTACCACGGCGCTGATCGCAATTTTCACGAACCTATTTATCGGCATTTCTCTGGGAGCCAATGTGCTGGCGGCCCGGTTCTACGCGGCGGGTCGGGACCGGGAGATGTCGGAGACGGTTCATACATCCATTTTGGTGGCGCTGCTCAGCGGTGTGGCCATGGCATTTGTGGGCGTGGGAATGGCCCGGTGGGCGCTGGAAGTGATGGCGACGCCTGATGATGTGATTGATTTATCTACGCTCTACATGCGGATTTATTTTCTGGGCATGCCATTTTTTATGCTGTATAATTATGGTGCGGCGATCTTACGTGCCGTGGGAGATACCAGGCGGCCTTTGCTGTTCCTGATTGTGGCAGGTGTCGCCAATGCGGTGTTGAATGTGATTCTGGTGGTAAAATTCCACATGGCTGTGGAGGGAGTAGCTATTGCGACGGTAGTGTCCCAGCTTATTTCCTGCATTCTGGTGCTGCGCTGCCTCTATCGGTCGGAGAGCAGTTATCAGCTGAGGTTTTCGAAGCTGCGGATGAACGTGTCTTATCTGGTGCAGATTTTCCAGGTGGGTATCCCGGCGGGCATCCAGAGCGTGGTCATTAATTTCTCCAACGCCATGCTCCAGTCCTCGGTAAACTCCTTCGGATCCACAGCCATGGCGGGCTACACAGCGGCCAACAACCTGCTGGGCTTCCTCTACGCGTCGGTGAATTCCGTCACTCAGGCCTGTATGAGTTTCACCAGCCAGAATTATGGCGTGGGGAAATTCAAACGGATGGATCGGGTGTTGATTGACTGCGCGCTTATCTCAGTGGTGTTCGCGGGAACACTGGGAACGATTTTTTATGTATTCGGACCGGAGATTTTACAGATTTATACAAAGGATCCGGATGTTATCAAAGCTGGAATGGAAATTATTTCCATTACAACGATTCCCTATTTTCTGTGCGGCATCATGGATCTGTTCCCGGGCGCCATGCGCGGTATGGGGCGGTCGGGCGTACCGATGATTTTGTCGATTATCGGTACGGTTGGAACCAGAATCGTCTGGATCTACGGGATCTTTCCGCTGCATCGGTCCTTGTTCGTACTATTTATTTCCTATCCGGGATCCTGGCTGATTACGATTGCCATGCAGGTGATCTGCTTCTTTATCGTGCGAAAACAGGAGCGGGAGCGTTATATGTAAGATGGAAGATAGACAAGACGGATTTTATCGTATATACTGGATAGAAGTTACAGGGAAAATAAAAGGGAAAAAGAGAAAACGATCATGTTATTGGTGAAAAATGCAGAGGTCTATGCTCCGGAATATCTCGGGAAAAAGGATGTGTTGATCTGTGGCAGAAGGATTGAACAGATTCAGGATACGATCGGAGCACTCCCGGTGGAGTGCCGGGTGTTGGATGCGGCAGGCAAGCTTCTTACGCCGGGACTTATCGATCAGCATGTCCACATTACAGGAGGCGGAGGAGAAGGAAGCTTCCATACGCGGACGCCGGAGCTTCAGCTTTCAGAGCTGGTGAAGAACGGTATCACAACGGTGGTAGGACTTCTGGGTACCGATGGAATCACAAGGAGTGTGGATAATCTCTATGCGAAAACAAGAGCTCTCTGTGAAGAGGGCGTGAGCGCCTATATGCTGACGGGCGCTTACGGATATCCGAGTCCGACGATTACGGGAGAAATCGAACGGGATATCGTATTTGTGAAAGAAGTGCTCGGTGTAAAACTGGCGATTTCCGATCACCGGGCGCCGAATGTGACAGAAGATGAACTGATTCAGATTGCAAGTAAGGCCAGAGTGGCCGGTATGCTCAGTGGCAAGCCGGGCATGGTGACGCTGCATATGGGTGACGACAAGGCGGGATTGAAGCCGGTATTTCGGGCACTCAGGGAAAGCTCCGTTCCGGTTCGGATCTTCCGCCCTACTCATGTAAACCGCAATGACGCACTGTTGGAGGAAGGCTATCAGCTGCTGGAGGAAGGCGGTTATGTGGATCTGACCTGTTGTATGCATACGACTCCGGGTGACTGTATTCTGGAGGCAAAGAAGCGCGGACTTCCCACAGAGCATATCACCATCAGCTCTGACGGGCACGGAAGCTGGTCCAACTATGCGGAGGATGGTACACTTCTGGAGATTGGTGTATCCGGCGTGGACGCGATTCGAAAAGAGATTTTGTATATGGTGAAGACGCTTGGAATGCCATTGGAGGAGGCGCTTCCCTATGCTACCAGCCAGGTGGCGGAAGGACTGGATCTGCTGCCGGAGAAGGGCGTAATTCGACCGGGCGCGGATGCGGATATTCTGCTTTGGGAACCGGATTTGACGCTGGATACCTTTGTGGCAGGCGGCGAGATCTTTATGAAAGACGGAAAAGTTGTAAAAAAAGGAACCTATGAATAGGTGAAGGAAGGCAGAAAGAGCGGGGGGATAGCCCCGC